>JAJDZN010000240.1 GCA_022824585.1 Bryobacterales bacterium | reverse complement strand
GTCAACGGCCAAAGCGCGTTCTTCCGCGGCTGGAATCTCGGTGTGCGGAGGACCTCTGATCGGTTCGAATTCCGCCTGCAGGCGTCCAAGACCATGGCGGACGATCGGGAGCTGATGCAGCCGGTCCTGGGGATCGCGCCGATGGAGCTCGACTCAGCGGTGCGGTTCGTGGCTCCCGGACGGCGCGTTTGGGCGGAATACGGCATGCGGAACGTGTGGGACCAGCGGAGGGTCTCCGCTGCCCGCCTGGAGTCGCCTTCGCCCGGGTTCACCCTGCACGGATTCCGATTCGGGGCCGACTTGTGGGAGGGGTCGACGCTTCACCTTGGAATCGAGAATGCCGGAGACAAGTATTACTACGAGCACCTCAATTCCCTGAATCCGTTCACTGGACAGCGGATTCCCGAGATCGGCCGGGCAGTGACAGTCGGTTTCACGACGATCTGGTAGGGCACGCGGTGGCGGTCCCGGAGGCACCCCCCGGCGCGGACGGTAGTCGGCAGCCGATGTCCTACAATGGGGATGGTGGCAGCATCGGTTGCCGTGCGGTGCTTCGAGGTAGCCGCCAGCCTGTGCGCAAGTGGCGGAATTGGCAGACGCGCTAGGTTCAGGTCCTAGTGGGAGTTAAATCCCGTGGAGGTTCAAGTCCTCTCTTGCGCACCACTTCGCGGCCTGCCTAGGGCCCGAGGCGAGCGGGCCCCGTGCGACCGCGCATTTGATCGCAACCGCGAGTCGTCTATCATTGTGAGCATCCGGGACTTGCGCCATGGACGATGAACGCCCCCAGCTGGAGTTGCCGTCTTCCGAAGGCGACGATCTCGGCCCGCTTGGCGAACTGGAGCGGCGGGTGCTGGGCTTGGTCGAGCAACTGCGTGAAGCTCGCACGAAACGGGTTAAGGCTGAGCTCGAGGTTGAGCGGCTGCGCGACGAACTGCGCGACCGCGATACCCAGATCATTGTTCTGAGAGACGAGGTGCGCAGCGATAGCACTCGCGACGCGGTCAAGCGGCGCGTCGAGGCGCTCTTGCAGAAAGTCGCCGAGTTGGAGCGCGAAGGCTGAGCGCAGTGGGAAATCAACGCGTCAGAGTCGAGATCGGCGGCCGTGCGTACCATTTGGGCGGAGCCGATCCGGCGCGCACGCGCGAGCTTGCCCGGAAGGTCGACGAGGCCATCAATCGCTCCGCGGACACGCTGGGTGCGGGAACGGACAGCTATCAGCTGGCTATCTTGGCTGCCTTGCAGATCGCCGACGAGCTAGCGACTGCCCGCGACGAGCACCAACGCTACCGCTTGGAAATTGGTGCCGCGTCCCGGAAACTCCTGGACGGCCTTCAGTCAGCCGTCGACGGCATCGAGGCCGAAGTGGTGGCGTTGCGCGCCCAAGAACGGTTGCCCCAACGCATATTGTTCTGAGAGACGAGGTGCGCAGCGATAGCACTCGCGACGCGGTTAAGCGGAGCGTCGAGGCGCTCTTGCAGGAAGTCGCCGAGTTGGAGCGCGAAGGCTGAGCGCAGTGGGAAATCAACGCGTCAGAGTCGAGATCGGCGGCCGTGCGTACCATTTGGGCGGCGCCGATCCAGAGCGCACGCGCGAGCTGGCCCGAAAGGTCGACGAGGCCATCACCCGCTGCGTGGACACCCTGGGTGTGGGAACGGACAGTTATCAGCTTGCGATCTTGGCTGCCCTGCAAATCGCCGACGAACTCGCGACCGCTCGCGATGAGCACCAACGCTACCGGTTAGAGGTTGGTGCCGCGTCCCGGAAACTGCTGGCCGACCTTCAGTCAGCCGTTGACGGCATCGAGGCGGAAGAGGCCGCATTGCGCGCCCAAGAGCCGCCGCCCCAGCGCGACTAGCGCGCTAGCTGCCGTACCGCTACTTGGTAATGTAGCCGAGGCTCTCGAGGATCTTCGCATCCCGCTCGGTCAAGCGGGATTCGCTCTCGGCGAGGTTGGTGGTATCGAACCAGCGTTGGAACGCTTCGCTTTCGAACGAGTAGCGCCGGTCCGCGCCGGTCAGCATTTGCGGCCGTAGCTCGTGCGGATCCTGCGAGAGGTCGAAAAGGTCGAAGCGCTTCTCGTCGGGCGTCCAGACTGCCTTCATGCTCCCCTCAAGCTTGCCGATGCGAAAGGGCAGTCCCGAGTTCGGCTTCCACGCCCACGAAATCCACTTCGGGATGAAGCCCTTCTTGCCCTCAAACGACACGAATCGTATCTGGCGCGATTCGGGCGAGATTTGCTTCGTAACGGCCGCGACTTGGCTGCGGCCAGCGTAGGAGATGGCCACCTGCGTCTCGTCGCGGAACTCCGGGACGGCGAGGTCTAGGAGCGTCGGAGCGAGGTCGAGCGTCGAGACACTCTCGGCAACCACGCTGCCGGGCTTGATCGTGCCGGGTAGGCGCATGATCCAAGGCACGCGCACTGTGCTCTCGAACAGCCAGCGGCCGTGTCCGACGAAACCATGCTCGCCGAGTCCCTCGCCGTGGTCGGAGAGCAGCGCGACGAGTGTGTTGTCGCGCATTCCGAGCTTGTCGATGTGGTCCAGCAGTCTCCTTATATGGCTGTCGGCGTAGCCGATCTCTGAGTCATAGCGGACGATTCGGTTCTGGATCTCTTCGGAGTACTCGGCTATGGCCGGGTCTGGATCGCGGACCTGCTCTGGGTCGGCGAACTCCTTGCGTAGGTTGTAGGGCTCGTGCGGGTCGAAATAGTGCACCCACAGGAACAGCTTGTCCTTGTCCTTGTTCTCGTCGAGCCAGCGCAGCGCCGGTCGTGTGACGTCTTCGGCCCAGCGCATGGAGTGGAAGACCTGGTACGAGCGCTCGAGTTCCTCGTCGTAGTGGTCGAAGCTCCGGTGAAGTTGGGTCAGTCGCCCGATCAATGGCCAGGCGCTGACGAATGCGCCGGACGTGTAGCCGAAGCGCCTGAGCACCTGCGGGATCGTCAGCCACTTGCTGTTGTCCGGTAGCGATACGCCGTTGATGCGCGCGCCGTGCTCTTGCGGGTAGCGACCGGTGAACATCGAGAAGTGCGATGGCCCGGTCATCGGGATGGGGGTGTAGGCCCGGTCGAAACGAATGCCGTCCTCGGCCAGCTTGTCCATGGTTGGGCTGGTCCGCAGGTGATAGCCGTAAGAAGAGAGGTGGTCGGCGCGAAGGGTATCGACCGTGATCAGCACGACGTGCGGATGCTGCCTGTGGGCAACCTCCGACGCCGGCACGTGCGTGCCGATAATCGCAGCCATTCCGGCCGCGACGACTGCTAGGATGCTTGGCCGGGGCTGATTCCGGAGCGTGAGCATTCCCCTACGATTGTAGCGCTAGCGAGCGCCTTTCTTCAGCCCGATTCGAGCCCGGCCGCCTCGCCGACGCGTCACTCTAGCGCTGCCGGAGCAAGCGACCGGGCATACGCTGCCAGCGACGGGAAGAATTCTCCGAAATCTGCTTCCAAGGCGGCATATTGGTCGCGCAGCACCGCCCCGCCGGATGCGAGCGGGTTTGCGCGGGGAAAGCGCTGGGACAGCCCCTGGAGCGCGCGGTCGACGCCGGCCAGACTGGCGTAGCCGACGAGCCAGTTGTCGCGGCACATTGCCGCCACGACCCTGCGGAACCGCGCAGACGGGAGGTCGCGATACTCGTTCAGGATGCGGTACGAGCGGTCGGCAAACCCGGCCAGCGAACCGCCGTCTCCGTAGCGCTCCCAGCCACGCGCCAGGAAGTGGTCGAAGTAGATGTCGAGCAGGACGCCGCCGAAGCGGCGGTAGGGCGGCTTCAGTCGGCGCCTGGCGCGGGCGAAAACCGGATGGCTGTCCGCGAATGAGTCGATCCGCTGGTGCGCGCGGATCCCGGCCTGGATGCCCGGTGCGAGCGCGGCGATGTCGCCGGCTGTGACGAAGTCCGCCAGCACCTGTCCGACCTTGGCCTCGGGGTCATCGCCGGCAAGCAGCAGATGGGCCAAGTGGTTCACTGCCGAGATGGGCTGCCGGGCGGGCCGCAGCTAGTCGATCGACACGCGCTCGCTGGAAAGCACGAACAGCACGTCATTTGCCTTGTCGAGGCGCATCAGCGCTTCGCCGGCGCGATCGGGCTCAATGTCGGCTCCCAACAGGCCGGTAATTGTCAGGTCGGCCTCTGCCGAGCGGCGGCCGACCTCCACGTCGAGCGCCGCGCTGTCGGCACATTGCACGGCGGTGATGTTCTGGCTGGAGATCGGCAGGCGCCCCTCGGACAGCAGGCCTGGGAGCCGGTCCTCTTCTTGGCCAGCTTCGAGCGAGTCGAAACACGCGAAGAGCTGGATCTTCGCGCGGCGCCACTCCGGGTGCCCCACGATGATGAATGCGAGCAAGAGCATCATTGGAGCGCAATCGAGCGTTTCCTCGGTGACCCACAGGTGGATCGAGGAGCGGTAACCGAACCGGTATTGCGTGGAACGCAGTATCAGCACGTTGAAGACGGACTCGGCGGCGAGCAGGGCTCCTTGGGCGACTTCGCCGATTTCCTCCGGGTGCTGCTTGTCAAATTCGAACAACACGCAGTTGTTGGGCAAGCCCGAGACCCCCGGCATTTGCAGCGTATGGGCCACGGCACCGCTGAAGGTCGGGCAGATGAGCGAATCGACGAGGATGCCCGCATTGGTCATCTCGCTGCGCTCGATGAGCTTGCCGACCTGCGTTCGTGCCTCGATCTCTCCCCGGAACGAGTACTCGCCGTCGATGAACTGCAGGAAGTGCCCGAATCCGTGCCGGTGGCAGATCCAGCGCAGCAGGTCAAAATGCCCCAAGCGCTCGTCTCCGAAGCGAGTCACCGCCACGATGGAAGGTCGCCAGCCGCCCTTGGCGCCTTCAGCGCGGCTCGTCTGCAGCATGATCTGCAAGCGGCGCGTGAGTTGGAACATCGTGCCTTGGAAGATCGCCGTCAGGTCGCGCTCGCCCTTGCGCGTGCGACGCAGGCCGAAATACGCGAGCACCATCAGCAGGATTGACAGCAGCGCGTAGAACGGGCTGATCTGGAGCATAATCAAGGCGCACATGATGGCGCCCAGCAGTGACACGTACCAGCGCGAGTGGAACGTCGGGCGGTAGGAAGGGTTGCCCGCGAAGTACTCCAAGAACGAGACCGAGCACAGCGCGCCGTAGGTCACCATGAAGAACATGGTCAGGACCTGGGCAATGCCGTCCATGGTTCCCGCCAGCACGAACACAACCGTGATCAGGCTGGAAACGAGAGTGGCGAAAGTCGGCTCGCGCTCGTCTCCCGAACCCGCCGCCAACATGCGGTTCAGGCTTGGGACCGGCAGCACCCGGTCACGCCCAAGCGCTTGCAGTGTGCGGGGCGCCACCAGGATCGAGCCCAGCGCCGAGGAGAACGCCGCGGCTCCGAGGCCAACGTAGATCGCCGGCCCCCAAACGGCGACCTCGGCCATGATGAACTGGTCGGCGGCCAGCGCCTCCGGCGTGGCGCTGCTCGCGAGCTTGATCGCCACCAGCGCATAGACCACCATCCCGGCAAGGGTGGCGCTGATGGTGCCCAGAGGAATGCTCTTCTCGGGCCGCTTCAAGTCCCCGGACAGGCCGAGGCCGGCGATCATGCCCGTGAACGCCGGAAAGCAGGTTGCGAAGACGGTTCCGAACGGATCGGGATCCTGGATCCGCGAGGTAAGGTTGAGCCCGTCGGGCCGCACCGCTTCCGGTCCCGTGCCCAGCAGGAAGAGCAGGATCGAAGCGAACAGGGCCGCGCTGACGAACCACAGCGCGCGGACGCCCGACCGGGCGCCCCTCGTCAGCACGATTGCGGCCAGCACGGCGGTGGACGGCAGGCTGACCCAGCGCGGGTCGGCTTCTATGCCGTGAGCGGAAGCCGCCCAGGCGTAGAGCGGCTCGAACGCTTCGGCGAAGGCGACGAGGTAGAAGGCCACCGAGATGACTTGCGAGAGATAGAGCGCAATGCCGATCGAGCCGCCGATACTGGTGCCGAACGAGCGGCTAATGATGTAGTACGCCCCGCCGCCGGCGACGCGCCGGTTCGTCGCGATCTCGGAAACCGCCAGGACCGTGGGAATGGTCACCAAGTGGCCGAGGGCGATGATGCCGAAGCTGCCCCACAGCCCCACGTGCGCGACTGCGTAGCCGAAGCGCAGGAACAGCACTGCGCCAAGGATCGTGCTGATCGAAGCGAGGAATACCGGAGCGGTGCCGAAACCGTGTCCGGTCTGCGGTGCTGTGCTTGCCGCCCTGACCAGTCGGTGTCTCGGTCTGACCACCAGCGCTCCGGCAAAGCAAGCGTGCCATTTCCGGCTGCGTCAGATCCTCCAGTCGCGCTCGCCGCAACTGTCCCGAGCCGGTTCGCGTCGCTTGGGAGTAGTCTAGCGGATGCTGGAATGTCCGGACACTTGGGCAGGAAGCGTCGTTGGACATGCGCCATCATGGACATGGGATCCGCGTGAGTAGAGCCCGTTGGCGGGACGCGACGCGGGCCCTGGGCAGACCGGCCCCGTTGACTTGCCCCTTGCTACCAGCCGCGCCACGATTTTTCCGCCGGAGCGCCAGCCGCGGGCTGGCCCTGGCGCTGAGCATTGCGGCGCTTGGCGCACAAGTGCCCGGGCCTGTGCGAGGGATCGAGTTTCGGACCGTGCCGGCGGACGCCCGGGTGCGCCCGTTCGAAGTCTTGGTGGTGCAGGTCAGGGCCGTAGGCGAAGGCGCGAGGCTGACGGGCGGTGCGGCTCCGATGCCGCTCAAGCGCGGTCCGGCGGCCTTTCACGTCCACGGCAGCGACGGAGGCTGGGTCTCTAAGCCGTTCAGTCGCCGGGAGAGCGGGGAGATCCGACCGCGCCACGACGGGCCGGATGGCGCTGACCGGAGGCTGCTCACGATGTCCGACAGGCAGTCGGACTTGTCGGACGCGGTTTTGTACACCGCGCCCGGCCGGGAAGGCGAAGCGCTCCTGACCGCCACGTTAGAGGGCGTCTCGGCGACGCTGAGGATCCGCGTCGATGCTGCCGCCGAGCCTACGGTGGCTGGCGAGCGCGTGACGTTCGGGGCCCAGCCGGCCGCGCCCGATCCTTACCGTCCGCTGGCGGAGCGGTACGCTCCGTTCGTGGCTCAGGAGACGTGGTTCCAGCCTAAGGCCGACTACCTGGCGCGGTTCGACGCCGATGGCGATTGGCGCGGCGACAACAACTGGGACAACACGCCGGAGAGCAGTTCGCAGGCCTTCGTCTACTACGCGGCGATGGAAACCGAGACGCACTGGTTCCTGATCTACAACTTCTTCCATCCGCGGGACTACTCGGACAAGTGCATCGCGGGAACGTGCCACGAGAACGACAACGAGGGAATGATCCTCACCGTCGCCAAGGACGGCACGCCTTGGGGGCATCCGGTCGCCATGGAGACCTTGGCGCACAACAAGATCTATTCCTATCGCGCCGACCCGCGCGTCCGCGGCAATTTTCACAACTTGGACGGGGAGGTCGAATTCGTCGGCGGCACGCACCCGGTCGTGTTCGTCCATTCTGGCGGGCACGGGGTCTACGGATCGGGCCAGCACTCCGGGTACTCTCTGTCCGCGGACCATTTCGAGGCGGGCACCGGCGTGACGTATGTCTACAAGGGCGTCGCGGAAAGGCCCCGGCACCCTGCGGACCGCAACGTGGGGTACGATCTTCTGCCGATCTACGACCACTGGTGGGTCCGGTCCCAGCAGGAGCGAGACGCGGGGGGAGCCGCGTTCAGCGGGTACTATCGCTACCAGCCACAGGGGGGGCGCCCGCAGGCCAGCCACCCGTTCGTCGCCGGGGCGTTTCTCAGCCGCAAGCATGCTGCCGACATGGCCAAGCCTTTCTGGGGTTGGCACGACAACGACACGCTGAAGCAGAAACTGCTGGCCAAGGGGCAGTGGGGGCTGGATCCCGCCTATGCGATCACGCGCAACCTGACCTTGCCCGGGCCGGTCTCGCTCCGCTACGTGTTTAATCCGTACCTGAGCGCGCCGGACGCCGGGTCCGAGACGGAATGACCGCGGCGCAGCCACGGACGCGCCGCGCGCCCACGCTCAAATCCGCCGGCAGGGATCCCCGCGCTGCGCGTGTCCGGCCGCGGCGGGGCTAGTTGCCAACCGGAACGCTGAGCAGGGCACTCATGCCCTGATGGCCGGCCGACTGCAGCGACAGGAGGTACGTCAGCAGGCTGAACGTCGCCTTGGAGTTCAGATCCGCGTCGTTGATGAAGAACCAGTGGTCGCGATAGCGGATGCGCACGAAGGCGCCGGAAGGTTCGGCAGTCGAGGAGGGCACGCGAATCAGACCGCCGGAGACTTCGTCCCAGCTCGCTGCATTACCGCCCGCTTGCTCGGCCACCGTAACCAGGCCCCGCGCTTCGTGTTCTGCTGGCGGATCGACGCTGTGGGACAGGAAGAACAGCGCTCCCAAGACTGACCTTCCCGTGAGGATGATCTCGTCTCGGCCGCGCACCGCGCTGCGAGCGGTAATGCGGAAGACCTCGGTGTCGGGATCGAGTCCCAGCGTGTCGCGCAGTTCGCGCAGCACTTCGGAGCGGTTGTCGTCCCCGGCGGGCTGGCCAACGCGCAGCAGCGCATTGCCCGACGCATCGTCCTGCTCGAGGACGAACTCCAACGAACCCGCCAGCTGCAGGGACCGCAGGGCCTGGGCCACGCCTCGAAAGCGGCTGTTGTCCGGGATCAACGAAGGGGTCGGGCCACTCGCCACCGGTGCGTTGGCGATGCCGTTGATACTGTCAACACAGCACATCAGAAGGCGCTCGACGCTCCAGCCGGACTGGGACAGCAAGATGATGGTCTGCGGAGAGATGGGGGTCAGCAACCGACGGGTGAACTCCGCCCCCGAGATCGGCTCGTAGGTAATCGTCGGCTGTTCGCTGTAGCGCGCGCCTAGGTCAACTCCCAACTCCGTCCGTCCGGAGCCGTCCGCGCCGAATCTGGGCAGCGTGCCCACCCTTGCGTCCAGCGTGTATTGGGCGATCACCGTGCCGACATCGAGAAAGACCGGAGTGTCGCGGTAGCGCAACCGCACGAGATTGAGGAGGAGCTGGTCGTTCTGGGAGCGGGCAATGCGCTCGTTGTAGCCAAACCGGGCGGCCGGTATTGTGCGCGGGCCCATGCGGGTCGCACAAGCAACCAGCAGCAGCTCGCCTAGCAGGGCCGCCACCAACGCGATCCGAGCGAGCATCTCACTAGTCTATCGGCGAGTCGGGTGCGGGAACAGTAATCGCAGGGCATGGCGGGCTCTCGTTACCGCTCGCGTCCAGCGCGGACACCGAAAACTCGTGCGCCTTGCGCTTGGCCCCGCCATCGCTGTAGGTGGTGTCGACCGAGACCTCGGAAATTGCCATGCCGTCCCGATATACGCGATAGCCGGCGACGTCCTGTTCCGGGCTGGACAGCCACGACAATTCCACCGTCGTCTCGGTTCGTACCGCTCGCAGGCCTGTTGGCGGCGTCGGGGGAAAGGTGTCCCGCGGGGTCACGCTGACTACTTCGGAAGCGGAGCCTTCGATCCATCCGGCCTCCGACCTGCGGAGCGGGCGAACTCGATACCGATAGGTCCGGCCCCAGCCCACAGTCCGGTCGAGGAATGCCGTCGCAGCCAGGCGCCCCAGCGGCTGGTACTCGCCGTGATTGCCCGTCGCTCTGTCGACGGCGTACTCTTCGGAGAGCGCGGACGGCAGCCATGCCAGCGCCACGCCTTCAGCCTGGACTGAGTGCGAGGCCCAAGTCGCGCGCTCGGGAGGTTCCAGCGGCTGGAGCTGGACTTGGTTCGAGTAGCCCGCGTGCCGGCCGGCGCGGTTTGCGACCGTCAGGACCAGGATCGTTTCCTGGCCGAGCGGCCAGTCGCCCAGGGGGAGGCGCGCATCGACCCGCTCGCCAGGCCCGAGATCGACCAGCTTGAGCTCACCGACCGTCAGCACTTCGCGGCGGTACTCGTCGATCGTCTGTGCCGTGAGCACGTTGCCAAAGCCCGGCACGTCCACGGCCCACAGCGTGAAGCCGCTGACGTTGCGAGCGGCCATGCCCTCGGTGGTGACAAGCGGCCAGCTCCACTCGATCCGGACCTCGTCCGCGACTTGGTGCGCTGCAAGGTCCCTGACCGGTTGCGGCAGGTCCACGAGCGGTGGCAGGGGGTCACCCACCGAGCCACACGAGGTCACGATCACAGCCAACGCGCCGCATCGCGCGGCGTGCAGCAACCGGCTCCGCTGCCTTGGGGCCATTTGTCAGAGGATATAGCGGCTCAGATCTTGGTCCTTCACGATCGAGGCGAGTTGCTCGTTCACGTAGGCCACGTCGATCGTGGCGCTGCTCTCCCGCATGTCGGGAGCTTCGAACGAGAACTTGTCCAGCAACTTCTCCATGATCGTGTGGAGCCGCCGTGCCCCGATGTCCTCGGTTTGCTCGTTGACGATCATCGCCGTGCGCGCGATTTCCTCGATCGAGCCCTCGGTGAACTCCAGCTTCAAGCCCTCGGTCTCCAGCAGCGCGATGTATTGCTTGGTCAGTGCGTTCTTGGGCTCGGTCAGGATCCGGATGAAATCATCCTTCGTCAGCGGCTTGAGTTCGACTCGGATCGGGAAGCGCCCCTGCATCTCGGGAATCATGTCGCTGGGCTTGGCCACATGGAATGCGCCGGCGGCGATGAACAGGATGTGGTCGGTGCGGATCATCCCGTAGCGGGTGTTGACCGTCGTGCCCTCCACGATCGGCAGCAGGTCGCGCTGGACACCTTCGCGGCTCACTTCCGGGCCGCGGCCGCCTTCGCGTCCCGCAATCTTGTCCATTTCGTCGAGGAACACGATCCCGGCCTGCTCGGTGCGCTCGACCGCCATGCGCGTGATCTGCTCCATGTCGATGAGCTTTTGCTCCTCTTCTTGGGTCAGCGTGTCCAACGCGTCCAGCACGGTCATCTTGCGGCGGCGGGTTTGCCCGCCGAACAATCCGGGGACCAGCTCCCGGATATTGATGTCCATCTCCTCGACGCCCTGGTTGGTGACGACCTCGATCGGGTTGTTGCGGTTCTGGATATCGATCTCGACCATGCGGTCGTCCAGCTTGCCTTCCCGCAACTTCTTCCGCAATTTCTCGCGCGTAGCTGCGGTGCTGTCAGGCTCGTCTTGGTCGTCGCTCTTCTGGGGCGGCATCAGGATCTGCAGCAGGCGCTCTTCGGCGTTCTTCTCGGCCCGCTCCGCGACGAGGTCGATCTTCTGCTCGCGGATCATGTCAATTGCCATTTCGACGAGGTCCCGGATCATCGAGTCGACGTCGCGGCCCACGTAACCGACCTCGGTGAACTTGGTCGCTTCGACCTTCACGAACGGCGAGTTCGACAACCGCGCCAGGCGCCGCGCGACCTCCGTCTTGCCGACGCCGGTCGGGCCCATCATCAGTATGTTCTTGGGCATCACCTCCTCGGCCATTTCCGGATCGAGGCGCTGGCGCCGGATGCGGTTGCGCAGGGCTACTGCGACCGCCCGCTTGGCCTCGGACTGGCCGACCACGTGCTTGTCGAGCTCTTCGACGATCTCCCGCGGAGTCAGCTCGTCGAGAGCCGTCGAACTAGACCCGGAGTCACCGGGAAGGAAGATGACCATTGCGTTAGCTCAATTCCTCGAACGCGATGTTTGAGTTGGTATAGATGCAGATGTCCGCCGCGATCTTCATCGCTGACTCGGCAACTTCTCGCGCGCTCAAGTCGGTGTGCTCCAGCAGGGCGGTGGCCGCGGCGACCGCATAGGAGCCGCCCGATCCGACGGCGGCCACCTGGTCGTCAGGTTCGATGACATCTCCTGTCCCGCTCAGCAGCAGGGTCGACTTCGCGTCGGCCACCAGCAGCAGCGCTTCCAAGTGGCGCAGCGTCTTGTCCATGCGCCACTCCTTGGACAGCTCCACCGCTGCCCGGCTCAGGTTGCCGCCGAACGCTTGGAGTTTCTCCTCGAAGCGCGTGAAGAGAGAAATCGCATCGGCCGTGGAGCCGGCAAAGCCGGCCAGAACTTGCTCGTTGTGGAGCCGCCGGATCTTCTTGGCCGAGGACTTCATGACCTCGGCGCCCATGGTGACCTGGCCGTCGCCAGCTAGGGCAACCTTGCCGTCACGGCGGACGCAGAGCACCGTAGTGGAGCGGATGCGGGGGTGCAGGGCCATCGTCTGCCGGAGCCGATATTCCATTATAGGGAGGGTCCGGCCCCCGCCTTTCACGGCTTGGGCGCCCACGCGTACGCGTCGGCATCGAACACGTACGCGCTCTTGAGCGGCGCTGCAGCGGCATTTTCGCGCGGCAGCAGTTCGGCCAGCGCCCGCTTTACCTCGCGCCGTTCCTCGCTGTCGGCAAGGTTGGCCAGCTCGCGCGGGTCGGCGTCGCGGTCATACAGCTCCTCGCCGCCATCGCGGTAGCGGATGTAGAGCCAGCGGCCTTGGCGGACCGCGTGATTGCCGCGCAGGTAGGTGATGCCGGCGTGCCGGTTCGATTCCGAAGCCGGATCTGCCAGCAGGCCGGTCAGACTGCGGCCGTCGAGCCTGGGCGCGGCGGGAACACCGGCCAGCTCGAGCAGCGTCGGGTAGATGTCGAGCAGGCTGACCGGCCTGTCGCAGACGCTCCCGGGCGCGACGCCCGGCCCGCGAATCACTAGGGGCACGTGAGTGGCCCGCTCCCAGAGCGTGGACTTGTACCAGTGCTGCTTTTCTCCAAGGTGGAAGCCGTGATCCGATGCGAAGACGACGACGGTGTTCTCGGCATGCGGGCTCTGCTCCAGTGCGTCTAGCAGTCGCCCCACCAAGGCATCGGCGAAAGCGATGTTGGCGGCATAGGCTCTGACGGCCTCCGCCCATTTCCCGGCTGCGCGGATGGCTGCGAAGACCTCGGCACCGCGGCCGGCCAGGCGCCGTCCCTCGGCCGGAACGTCGGCAAGGTCGTCAGCGGGAGCGTCTGGCAGCACGGTTTTGTCTGCTTCGAAGGCCGCGAAGAATCTCTGCGGGGCGTACCACGGAAGGTGGGGGTGGAACAGGCCGACGGCGAGCAAGAACGGCTGCGCGCGGCCTTGCCGGAGAAAGTCGGAGGCCCAAGCGACGGTGCGTGCGTCACCGTAGTCGGCATCACGGATCGGCAGAGAGCCCCAGTCCAGCTCGTGGCGGAACGGCGTCATGCCAGCCAGTGGGTGTCCGGGCGGCGGCCGGGCCGGGCCGATTCCGGGGTAGGCTGGCCCGGCGCGGTCCCAAGGGTCGTCGAACCGCAAGTCGAAATACTCGTCCCACAGGTCGGGCGGATTGAACCCTGCCGTGTGGTGAAAGATCTTGCCGCCGCCGGCGACATGGTAGCCAGCTTGCCGGAATGCCTCCGGCAGCGCGACAGCCTCCGGCATGTGAGGTCTCCACCAGTGGCCGTTGTCGTAAATGCCTGTCGTAGACGGGGCCAAGCCGAGCAGCAGCGCCGTGCGCGAAGGATTGCACTTGGGAGAGGCGGCATAGGCTTGGCGAAACAGCATTCCGCTTCCCGCCAACCGGTCGATGTTGGGAGTGCGCGCGTTCGGATGGGAGGTCAGCGCCCCGACCCAGTCATTGAGGTCGTCGGCGAGGATCAGCAGGATGTTGGGCCTTGCTCCTTCGGCCGAGCTGCTGGCGAATGCGGCTAGGATCGTGATGATCTGGAGCAGTTTCATTGCGCAAGGGTCGGAAGTTTCGAGCGGACAAGAGCAAGAGATTCTCGCTCGGGTCAGCCCACGCACCGCCCGTCCCGGCCAAGTATAATGTTTCGCCAATGGCGGAAGACCAGAGCGCAAGCGGCAGCCGGCCGGAGATTCCGAATCGATTGTTCTTTCGGATCGGCGAGGTTACGAAGATCGCCGGAGTGGAAGCGCACGTCCTGCGCTTCTGGGAATCGGAGTTTCCAATGCTGTCTCCGCGCAAGACCCCCAAGGGGCAGCGGCAGTACCGCCGCAAGGATCTTGAGACGATCCTCGCCATCAAACAACTCCTGTACAGCGACAAGTACACCATCGCGGGTGCGCGGCGGGCCTTGCGCAGCAGTGGCGCGGTCGCGAAACGGGCCGAGCCCGAGTCAGCCGCGGCTGCCCCGCCGGCAGTCAGGCCGTCGCAGTCGCCACAGGATGGCGGGAACGTCTCGCCGTCGGTCTCGCGTGAGGGCCTCGCGGAGATTCGCAGCGGCTTGGAGCAGATCCTGAAACTGCTCGAGCCGTGAGCGCGCCATCACGGCAGCGCTGTTAGACGGCCAGCGCCAAGGTCGCCTCGTCGCGCCGCACTTCGCGGTAGAGCGTGTCGCGCTCGGTGGGTTCGCGGCCGGAATTGCGGATCAGGCGCAGCAGCTGCTCGCGTCGCAGCACCTGGGGAGTCTTCGCGCCGGCGTCGTGGTAGATCTTCTCCTCGACCACCGTGCCGTCGATGTCGTCCGCGCCGAAGCGCTGCGCCACTTGCGCGATCTTCGGGGTCAGCATGATCCAGTAGGCCTTGATGTGCGGGAAGTTGTCCAGCAGAAGCCGGGCCACGGCGATGGCCCGGATGTCTTGAAAGCCCGACGTCATCGGCAGGTGGTGCATCGGGGTGTTCTGGGGGTGGAATGCCAGCGGGATGAAGGTCTGGAACCCGCCGGTGTCGTCCTGCAGGGCCCGCAAGCGCAGCAGGTGGTCGACGCGGTCCTCATCGGTCTCGATGTGACCGTAGAGCATGGTGGCGTTGGACTTCAGGCCTAGGTTGTGGGCCGTCCGGGCTGTCTCGATCCATTCGTTGCCATCGATCTTGTGGTCACAGATAATGCGGCGGACGCGCTCGGTAAAGATCTCCGCGCCCCCGCCCGGCAGGGAGTCGACACCAGAGTCTCGGAGCCGCTCCAAGGTTTCTTGGACGGAGATGCCCTCGCGGCGCGCCAGATAGCCGATCTCGACCATGGTCAGGGCCTTGAGGTGGACCTTTGGGAAGCGCTGCTTGAGCCCGCCAAACATCTTGGCAAACCAATCCAGGCCAAGTTCTGGATGCAGGCCGCCCACGACGTGGAACTCCGAAATCTCCTCGCTGTAGCCGATTCCGGCGGTGTGCCAGACCTGCTCCAGCGACATGGTGTAGGCGGTCGGGTTGCGCTTTTGCTTGCCGAACGCGCACAGCTTGCAGGCTGCCACGCACACGTCCGTCGGGTTGATGTGGCGGTTGACGTTGAAGTAGGTCCGGTTCCCGTTCAGCCGCTCGCGAACCTGGTTGGCCAAGTGGCCTACCGCCAGCAGGTCTGGCGACCGGTACAGGTTCACGCCGTCCTCGAAGGACAGGCGCGTGCCGTTCGCTACCTTGTCGGCAACGGGCCGCAGGCGGGGATCGGAAATGCGTGGTAGCACAAGGCTTCTCTTCACGTCACGGTACCACTGTGACCGTGAGGGGGCAAGGCACCGGCAGGCCGTCGCCGCTTAGCGCCGCTCGGCCTCCAGCTGCTTCAAGTATAGGCTTTCGAGCCGTTCCACAGCGGCTAGGAAGCCCTCGGGATCCACGAACGTATCGGGGCTGTATGCCTGCCCCGGGCGGTATTTGCGGTGCAACCCGTATTGCGATCCATGGGCCGCGACCCAGACGTCAACCTGCATGGCTTTCTGGCGTTTGAAGGTCTTGGCGAAATCCTCGGCAACGCCCAGGTAGGTAGGGTCTACGACGAGCTTCTTGCCTCGGTTGATCGTGCCCATGTTGGCGATGACGACCTTGTATTCCCGGCCATTCTCCCGAACCGACATGGCGTAGCTGGAACTGCCCGCCGTGTGCCCCGGAGTGTCAATGACCGTGAGCCGGATGGCACCGAGCTCGATCAGCTCGCCGTCCTTGATGATCTTGTCCACCTTGACAGGCTTGAAGGACACGCGCCCGCCAAAGTGCGGGTCGCTAAAGCCGCCGTCTTCCAGCACTGGCGCGTCGTCCTCGGTCGCCCACATCTGCGCGCCAGTGATCTGCTTGATTTCGGCCAGGGCCGCGGTGTGATCCCAGTGAGACTGCATCTGCAGCAAGATCTTGATGTCCTCGAGGCGGAAGCCGACCGACTCGATGTTCCGGCGGATCAAGGGGACCGAGTCTTCGAGGGCGGTGTTGACGAGGATGTGTCCCTCGTCCGAGGTGATCAGGAACACCCCAAGGTCATAGGTGCCGACCGCGTAGAGGTTGCCGATCACGCGGTGGCCGGGAAATGGCCGCGACCAGCCCTCCGGCTGGGCCGCGCAAAGCGATGCAAAGAGCCCGAGCAGGGCGGCGAGGCCAAGACTGCGCATGCTCGCCAGTATGGCAGGTGGGCTTGACCACCGGACTATCGCTCGATCTCGCTCGGCGCACAACGCGTATCCGGGAGAGCACGTTGCTTGCCGGTGCCGCCACCCGCTTGCCGGCGCCGTCCGCTACTCTGCAGAATTCGTCCCCCGGCCTGGAGGCGGAGCTTGCTCCGCGGAAGACCCGTCGCCGGTCGGTTGCGGTGCGAGACAACGAAGCCCGAGCGGTAGCGCCATGTGCGGGGTACGCACTGGTGTCGGCGCTCCATGAGAGAGCGGGCAATAAGCTCTTGACTCTGCCCGTGGTGGCCGGGTGGGACGTCGACAACTTACAAATTGGGAAGCCGTGCGGCTACTGCCGGCGATTGCTA
>JAJDZN010000283.1 GCA_022824585.1 Bryobacterales bacterium | reverse complement strand
CTTCCATCCCGAACCCTTGCATGAGCGTAATGAACAGATCTCCCAGCAAACGCGGCGCCGGGGCGTCGCGCTCGTACTTCCGGTGCCATCCGTGGCGGAACCCGCCGCCGGCCAGCACGGTCGGCAGGTTGCTGTTGTCGTGCGTGTTGGCATCGCCCATGCCGCTGCCGAATACCACTGCCGACGTGTCGAGCAGCGGCCGGCCGTCGGCATCCGTGGCGGCCCGGAGCTTCTCTAGGAACCCCGTGAAGCGCTTCACATGCTCGACCCCGACCAAGTTGTAGTCGGCAATTCGCACGGGATCGTTGCCGTGGTGGGACAGACCGTGATAACCGGCGCTCAGATTGCGTCCGTCAATGTTGAAGACCTGGCTCCAGCCCGGGATCAAGAACGTGAGCACCCTCGCCGAGTCGGTAGTGAGCGCCAGCGCCATCAGATCGTACATGATCGATTCGCATTCCAAGGCTAGGTTCGGCGAGACCGGATCGAACTCGGGCAGCGGGTATTCCACCTTCGCCACGGGCCGGCCAAGCCACAGCTGCTGCTTGCGCAAGCGCTTCTCGACATCGCGCACGGACGAGAAGTACTCGCCCAGCTTCTGGCGGTCGGCCGGCGTCACGCTGCGCTCCAGCGCTCTTGCCTCGGAGACAGCGCCGTCCAAGACGCTGCGATTGGACGCCAGCAGGTATTCCATGCGGGCGCTGTCAGCGCCCGACCGGAACAGCGTCTGGTACAGCACGCTGGGCCGGCCGATCATGGGAAGAGCCACGCCCTCCTTGGTGAAGCTCATCCGGGCCTCGCCCGGCGGATTGCCGCATGTGACCTGCAGAGAGTCCAAACGGGTCTGATGGCCAACATGTTCGGCGACCAACTGATCGACCGATATACTGCCGGCCGCCGACCCGCTTAGCCACGCCTTCCAACCGTGGTGGCCGTTGCGGCCGCGGTGGTCAAGGCCGGAGAAGACGGTCATCTCGCGGCGGAACGACGCGGCGGGCTCCAAGACTTCGGAAATCTGGTAGTCGGCCCCGACCTGTTCCGGGAAAAAGTGCTTCTGGTGGAACCCTAGGTAGGTGCCGATACAGACCAGCCGGTGAAGCGGTGGTTCCTCGACACCCGTCCCGAATGCAGGACGCGGGGCAAGTGACTCCAGCATGGGGAGGGCGATGCTCGCCCCCATGCATCGCAAAAACCTGCGGCGATCCGAACCGCGCATGCCGCTGTCATCATAGCGCCGAGATCGGGCATCTACCACAACACGCAATGCCGGAACGGACTCAAGCTAGGCAACGCGGCGGGCCTTCAATCACCACTTCTTGGGGTTCTGACTGATTCTGCCGACAGGGTCCGGGATGGCGCGGCGCGCCATGCCCAGAACCATCGGCCCACAGACTGCGCTGTCGCGAATCTGCTCCTGCCGGCACCCCGCCGCGACGCCGTGTGCAGCCAGAATCTCGTTCTGCAATGGCGATCGATGGCCAGTTCCTAGGCGTCCATTCCCTAGGCGTCTATGAGCGGCGGCGAGGCTAGACGCCTTAACCTTACCTGATCATGGGGGCCGGATGAGCAAACAGAACGAATCGTACTTCGAGGCGCCAGCTTCGCCGGCGTGGGAAGGCTGGCTCTCAACTGTTGCTTGGGCGGGCGGCGTCACGACTCCCTGCGACCGACGCTGCTACACTGTGGCCCGCACGCGAGCCGTTCTGCTGTGCCTCCAGGCGGCGCTGCTGCTAGGAGCCTGCGCGGTGCCGCCGACTGCCCCCTCTCCGCGACCGAACTTCGTCTACATCATGACGGACGATCACACCGTCCAGATGATGTCCGCATACGGGCCGAGCCGGGCGTCTACGCCCAACCTCGACCGCATCGCCCAAGAAGGGGCGCTGTTTCGGAACGCCTTCGTCACCAACTCGCTCTGCGCCCCCAGCCGGGCCACGTTGTTAACCGGCAAGTACAGCCACATCAACGGCCAGCGCAGCAACCGAGATACCTTCGACGGCTCGCAGCAGACCTTTCCCAAGCTGCTGCGACAGGCGGGTTACCAGACAGCCGTGGTCGGCAAGTGGCACCTCAAGTCCGAGCCCACCGGCTTCGACTATTGGAAAGTTCTGCCCGGCCAGGGGGCCTATCACGACCCCTCCTTCATCGAAATGGGAGAGCGCGTCGAGCATGAAGGCTACGTCACGGACCTGATCACCGACTTCGCGATCGACTGGGTGCGCGGGCGCGACCCCGACAAGCCCTTCGCGCTGCTCTATCACCACAAGGCGCCGCACGGCCTGTGGCAGCCGGCGAAACGACACGAAGACCTCTTCTCAGACGAGCAGATCCCGCAGCCGGCCACCTTCGACGATGACCTGTCGGGCCGTGCTGAAGCTGTGCAGGCGTCGAACACCCGCCTCGTCCCAGAGTTGCTGCTCCGCTGGAACCGCCGGGGCAACCTCGGCAAGCTCCACCCTCCGGAAGAGCTCCGAGGCGACGAGCTGAACGACTGGATGTATCAGCAGTACGTGAAGGACTACATGCGCGTGATGGCGGCGGTGGACGAGAACGTCGGGCGCTTTCTCGACTTCCTCGACGAGGAGGGGCTCGCGCAGAACACGGTGGTGATCTACACGTCGGACAACGGGATGTTCGTGGGCGATCACTTCATGTTCGACAAGCGCCTGATGTACGAGGAGCCGCTTCGATTGCCTCTGGTCATGCGCTGTCCGAAGCTGATCCAGCCGGGCACAGTGGTCGATGGCTTCGCGCTCAATGTCGACTATGCCCCGACGATCCTCGACCTGGCGGGCGTCGAAGTCCCCGCCGACATGCAGGGGGCGAGCCTGCGGCCGCTATTTGGCGGGGCCAAGCCGGCCGGCTGGCGGACGTCGATGTATTACCACTACTGGGAGTACCCCAACAGCCATGAGATCGTCCCGCACTATGGAGTGCGAACGGAGCGCTACAAGCTGATCCACCACTACGACACTCGCTACGGCGGGCCGGCGGCTTGGGAGCTGATCGACTTGCAGGAGGATCCCGAGGAGAGACGGAACTTCTACGACGACCCGGAGTATGCGGAGGTAATTCCGCAGTTGCAGGCGGAACTCGAGCAGCTTCGCAACGAATTGCAGGCGCCCCCGCTGGCTAGATGACCGCGTATCCGCCTGGCGTTTCTCCCACTCGAGCACTGCAAAGACCGGACAGTGGTTCGAATGTCGGCCGGCCAAAGCCAGGAACCGTCGCCAATCGTAGAGCTCGATCGCGTGAGGCGCTCGGATATGACTGGAGAATCGTCAACATGAAGAAGCTGCTCTTGAGCGCCTTGTGCGTCGGGTTGTCGTGCGCCCCGTCAAGCGACCGGGATACGTCCGCGGACCGTCCTCCCAACTTCGTGATCGTTCTCGCTGATGATCAGGGCTGGGGCGACCTGAGCGTCCACGGGAATACCAACCTGTCGACTCCGAACATTGACTCGCTCGCCCGCGACGGCGCGTTGTTCGATCGTTTCTTCGTCTGCCCGGTCTGCTCTCCCACGCGCGCGGAGTTCCTCACGGCACGCTACTATCCGCGCGGCGGCGTCTACGGCACCAGCGCCGGCTCCGAGCGCCTTGACCTCGATGAGGCGACGATCGCCGAGACCTTCCAGGCCGCCGGATACGCCACCGGCGCGTTCGGCAAATGGCACAACGGCGGGCAGCACCCTTACCATCCAAACTCCCGCGGATTCGACGAGTACTATGGCTTCACCTCGGGCCATTGGGCGCACTATTTTGACGCCCCGATGGATCACAACGGCGCGCTGGTGCGAGGCAAGGGCTTCATCATCGACGACCTCACCGAGCGCGCGATGGCGTTCATCGAGCGGAACCAAGATCGCCCGTTCTTCGCTTACCTGCCCTACAACACGCCGCACTCCCCGATGCAGGTCCCGGATCGGTTCTACGAGAAGTTTGACGGCGCCGAGCTGGCCATGCACAACCGCGAGCCGGAGAAAGAGCGCATCGGTCACATCCGGGCCGCGCTCGCCATGGTAGAGAACATCGATTGGAACGTCGGCCGGATCTTCGACAAGCTCGACTCGCTCGACATTTCAGAGAATACGGAGCCTTTTGCAGAATTAGCGAGCTAGCGGATTTTTGGGATTGAGGGAGCGGGGCGCTGGGGGCGCTGGCCGGGTGGAA
>JAJDZN010000094.1 GCA_022824585.1 Bryobacterales bacterium | reverse complement strand
TTCCTGCACGATCCCGCTGTGCCCTTCACCAACAACGCCGGGGAGCGCGGACTGCGCATGTCCAAGGTCAAGATGAAAGTTTCGGGCTGCTTTCGCACGCTAGCCTACGGCGAGGCCTATGCCCGCATCTCCAGCTACCTGTAGTCCATGCAAGCGCTCGGCTACAATCCTCTGGTCGCTATTCAAATCGCGCTCGCCGACAACGCTGTCGCCACGCTCGAACAAGACTATGGCCCGACACCAACTCACGTCTCGACACCAACCGAGGCGTGAGTAGTTACCAGATTTGAAGAGAAAGATGTAGATCAGGTCGAGATCCACGTAACCAATCTGGTAACGGATGAACGGATGGTATGGCTGTTCGAGCCCCGTAATCTTGGCTTTCGAGCCGAGACGACCGATTCGTTCCTGTTTGTGAAGCGGCTGAACACCTCCGACGGGGAAGGTGTCGCTGCAGTCAACTTCGCTCCATCCCCAGGCGTCACGTTTGGCGGAACCTATCTGGCGCAGGAACCCATTCGTGCGGGCTTTGAGTCCCGGGATTGGGCTGAATGCTACTTTCTTGAATTGGAAAGATCCCACTTTCGACCCCGACACGAAGAAATACTTGGCTAACACAAGAGGATCAGAGGTGAATATCGGGATGGGCGTTCAAATCTCTCTGTTCAATAACGTCTTGGTTTTCAGCTATGGAGCCAATCTACAGGCTGATCGGAGTCGGTGGTACTACGGAATTGGTCTTAGCTTCGTTCAACTGGGCGGCAAGATCGCCGAGGAAATACGCTAGATCCGCTTAGATTTGCGGGTGTTCCAACTGCACAGTATCCGTGCTTGCTTGAACTCACGCCGCCCGCACCATCTCTTCCATGCTCCACACATGGTCCGTCAGTTCGGCTTCCATAGCAGGGGTCACTCGCAGCGTACCGTGGACATGGCGGAAGTGGTAGTGGGCAAGAAACAGAGCCACGGCTGCTTGGAGGCGCTCAAGGCGGGGCTCCGGAGCAGCTGCTCGTTCCTGTACGGAGCGAACCGGCCCTGAAACCGATTGGGCAGGACCAGAGATAGATCCCGGTCGGTGAGCAGGTCGGCGACGACTGTCTTCAGCTGATGGAGCAGCGCCGCGTGGTCCTCGGCCTCATTGGCCAATGCAGTGCGCTTGGCCGTTTGCATTGCCGGCCCACGCTGACGTAGCCCCAAGTGCACCGGACACATCACAGTCCAGTAAGCCTTGACGCGGGTGGCCTACGTGGCGAGTTCGCGAATCAATCTCAGGCGAGTCGACCAGCCTCCTACGCCATCGGCCGCCTCGACAAGTCCAATTCGCTCGACCTCCGCTCGCGGGCAAGTTCATGCCCCGGGCGGGATGGCTCCATGAACGTGATGGACTCGTAAAAGTCGTCCAGCGCGACAAACACTCCGTGCGCTTTTGCCCAAGAGCGCATCCGTTGGTTGCAGGAATGCGCCCACGACAGGATCTCGATGCGCCAGTGACGTCTGTGCATGCGTTCTAGAGTGCTATGAAATCCAGCACCTTCCAAGTATCCGGCACCGTCACCGGTTAGGAGCGCCACGATACCTGGATCGCCATTGTAGTCGAGGGCGTCTTCAAGCATGCGTAGCTGTAGGACGCGGTCCGGCATGTTCTGTTCGCCTCGGCTAGGGTCGGCCCGATCAAACAGCCATACGTCCACGCCGAGTGCATCCAGCCGGTTCCACAAATGGCGCAGTTCCGGCGGGACCGAACCCGCCGCTAGCGCTCTCTCAAGCGGCCGGTCGGCATGCGCTAGCCGGAGCATGTTCTCGAAGTTGATCCTCACCCGATAGCGAGCATTGGGACCCTCGTTGCGTTCTTCAGCGAAGCGTTGCGCCTCGTGGAAAATGTTCGAGTTGTCCCAATAGACGAACACGCGGTCCATGCGGTGACTCCTCTCGACGCTAACGGGCCACCCGATCTTGTGTTGAAGTAGCCTATCGGAGCGCATCTTCATGCTACAACATGGGGACTGGACTGATGCGAAGAGCACCGGGACTGCAGCACCGGAACAAACATCGTTAACATATTGCGCCTAGTAACGAGTCCGAGCCAGCATATCGGTAACTCGCCAACACCGGACTTGTACTAACGGACCGAGATTCCTCGAGAGCACCGCTCTGCAGGGCATGCACGCTGCACCGATCCCAGCGCCACAGGCTCTCCTCCAAGCTCTCCGCCTGCGCCTCGAAACTCTCCGGGTGCGCAATACGCTCCCATTCCCAGCTCGAGTACGCCAGCACGAAGTGATAGGCCAGCTCGAGGGCCTGCGGCTCCTCGAACCGCAGTTCGAGGACGAACTGTTCACGCTGGTGCGGGATTCGTGGGAGAAGGCGTGGCAACTGCGGCAGCTATACCGTTCTGACCATCTGGACGAGGCGAGCGCCGAGAGGCTCCGCGAGCAGATCGAGGCGCTACATGAGCAGCTCCGAAGTCTTGAAGCCAGCTATCGAAAACAGTCCCTCGCGTTGCTGAGCAGCCAGCAGATCGAGGCGCTCGGCGTGCTCGAGGCGGTACTCGGGCTTTCGCCAAGCGCAGAGGACGCGGCCTGCGCCAATCTGCTAGAGGCCCTCGCTAGCTGCGAGCCTATTCCGGGACTCGCGGCGCTAGCCTGGGGACCGCTGGGCTCCGCATTCTGCGGACTGGGCTGGGGGATCGCCACCGTGTATGGCGAACACATCGAGGGCGACGACGGCTCTGGCGCCTTGCCCTTCGACGGACCGAATTGAGGCTGCCGCCTAGAAAGAACCGCGGGCGAGACGGGCCTAGCTCAAGCCAGCCCAAGCCGAGCCTTCCCTCGCCCGCGGGCACTCGCTCGCCAGCACCTGCTCGCAATGTAAGACGGCAGACGCCCCCGGGCCGAAAATCGACGCGACCTACGGGAGCTTCGAACCAGTCCGGATGCCGCTCCTGATCTCGCCGGGACTGGCCCGGATTCCGACGTCCCGAAACTCTCATGAGAGTTTCCGCCCCCTCCCGTAACCTGTGGATGCAGGCAGCCCTCTAGTCCGCAGCGGACGCGGTCCGCGAGGCCATCCGATTTCGCATCGAGAGCTTGCGCAGGCACGATGAGCAGGTGCCGGAACCACGCTGCAAGGCGGCTGTTGCTGGCGGGCCTGCAAGACTGCACAGTCGTGTGCCGTCTTCGATGCCCATTGATAGCTGTCGTCGATGTGCACGCTGCCGCTATGGGATCGACAGGTCCAGAACCTGGGAATCGTCGCCCCCCCCCCGTAGACTTCTTGGCTCTAGGAGATTTCACAGCGAAGGCGATGTCGGCCCTAGCGGCTAGGGGCCGAAACCCTGACGTCCACCCAATCAAGAAACCCGAACCGCTCGAGCTGCATGTATCATCAAGACTGGCTTCTTTGCAGCTTAAGTGTAAGGTATATTTTACAGTCATGCGTAGGGTGGCTAGCGGGAGCGGCGTGAGCGCGATGTGCGCATCCCTTATGCGGTTGTTCGCATGGTCTTTGGTCGGGTTGCTGGGCGTCTCGGTTGGCGCGGCGGCGCCGGGCTACGACGAGTTCGAGCGCGAGCAGGCCGAGGAGGAGCGACTCCGGGCCGAGCATGAGCGCGAACTCCTTTTCCAAGCCATCCTAGAGGAGCGGCGCCAAGCGGCTCACGAACGCTTGGAGGAGGTCGGCCACGCGATCCAGCCGGAGGCCATCTGTCCGGCCTTCGGTACCCAGAGTGCCGAGCCGCGCAGGTTCCAGAAGCGCGTCTCGGGCCCCTTGCAGCCTAGGTTCGCGCCGGCGCGCCAGCCTTGGAGAGGCGTCGCGCCGCCGTCGGAGGCCCCCAGCACTCTGTTCAGCGACTACATCTCGACGCCGGTCGTTCAGTCGAAGTGCATCTACTGCCACGTCGAGGACGGGGCGTCCGGCCATACGCGGCTGGTGCTGACGGCTCAGGACGTGGAGGGCCACGAGGCCACCAACCTGGCGGTGTTCCAGAACTTCCTGGACACGGTCGAGGGCGGGGCGGACCTGATCCTCAACAAGGTCCAGGGAGCCGAGGCGCACGGCGGGGGCGTCCAAGTGGTGGCCGGATCGACCGACTTCGCCAACATGGAGCGGTTCCTGCGCGCGCTGGGGGGCGAGACCACGTCCGGGGCGCTTTCCCCGGACTCTCTCTTCAACGGCGTCACCTTCGCCTCGTCGGCGAGGACGCTGCGCCGCGCCGCGCTGCTGTTTGCCGGCAGGCTCCCCACTCAAGCCGAGCTCAACGCAGTGATCTACGGCGACAAGTCCACCCTGCGGCAAACGATCCGGGGCTTGATGAGCGGCCAGGGATTTCACAACTTCCTGATCCGCTCGGCCAATGACCGCTTGCTGACGGACGCGGAGCGAAGAACCGTGATCCCGAACAACGAGCCGCGGTTCGTCGATCTGACAAACAAGCGCTGGGAACTCGCCGATGAAGCCGTCAAGAATGGCTACGACGTTCTCGGGCGATATCCGCCGTATCGTTTCTTCGACCAAGCCGTGCAATACGGCATGGCGCGCGCTCCGCTGGAACTCATCGCTCACGTCGTCGAGAACGATCTTCCCTACACCGAGATCCTGACGGCGGGCTACATCATGGCGAACCCCGTGGCCGCGGCCGCGTACGGTGCGGACACGGAATTCGAGAATCCCGAGGATCCGACCGAATTCCAGCCTTCAGAGATCCTCAGCTACTACAGGAGGAATAACACCCAGATCGTCGAGCGAGACCCTCAGCGAGGCCGGCGAGTGGTCAATCCGGGCAATCTCCGCACGGACTACCCCCATGCCGGGATCCTCAACACGACGGTCTTCCTGAGGCGCTACCCGACGACCCCGACGAATCGCAACCGGGCCCGGTCGCGCTGGACCTACTACCACTTCCTCGGCTTCGACATCGAGAAGTCCGCCGCGCGAACGACGGACCCGGACGCCTTGGCGGACACCAACAACCCGACGATGAACAATTCCGCGTGCACCGTCTGCCATATCCCGATGGACCCGGTTGCCGGCGCGTATCAGAACTACGGGAACGCCGGCCTGTTCCGGGACCAGCGGGGAGGGCTGGACTCCTTGCCGGCGCTGTACAAGTACCCCAAGGACGGGACGACCTCCCCGTACCAGCGAGGGGACACTTGGTTCCGAGACGTGCGCCAGCCGGGCTTCGACGGCACGACGGCTCCTAGCGCGGACAACAGCCTGCAATGGCTGGCGGAGAGGATGGTGGCGGACGAGAGGTTCGCGAGCGCGGCCGTCAAGTTCTGGTGGCCTGCGGTCATGGGCGTCGAACTGGTCGAGCCTCCCACTGACCCCTCCGATTCCGATTTCGATGTCATGCTGGTCGCTTCCTCGGCGCAGGCCCTGGAGGTCGAGGCGCTGGCCCAGTCGTTCCGCGACGGGTTCGAAGGCGGGGAGCCTTTCAACGCGAAGGACCTGCTCGCCGAGATCGCCCTTTCCCCGTGGTTCCGGGCCGAGTCGGTGACGGGGGACAACGAGACTCGCATGGCCGCTCTCCGCGACGCCGGCGTCGCGAGGCTGCTGACTCCGGAAGAGCTCGCGGCGAAGACAGATGCCATCACCGGCTACGTTTGGGGCAGGCGCTTCCAGTTGCCCTTCGGATTCGGAGAGCCGAGGAGCAGGCTCAACAATCCGGGATTTGCCGGCTACCAGCTGCTCTACGGCGGGATCGATTCGAACGGGATCACCGAGCGCACCGGCGACATGACGGCCCTGATGGCGTCCGTCGCCCAGAGCCACGCCGCGGAGGTGAGCTGTCCTATCGTCCGTCGGGAGCTCTTCTA
>JAJDZN010000135.1 GCA_022824585.1 Bryobacterales bacterium | reverse complement strand
CCTTAGGGCGAGACAAGGAATCTAGCGAAGATGGGACAATAAGGAGCAGAGCTGGACCCCGCGTCACGCGCTTCGCCGCGCAGGCGCCCACCCTTAGAGCCTTGAGCGCGGGCAGCAGCGTAAGCAGCCCATGAATTCCTTCGCAACCAGAGACTCGCTCAGCTTGAACGGCCGAACTTACGCGTTCCACAGCTTGCGGGCGCTGCCCGGCGCCGCCGTTTCGCGGCTTCCGTACTCGCTGAAGATCCTGCTGGAAAACCTCCTCCGCCACGAGGATGGCAGCAGCGTCACGCGGGATGACATCCAAGCCGTGCTGGACTGGCAGCCCAACGCCGCTCCTTCCAAGGAGATCGCGTATCGACCGGCCCGAGTGCTGATGCAGGACTTCACGGGCGTGCCAGCGGTCGTCGACCTCGCGGCAATGCGCGAGGCCATGCTGGACATGGGCGGGGACCCGTCAGGGATCAATCCCTTGCAGCCGGCTGACCTGGTGATCGACCATTCGGTCCAAGTTGACAACTTCGCCTCTTCCAACGCGCTTTCGCTGAACAGCGCCTTGGAGTACGGGCGCAACCGGGAGCGCTACCAGTTCCTCAAGTGGGGCCAGAGCGCCTTCCAGAACTTCCGCGTGGTGCCCCCGGAGACCGGTATCGTGCACCAAGTGAACCTGGAGTTCTTGGCCCAGGTCGCGTTCGCCTACGAGCGGGACGGCGAGACTTGGGTCTGCCCGGACACGCTCGTCGGCACCGATTCCCACACGACCATGGTCAATGGCCTGGGCGTCCTCGGATGGGGCGTCGGCGGCATCGAGGCCGAGGCGGGCATGCTCGGCCAGCCAGTCTCGATGCTGGTTCCCCAAGTGGTGGGCTTTGAACTCACCGGGCGCTTGGCCGAGGGCGCCACCGCGACGGATCTCGTGCTCGCCATCGTAGAGCAGCTGCGCCGACGCGGCGTGGTCGGGAAGTTCGTCGAGTTCTTCGGAGACGGACTCGACGAGCTGCCCTTGGCGGATCGCGCCACCATTGCCAACATGGCGCCGGAATACGGCGCCACCTGCGGACTGTTCCCGGTGGACGCTGAGACGCTTGCCTATCTGTCCCTGACCGGGCGGTCTGATGACCAGGTGCGCTTGGTCGAAGCGTACGCGAAGGCCCAGGGCTTCTTCCGGCTGCCTGGCGACGCACCCGCCGCGTATTCCGAAACTCTGCGGCTGGAGATGGCGGACGTCGTGCCGTCCATTGCGGGGCCCAAGCGCCCGCAGGATCGAATCGCCCTGAGAGACTCCGCGCGCTCGTTCGAGAGCATGCTTGGCGAGACGCTGGCAGCGCGCGTGGCCGGTTCCGGCCAATCTGCCGTCGCGGTCGGCGCAGAGCTCGCGGCGGTCAAGACCTCGATCCGCGGCTCGGAGTGCGCGCTGGAGCACGGCGCGGTGGTCATCGCGGCCATCACGAGCTGCACTAACACCTCGAATCCCGCGGTCATGATCGGAGCGGGGCTGGTCGCCAAGAAGGCCGTGGAAAAGGGCCTGCAGGTCAAGCCGTGGGTCAAGACCAGCTTGGCTCCGGGCTCGAAAGTGGTCACGGATTACCTGGCCAAGTCCGGGCTGGACACCTACCTGGACATGATCGGGTTCAACCTCGTCGGATACGGCTGCACGACCTGCATCGGCAATTCGGGCCCGCTACCCGAGGAAGTCTCGGCCGCAATCCGCGAAGGCGATCTGGTCGTCGCGTCGGTGCTGTCGGGCAATCGCAACTTCGAAGGGCGCGTGCATTCGGAGGTGCGAGCCAACTACCTGGCGTCCCCGCCCTTGGTAGTGGCCTACGCCATCGCCGGGAACATGCAAGTCGACCTCGCTAACGAACCGCTTGGCAAGGACTTGGAAGGAAACGACGTCTACCTCAGCGACCTTTGGCCCAGTCAGCAGGAGATCGCTCGGACCTCGGCGGCAGTCGTGGACTCGACCATGTTCCGAGACAGCTACGCGAACGTCTACGGCGGCAGCCAGCGCTGGCGGGACCTCAGCGCCACCAGCTCCGATCTTTTCGCGTGGGACGAAGGCTCGACGTATGTACGGCGGCCGCCGTACTTCGATTCCATGCGAGCGGAGCCCGCCGCGGTGTCCGAGATCAGCAACGCCAGGGTGCTGGCCGTCCTTGGCGACAGCGTCACCACGGACCATATCTCTCCGGCAGGCGCGATCAAGGCCGACAGCCCCGCGGGCCGCTACCTGATTGAGCGCGGGGTCGCACCAATGGACTTCAACTCGTACGGCTCGCGACGGGGAAATCACGAGGTCATGATGCGCGGCACTTTCGCGAACGTGCGCCTGCGCAACCTGCTCGCAGCCGGGACCGAAGGCGGCTGGACGCTCCATTTGCCCGGTGGCGATCTGATGTCGATCTACGAGGCCGCCACGCGCTACAGGGACGAGGGCGTCCCGCTGGTGATTGTCGCCGGCCGCGAATACGGCACCGGCTCGTCTCGCGACTGGGCCGCAAAGGGTCCATCGTTGCTGGGCGTGAGGGCCGTGCTGGCGGTTAGCTACGAACGCATCCACCGTTCGAACCTGGTCGGCATGGGCATCCTGCCGCTGCAGTTTCTCGAAGGCGACGACCGCGATTCGCTGGGGCTTACCGGACGCGAGCGGATCAGCATCTCCGGCCTGGGAGACGGCTCGGCGTCCACGGTCCGAGTCGACGCGGTGCCCGAGGGCGCCGGGCCGGCGATCTCGTTCCGAGCGCGGGTCCGCATCGACACGCCGAAGGAAGTCGAATACTACCGCCACGGCGGCATATTGCAGTACTCGTTACGACAAATGCTGAAGGCTTAGGCCGGAAGCGGCAAGCGCATGGATGCATGGAAGGCTAACCTCCGGATCGTGCTGGTTGAGTCGCGCAACTCGCTGAACATCGGCGCTGCGGCGCGCGCCATGTACAACTTCGGGTTTGCGGACCTGTGGTGCGTGCGCCCCTACGAGCCATCGTTCCGCTCGGCGCGGTCCTCAGCTGGCGCGGCCACGGTCATGCAGCAGGCACGCGTTACGAACGACTTGGCAGAAGCACTCTCCGATGCCGAGTTGGTGGTGGCCTGCAGCGGCTTGGAATCTCGCAAGCAGCGCCACGTGCAGCGGCGGCTGCCCGCCGGCGGGGACGCCATCCGGACGCACATCGAGGACCGCAAGGCAGCGGTGGTGTTCGGCTCGGAGAAGTTCGGGCTCTCCAATGACGACCTCAGCCATTGCGACTGGGTGCTGTCGGTCCCCACCCACGAAGCGTGCCCGTCGATGAACCTGGGACAAGCGGTCGCCGTGTGCTGCTACGCGATCGCCCGCAACGCCGTGCCCCAAGAGAGCCTGCAGACCCCGGCCACCGTGCCAGCGGGAGTCCGCGAGCGAATTCTCTCCCTGCTCATGCCCATCCTGCAGGAGTCCGGGTTCCTCCACGACGAAGGCATCGAGGAACGGACGCGCAAGCTGCGGCGCTTCGTGGGCCGCCTGCGGCTTGCGCCGGAAGACGGTCGCATGCTGCTGGCCATTCTACGACAGATCGATTGGAAACTCGCCCACCCGAGCCTGCCGGCCAGCGATGCCGAGTTAAGCCCGGGACCCGCTTCAGAGACGCCTGCCTCACAGCAGGTGGTCGGAAAAGGACGGTGATGGCCGTCGCTTGGGCTTGGGACTGGGTGGCGCCGGACTCGGTTGCCTCGGCCCGCTGGCGGCGCGGCGACGCTGCGGCTTGCTAACGGTGCGCCGACGTGGCGGCCTGGAAACGGGGCGCGGCTTGGGCCGCTCTGGAGCCGGGGCCGCGTCGGGATCGAAAACGCGCACGTAAGGGCCGTACTGGAATCGCCGGTTGCGGCGGTAGCCCGTGACCTCGTCCAGGATGCCCATGTCCACGAGCCTCGCGACGAGCTGGTTCGCCGCCACATACGAGGTGCCGGTGATGGCCTGGATCTCGCTCACTGTCGCGACCGGCTCCGTCGTCAATCGCCCGAACACCCGCAGGCCTCGCCCTACGGCGTGTCCCAAGCCGGCTGAGATAGCCTCGCGGTGCTCGCGGGCCAAAGTGGCGCAGTTTCGGATCATGCCGGCCGCTTCGGTTGCCGATTCGGCCACCGCCTTGACAAAGAAGTCCAGCCACGGTGCCGTCGGGCCGCGGAGCTGTGTCTGGTACTCGCTGCCACTGGATTGGAAGTATGGGGACATGGCTAGCGCGCTAGCACCGGGGATTCCGAGGCGTCGGAACATCGCCAGCCCAGCAATTCGCTCGAGGCGACCGTCCTCTGAGCCGGCCGGTAGCAGCTGCGGCAGCCGCGCCTGCGCTATGCCGATTCGCACGAGGTCGGGCAGCCCCCCCTTTGCCATTAGGAATTCGTCCAACTCGACCAGCGCTTCTGCTAGCTTCTTTTCCCGCTCCCCCTCAGAGGGGCCGGCAAGCCCGCCGTTGCGGGCGCTGTCACCAGCTAGCGCTGCTTGCACAGCGGCCAAGCGGTCCAGAGTCAGCGGCTCTTCGCCGGCTTTGGCAAGGCCGCGCTCGAGCGCCTTGCGGCAGCGCACCGGCGCAATCGCGTCGGCGCCGGCTTCGTCGTCATCTCCGTCGACGGCAGCAGCGAGGACAGCGGCGAAGCCACCAGACTCGCTCTCGATGCGACACGACAGCACGGCTTCGCGAAGCAGTTGCATCGCTTCGAAAGCCGAGGCGTCCGAATGCGCGCTGAAGGCCCCTTCCAGCCGCCACAGGGCCAATCGGGCCTGATCGAGCAGTTCGCTCAGGTCGGCGGTGACGGACGGAGCGGGGATGGGGGGGGAGGCCATTAGCTCAGCGGGCTCGCAGCCGGCCCCGGCATGCCGCCAGACTCAGCCAGCGCTCGCTGGCGATACAAGCTGGCACGGTTCTCTGACAATAGAGGCGCCTGCACCGCCCGGCCGACGCATGCCGGCAGCGCAGCGTTGAACTGGCGGTGTGGCACAGCCAAACTTTAGCATGCCGTGCAGATCCAGATCGGCTCGAAACACTCAGCTTTCGACGTTCAGAGCGCGCGTGGGCAGGTGTGTACAATGGCCTAGTTTCTGATGACAAGACTTCAAGACACGCCTGCCGAAGCTGCCTTCCGCGAACAGCTCCGCAGATGGCTCGAGGCGAATACGCCGAGCATTGGCAAGCACGACGTCGACGCGCTCAAGGCTTGGCAGCGGACGTTGCACGAAGCCGGCTGGCTCGGCTTGACCTGGCCGGCCGAGTACGGCGGCCAAGGGCTGGGCTTCCGCGAGCAGGCGATCTTCAACGAAGAGGCCGCCCGCGCCAGGATCCCGCCGAGCATCAACAACATCGGCCTGATGATCGCGGGGCCGGCGTTGATCGCCGTAGGTAGCGAGGCTCACAAGAAACGCTACCTTCCGAAGATCTTGAGCGCCGAAGAGATCTGGTGCCAGGGGTTTTCCGAGCCCAACGCCGGCTCCGATCTGGCGGCATTGCAGACTCGCGCCGTCGACGACGGCGATGACTATGTCATCACCGGCCAAAAAATCTGGACTTCCAACTCGCTGATCGCCGACTACATCTGGCTCCTCGTGCGCACGGACCCCGATGCGCCGCGGCACAAAGGCATCACCGCCCTGGTCGTCGACATGAAGAGCCCCGGCGTGACCGTCAAACCATTGCGCCAGATCACGGGCGAAGCCGAGTTCGGCGAAGTGTTCTTCGATGAAGTGCGCGTGCCGAAGGCCAATCGCGTCGGTGCCGAGAATGACGGCTGGATCATCGGCATGAAGACGTTCACCCGAGAGCGGGCTAACATTTCGGTGGCCCTGAGCGTGCGCCTCCAACAGCAGTTCGACCGCTTGCTGGATACCGTCCGCAACCGCGACGTGCCGCTAGACCCCCAGCAGGCGCGCGACGTGGCGCAGGCCTACGTGGACAGCCAGTGCCTGACCCTGACCTGCGAGCGCATGGCCGACAAGCTGTTCGGCTTTGAATCTTCGGTTGTCAAGGTCGCTTGGGCAGAAATGAACCAACGCCTGCAAAGGATCGGGCTCTCCACGCTCGGCCCCGACGCCCCCGTGCTGTCGGCAGGGGGCTTCGATCAAGCCGACGACACCACCGCCACGTTCGGCACGGAAGCCCTGGCGGAAGACGACGAATCGTACGCCAAGAGCTGGCAGTTCGGATATCTGCGGGCGCGCGCCAATTCGATCGAGGGCGGAACGTCCGAGATCTTGCGCAGCGTCATTGCCGAGCGCGTGCTCGGCCTGCCACGCAAGTAAGGAGCGCGCCCGTGGACTTCAGTCTCAACGAAGAACAAGTTCTCCTGCGCGATTCCGCGCGCGAGTTTCTCGGCGAGGAGTGGCCCAGCGCCGAACTGCGCCGCATGCTAGATGCGGCCGATGGCGCCGCTGCGGCCGAAGCGCTCTGGTCCAAGATGTCTGACCTGGGCTGGCCCGGCCTGCTGGTCAGCGAGGACTACGACGGCCTCGGGCTGGGCATGTTCGACCTCGCCGTGCTGATGGAAGAGACCGGCGCGGCACTGATCCCCGGCACGCTGCATGCCAGTGGCCTGCTGGCGGTCAGCGCGCTCGAGACGCTGGCCGACGAGGACAGCTGCCAGAAGTACCTACCGGACATCTCGGAAGGCAAGCTGAAAGCCACAGTCGGAATCTACGAGCCGGGCTCGGGCTGGACGCCGATGATGCTGGCGCCGGACGCTGGCGAGACGGTGACAAAGCGCTACGTGCCGGATGCGGCCAGCGCCGACCTGATCCTGTTCGTGAATCGGACGGGCGGAAACAGGGCGCAGATCGCCGTCGCGCACGAGTCCCGGATCGAAGACCTCAGCTCGATCGACGTGACTCGAAACCTGAGTCAAGTGACCTGTGCGGCAGACAAGCTCGAAGTGCTTGGCGAGGGCACGATCGCCGACGTCCAGGCGGTCATCGACCGGGCCGCGATCGGACTCTCGGCCGAGTTGATCGGCGGCTCGGCGCGGGTCTTGGACATGACGGTCGAATACGTCAAGAGCCGCAAGCAGTTCGGGCGTGCGGTCGGCACCTTCCAAGCGGTCCAGCACAAGGCGGCCGACATGCTCATTGGAATCGAAAAGGGCCGAACTGGCGTCTACTACGCCGCTGCCGTGGCAGACGAGCGTCCCGACGATCTGGCCCGAGCTGCCTCGGTCGCAAAGGCGACCGCCAATCAGACAGCGGTCAGCGTCGGCGAACTGGGCATCCAGTTGCACGGCGGTCTCGGGTTTACGTGGGAACAGGACCTGCACCTGTATCTGAAACGCGCCAAGGCGGCCGAGTTCACCTACGGCGACACGAGATGGCAGCTTGACAGGATTGCCCACGGACTAGGGCTGTCCTGACGCCAAGGACTCCGGCTCGGCACCCGGAGCGCGGCGGTGCTACGCTCAGATCGCCGCCATGTCAAGACTTCTAGCCGCTTGCACCGCAATCCTCGCATTGCTGGGTTCCTGCGCGGAGACCCGCGAGGCGCCGCCTGAGAAGCCCAACATCCTGTTCGCCATCGCCGACGACGCTTCCTTTCCCCATATGAGTGCCTATGGCACGGACTGGGTCAATACGCCGAACTTCGACCGGGTCGCACGTGACGGCGTGCTGTTCTGGAACGCGTACACGCCCAACGCCAAGTGCGCTCCCTCGCGCGCGTCCATCCTCACGGGCCGCAACTCCTGGCAGCTCAAGGCCGGCGCGAACCACATGGCGTTCTTTCCGCCAGACTTCACGACCTACCCCGAAGCGCTGGGCGAGAACGGCTACTTCGTGGGCATGACCGCCAAGGGCTGGAGCCCCGGCGTCGCCATCGACGCCGCAGGCAACCCGCGCAACCTCGCCGGCACTCCGTTCGACGACCGCGAGACCGACCCGCCGACCTCCAAGATGAGCCGGACGGACTATGCGGCCAACTTCGCCGACTTTCTCGCCGCCGCTCCTGAAAACCAGCCCTGGGCGTTCTGGTACGGCTCCAGGGAACCGCACCGCGCCTACGAGTTCCGCTCCGGCGCGGAGCTGGGCGGCAAGCGCCCCGCAGACATCGAGCACGTCTTCGACTTCTGGCCGGACACCGAAACCATACGCCACGACATGCTCGACTACGCCTATGAAATCGAGTACTTCGACGCACACCTGGGCCGGATCCTCGACGCGCTCGAGGAGAGCGGGCAACTCGCCAACACGCTCGTCATCGTCACGTCCGACAACGGCATGCCGTTCCCCCGCGTGAAGGCCCAGGAATACGAGCTCTCCAATCACCTCCCATTGGCGATGATGTGGCTCGACGGCATACCGCATCCCGGCCGCTCGATCCAAGACTTCGTCAGCTTCGTCGATCTCGCGCCCACGATCCTGGACGCGGCCGAGGTCCCGTGGGATGCGACCGGAATGCAGCCGCCCGCGGGCCGGAGCCTGCTGGGAGTGCTCAGGTCGGACAAAGACGGCCAGGTTGAAGCCGACCGAGACCACGTCTTGATCGGCAAGGAACGGCACGATATCGGCCGCCCGAACGACGCCAATTATCCGATCCGCGGCATCGTCCAGGGCGATCTGCTGTATTTGCGCAACTTCGAAGCGGACCGCTGGCCGGCAGGCAATCCGGAAACGGGTTACCTGGCGGTGGACGCGAGCCCGACCAAGACCGCGATTCTCGATCTGCGCCGCTCTGGCGGCGAGACCAGATTCTGGGAACTCGCATTCGGCAAGCGCGGCGAGGAGGAACTCTACAACATCGCCGAAGACCCCAGCTGCCTGAACAACCTAGCGGGCGACTTGGAGTACGCTCCCGCGAAGGCTGAACTGGCGGCGCGGCTCGTCTCCGAGCTCGAAGCCCAGGGAGACCCGCGCATGGCAGGGCAAGGAGACGTCTTCGAAGCCTATCCGGTCGCCACGCGCTGGGCCGGATACTACGAAAAGTTCATGGCAGGCGAGATCGACGTGGCCGTCTGGATCCTGCCCAGTGACATCGACCCAGCCATGGACTGAGCAAGGCGGAATCAGACCGCTGTCTCGTCCTGCATCGCGGAGGCGCCGGTCTCTGCCTGGTCCCGCAGCTCGGGAATCTGGACACGCACGCGCACGCCGCCGCCGGCGCGCGGCTCCAGCGAGAACTGAAAGTCTGTTCCGAACAGCACCCCGAGTCGCTCCCGCACGTTGCCGAGGCCGATTCCCCGATTGAATACCGTCGGCAGGTCTTCGATCGGTATGCCGACGCCGTCGTCCTCGATTTCGATCTGCAAGCGCCCGCCCCCGAGCGCGCCGGCAAGACGGATCGTGCCATCGCCCGTCTTGGGCCCGATTCCGTGCTTGATGCAATTCTCCACGATGGGCTGCAAGATCATGCTTGGCACCAGCACGTCTGCGATGCCGTCATCGACGTCCCGCGCGATGCGCAGCCTCGAGCCGAAGCGCACCTGCTCGATCTGAAGGTAGTCGTCGATCACCGACAACTCCTCCCTCAGCGGCACGAAGGCCTCTTGCTTGCGCAGCAGGCGGCGCAGGATCGTCGAGAGCCGATAGACCATCTGGCGCGCCTGCTCCTGGTCGCTGCGGATCAGCGACGCCACCGAATTGAGGGTGTTGAACAGAAAATGCGGGTTCATCTGGCGCGTCAGGTTCTGCAGGCGAGCCTCGGTCAGCAAGCGCTGCTGGTTTTCGATCTTCCACTCGTTGCGGGTGTTGTTCCAGACCTTCAGGGTCAGCCCCACGCCCATCACGGTCGCCACATAGGAGAGCAGCATCGCCAGCGGGCTTGGCCCGGCCGCGTCTTGGTACAGGTCAAACACCAGCCCTCTCCCGGCGATCTGCGCGCGAACGAACTCCAGCAGCGCGCAGGAAAGGAGCATCACGACTTGGAAGACGCCCTCTGAATTGGGGATGCGCCGCCGTGTCCAAGCCACCAGCGAGAACATGAAGAAGGGCGAGAACCGCCAGACGTCCTCCGGGTCGCGGGCCCCGGACCGCAACAGCCCGCCCAGTGCTCCGAACCCTACCAGCATGGGCAGCATGGCCCACTCGAAGTCGGGCCCCAGAACGGCCGGAGTCGAGAGCAGCGCACCGGCAATGGCACCTGGGACGAATCCACCGACCAGCCCAGAGACGAACGCCCCTTCGGCGCCGACTTCGGCTGCCGTGTAGCCGAGCACGACCCGGACCAGCGAGCCGCTGGCAAACACCACGCCGAACAGCACCGCCAGCTCCAAGCGCTGCCTGAAGGTACGCTGCTCGCGCAGGAACAGACGCTTGGCAAAGTTCGGGCGCAGGGCGATGCTGGCCATCGAGGCCAGTACGGCGACCTTGACGAGCAGCGTGACTAGCAGGTCGGCGTCGGCCATGTCGCGAGACGTGCGCAACGCCCTCCGCCTTGCGAATCGTCGCGCCCGCCTATAATAAATCTCTTGGGACCTCGGGCGTTCTCGACCCATTCCCGGCCCCGGCGACAGCCCGTCACCGGCAGCGATCCCGATGCCCGGCAGCCAGCCAGCAGCAGTTGAGCACTCGGTCGAATTGGTGGCCGAAGCGGACTTCCCGTGCCGCCACGGAGACTTCCGGATTCTCGGCTTTCGCGGCCTCGGGCCCGGCGGCGAGCAGGAACTGGTTGTGCTCAAGAAGGGCGACTTCTCGGCTGGGGGCGAGGCGCCGCTGCTGCGCATTCACTCGCAGTGCCTCACGGGCGAGGTGTTCCGCAGCTTGCGCTGCGACTGCGGCCCCCAATTGGCGCTGTCGCTGGAGATGATCTCGGAAGCCGGCTGCGGCCTGTTGATCTACGACCCGCAAGAGGGTCGCGGCATCGGCCTTCTCAACAAGCTCATGGCATACCAGCTGCAGGACGAGGGCGCGGACACGGTTGAGGCCAACCAGAAGCTCGGGTTCGGCGCTGACGAGCGCGAGTACGGCTTCGCGGTTGCGGTCTTGCGCCACTTCGGCCTGCGAAGCGTGCGGCTGCTATCCAACAATCCGGCCAAGGTGGAAGCGCTGGAGCGCGAGGGGATTCGAGTCGTCGAGCTGGCGCCTTGCGCGCCGCAGGATGCCGGGGATCTGGCCCAGTCCTACTTGCGCACCAAGCGGGACAAGCTAGGGCATTTGGTCGACAGCGCGTAAGCCGGCGCGCACTCGTGCCGGATCCGGCGCTTGGGCGGCATCGGCCGCCAAGTCTCTGTACGACAGCAGTTCGATCCCGTTCTCGGCAACCGCCCGCCTGACTTCCTCCGCGCAGAGGGCGCGCAGTTCCATCTCGCGGCCCTGCTTGAGCCTGGTGTCCGCTCGTTGCAAGTCGGGACCGCAGATGCCCGGGTGGCACATGAGTTCTCCGATCCCGCCAGGCAGGCCGGCAAGCAGCGCCACCAGCCAGCGGGCATCCATCGTGCCAGTGCCGACGAAGCCGGCGAAGTAGTCGCTCGTCCGGCAATGCGCCCGGCGCAGGCGCTCCTCGAAGGGGATTCGCCACGGTCGGATCGCAAGGGACAAGCCTGCGCGCAGCACGGGCGCTACGCCGACAGGCGTGTCGAACGGCTTGCGGATCCACCGAATGCGAAATCGGTCGGCCAAGGTCGCGACTGCTTCCAGCACTACCGGCAGCAAGTGGACATGCTGGTGCGTGTCGAGATGGCTCGGCCGGATCCCGTGATCGAGCAGGGCCTCGATCTGAGCCCCAAGCTCGCGCAGCGCCTCTTGCAGCGTCGGCGGGTTGGCTAGCAGCCTGACAGCCGAGCGCGGCAGTTGTGTTCCCGGTGAGGCGAGGGACCCGCCCTGCACCAGAGTCAGGTGGCAGCCCACTCCCAGGCTCGGGTGCCGATGGGCGATCCGCACGGCATGCTCGAAGGCCGGGCCGTTCGCCATCAGGGACGTCGAGCGGACGATCCCTTCAAGGTGGCTGCGCAGGATGCCTTCGTTAACGTCGGGGGTGAAGCCGAAGTCATCGGCGTTCACGACGAGGCGCTTCACCGCCACGCGTCGATACAAACTGAAAGCGGCGGGGCCGTCGCCCCGCCGCTTTGGTCAACCACAGGTTCACAAGGAGAAGGAATTCGAACCGTAGTTTTTGTCAGCACTCCCTAAGACGATTGAGTGTCGCGTTCTTACGGCAAGAATTTCGAATCTCCGAAAATTCCCTCGATCCGGCAGCTGCTGGAATCCGCTCAGAAGCGATCGGAGAACGGCCCATAACTGAAGAACAGGCCGAGCAGCCCAGCCGCGACGACGTAGTACAGCATGGGGTAGATCGTCCGGCGGATCAGCAGGCCCTCGCGGCCAACCAAGCCGACGGTCGCGCTGGCCGCCACTACGTTGTGGACGGTAATCATGTTGCCAGCGGCGCCACCGAGCGCTTGCAGGCCCAGCACGACGACGTGCGGAACGCCAATGCGGTCGGCGACACCGTACTGGAAGTGGCTGAACATCAGGTCGCTGACGGTGTTCGACCCGGCCACGAACGCGCCCAGCGCGCCGATCATGGCGGCGAAGAAGGGCCAGGCCTGGCCGGCGACCGCCGCTGCAAACTCGGCCAGTTCAAGCGGCATGCTCTGCAATCCAGAGGCATTGGTGTTGGAATCGATGAAGACCCGTACCAGCGCCACGGCGAATAAGAGCGCGAAGGCGGGCCCGGCCAGCATGCGAGCGGACGCCGAGAAGGCACTCTTGACCTGGGCTCCCGACATGCTGTGAATCACCGCAGTGATCAAGCAGACGACGAGAAAGATCGTTCCCGGCAGGTAGAGCGGCTGGATGCCTTGGCTCAGGTCCGTGCCCAAGATCCCGGTCCACGTGAACTGCACGCCGGCCAGCCAAGCCTTGAAGGGCAGGCCGGGCAGCCGGGTGATGACCAGCAGCACGGCGACCAAGACGTAGGGCATCCATGCCCGTGCCAGCGACATGTGCTGCTCGTCGGGCTTGGCCTCTCCGCTGAAGGTGCCCATCCATTCTTTCTCCCAGCCCTCGCGCGGAGGGAAGTCCCAGGGAGCGACATCGGAGAGCAGGAAGCCCTTGCGGGCTGCGATGACGACGATGCCCAGGCCGATCAGGGCGCCCAGCAGGGTGGGGAACTCCGGCCCTAGCAAGATCGCGACGAGGATGTACGGCACGGTGAAGCAAAGACCGGCGAAGATTGCGAATTTCCAGATGCTCAGTCCGTCCTTGAAGGACCGGTTAGCGCCGAAGAAGCGGGTCAGCATGCCGCAAATGATGAGCGGGATCAGCGTCCCCACGATGGCGTGCGGGATCGCGGCGAAGACGCCGATCTGATAGATGAACTCCACGTACGGGATCGAGGCCTGTGCCAATGCGGCCTCGACGTCAGGGACGTTGAGGGATTCGGCCATGCCCACGAGGATTGGCGTGCCCACCGCTCCGAACGTCACCGGCGTGCTCTGGATGATGAGCGTGCACATCACGGCGGCCAGTGCCGGGAAGCCCAGCGCTAGCAGCAGCGGGCCGGCCACAGCGGCCGGCGTGCCAAAGCCGGACGCCCCCTCGATGAACGCGCCGAACATCCAGGCCACGATGATCAGCTGGACGCGGCGGTCGCGCGAGACGTTCATGAATCCCTGGCGGATCGATGCCGCCGCTCCGCTCTCCGAGAGGGTTTGCAGCAGGAGGATGGCTCCGAAAATGATCCATAGGAGCGAGACCGCGATGATGACGCCTCGTAGCGAGGCAGCCGCGACGTGGACAGGCGCGACATCCCACAGGAAGAGCGCGAACGCCGCTGTCATCACATAGGCCACTGGCATCGCCCGCGTGGCGGGCCAGCGGAGGACGACAAGGAAGAACATCACCGCAATGATGGGGAGGAGCGCCACAAAGGCATAGAATCCAGATGTTTCCGGCATGAGCGAATCAAGCCTACTCAGCGGATAGCTCGAGTGTCAAGGAAAGGCTTCCGAAAACGAGCGACGGGCCAGCGGCCAGCGGACTCGCGCCCGTCGCAGCCATTGCGATGCCAGTAATCCCGAGCCCGGGAAGGGAGAGGCGCACGTCGGTCGCACCTCTGATCGCTCAGCGGTAGCTGTGCGGCGCTAGCCGGCGTCGCGCACACCGCGACGGATACCCGGGCCAGCGGGGTAGCTGAGGCGACGCGCCCTCAGAACGAATACAGCAGTGTTTCGGCCGCGACCGCTACGCCGCCGTCACCCTGATCGATTCCGTCGTCGCCTTCAGCCAGGTCCAGCGGCCGATAGTACAGGCCATCCTTGCCGCGGAAAATCTCGATGTCGGACGGTCGGGGGAGTCGATCCCGGATCAGCGCCTCGGAAAGCGGATCCTCGACGCAGCGCTGCAGCGCCCGACGCAACGGGCGCGCGCCGTAGCTGCGATCTCCGAGAGTCTCGTCCAAGATGTACTGCGCCGCATCCACGCTGAGCCGGATCTGCAGCCCCTTGCTGAGCAGATTGCCATTGATCTGGACGACCAGCATCTGGACGATCTCCAGCAAGTCCTCGTCGCTTAGCGAGCGGAAGATGATCGTCTCGTCGAGTCGGTTGAGGAACTCCGGATTGAAGGTCCGCTTGACCTCGTTCATGACCTCCTGCTCGGCCTTGGTGTCACTGTACCCCAGCGACTGATCTTGAAAGCCCATGGCCTTCTTGAGCTGCAGGTGGCGGGCTCCGATGTTCGAGGTCATCACAACGATCGTGTTCTTGAAGTCCACCGTGCTGCCCAAGCCATCGGTCAGCTGGCCATCTTCGAAAACCTGCAGCAAGATGCTGAACAGATCGGGATGCGCCTTCTCGATCTCGTCCAGCAGGATGATCGAGTAGGGCGCCCGCTTGACGCGCTCGGTCAGCTGGCCGCCCTCTTCGTAGCCCACGTAGCCGGGCGGAGAGCCGATCAGCTTCGATACCGAGTGCTTCTCCATGAATTCGGACATGTCGAAGCGGATCAGCGACTTCTCGCTGCCGAACAGACAATCGGCAAGCGCGCGCGCCACCTCGGTCTTGCCGACGCCGGTGGGGCCGAGGAAAAGGAACGACCCTGCCGGCCGATTGACCGGCTTCAAACCGGCGCGCGAGCGGCGGATCGCGCGGGCAAGGGCCGAAATGGCGCTGTCCTGGCTGACGATGCGCCGATGGAGGTCCTCCTCGAGCCGCAGCAGCTTGGCCATCTCTTCTTCCTTGATGGAAGTCATGGGCACGCCGGTCCAGCGGGCGACTACCTCTTCGATGTCGTCCTTGCCGACCGTTGCCGTCACGGCCTGATCCTGCTCTTGCTCACTCTGCAGCCGACGCAGGTTCTCGCGCTCCTTGCGCTCCTCGTCCGAATAGAACCGCGCCTTTTCGAACTCGTGGTTGGCGATCGCGTTCTCCATGCGATGGACGATGTACTTGATCCGCTTGTGGATCTCGGCCGACTCGTCCGACATCTTGGTCTGCTCGAGCTTCACGCGCGCCCCCGCCTCGTCGAGCAGGTCGATCGCCTTGTCGGGCAGGAAGCGGTCGGGGATGTACCGGATCGAGCTGTGCACCGCGGATTCGATCGCGCTGTCGGTGTAGACCACAGCGTGGAATTTCTCGTAGCGCTCCTTGATTCCCAGCAGCACCTGCACCGCCTCGTCCTCCGATGGCGGGCTGACCTTCACAGCTTGGAAGCGGCGTTCCAGCGAACGATCCTTCTCAATCGATTTCCGGAACTCGTTGGGCGTCGTCGCCCCGATGCACTGGATTTCGCCCCGCGACAGCGCCGGCTTGAGGATGTTCGCGGCGTCCAGCGAGCCCTCGGCCGATCCGGCCCCGACCAAGGTGTGCAACTCGTCGATGAAGATGATGGAATTCTGGTTTTCCATCAACTCCTTCATGATCGTCTTGAGGCGCTCCTCGAACTGCCCGCGGTACTTGGTCCCGGCGACGATCAGAGACAGATCCAGCGAAAGGATGCGCTTGTCCGAGAGAAACGGCAGCACGACGCCGCTGGCGATGCGCTGTGCCAGCCCTTCCACGATGGCGGTCTTTCCCACGCCCGGCTCCCCGATGAGCACGGGGTTGTTCTTGGTCCGGCGGCACAGGATCTGCACCACGCGCTCGAGCTCGTGCTCCCGCCCGACGAGGGGGTCCAGCTTTCCTTCGGCCGCCTCCTGCGTCAGGTCGCGGCTGAACTCCGCCAGCATGGAGCTCTCTTTCGGCCGGTTTGACAGCAGCTTCTCGGACTGGACTCGGGCCAGCTCTTCGCGGATCGTGGACAGGCGCAGGCCGCGCTCGTGCAGGATCTCAGCCGCGAAGCACTTCTCCTCGCGCAACAGGCCCAGCAGCAGGTGCTCGGTGCCAATGTGCTTGTGCGAGAGCCTCTCAGCCTCTTCAGCGGCATAGGCTAGGACGCGCTTGCACTCGTGGCTCAGCGGAAGGTCGACCGAGGTGGAGACCTTTTCGCGAATCGTCGTGTGGGCCTCGATCTGCTTGCGGATGGAATCGACCGCGGCGTGCGACCGAAGAAACCGGTTGGCCAGCGCCTTGTCCTCGCGGATCAAGCCCAGCAGCAAGTGTTCAGTCTCGATGTATGGGCTGCCAAACTGGCTGGCCTCGTAGCGGGCGAAGAAGATCACCCGCCTGGCCTTTTCGGTGTAACGTTCAAACATGCGGTTTGCCTCAGCTACCCGCAACGTGACGGCTGCCGTCTGCTGCCGATCATCATAACAGCAAGCCTGACGATACCTGCCGGGCAGTTTGCAACTGCTCGTCGAGCAGGGGCCAGGCGTGCCCTCATGGGCTGTACAGCGGATCGCCCGCCAGATGCACCAGGCTCCGCTGGTGCAACCAGGGGCCGAGCGCCCGGCGAGCGAATGCGCCCGTACTGGCGGCAAGTCGGCCGTCTACGAACCGATCTGGCGGGCCGAGCACCGACCCATTTCGCACCGGCGAGTGGTACCGGCGCCACCGCGACCCCTAGGCCTGAAGCACCCCGCACTAGGGAATCGGATTCAGGGCGTCAGTCTTCCAGCAGCTCGCTCAGCGTGAACAGCGCCTCGAAATCGCAGCCCAAATCGGCGAACTTACCGGCAGCTCCCTGCTCGCGATCCACGAGGCAGCACACCCCCAGCACTTCCATGCCGGCCTCTCTGGCCCGCTCGATTGCCTGCACACTCGAGTTTCCGGTGGTGCAAACGTCTTCGAGCACGACGCAGCGCACACCCTGGGTGCTCGCAAGGCCTTCCACGTAGCGCTTTCGCCCGTGGCCCTTCTCCGCCTTGCGGACTACAAACGCATCCACCGGAGATCCGGTCTGCTGAGACGCATGTGCAACTGCACAGGAGACCGGGTCGGCACCCATGGTGAGGCCCCCGACGGCCTGCGGCCGCCAGCCGCGCGCGAGGATCCGATCCAGCAGTAGGCGACCAATCAGCGGCATGGCCTCGCCGCGCAGCGTGGTGAGCCGGCAGTCCACATAGATACTGCTCGTCGCGCCCGATGCGAGCACGAAGGAGCCGCGCAAGACGGAGTGCTGGAGCAGCAAGGCCTTGAGACGCTCGCGGTCTCCTGCTGCTGCCATTGGGCCTAGATCCTAGTACGAGCGAACTTGCTGCAAGTAGCCGTCGTAATTGCGCCGCACCTCGCCCAGCGAATCGCCGCCGAACTTCTCTAGAAATGCAGCAGCAACGGCCAATGCGACCATCGCCTCGCCGATCACGCCCGCCGCCGGGATGACAGCGACATCGGAGCGCTCGTAGGCAGCGCTGGCAGGCTCCCGGGTGGAAAGATCCACCGACTCGAGGGGACGCCGCAAGGTCGAGATCGGCTTCAGATAGCCGCGCACGACAACATCCTGGCCGTTGGTAATGCCGCCTTCCAATCCTCCCGCGGTGTTGGAACCGCGAGTGAACTCCCTCGCTTCCCGGTCGTAGTGGATCGTGTCCTGCACTTTCGAACCGGGCGAAGCCGCCGCTACAGCTGCAGAGCCGATCTCGACGCCCTTGACGGCCTGCATCGAGACGATCGCTTGCGCCAATCGACCGTCCAACTTGGAATCCCAGCTCACATGCGAGCCCAAGCCGATGGGCGCGCCGCGAACAACAACTTCGAACACGCCCCCGCACGTGTCCTTCGTACGGATCGCTGCGTCGACCACTGCCTCCATGCGCTGCTCGACTTCCGGATCGACACAGTTCAGCAGGACCTCGTCCTTCGCCGCCAGCGCCTGCAGTTCCGTCCAAGTGGCTCGGCGTCCGAGCTTGACGTCGCCGACGGCTACGACATGGCTGAGCACCTCTATGCCGAATTCGGAAAGGAGCAGCTTGGCGAAGCCGCCCGCCGCCACGCGGGCGGCCGTCTCCCGGGCACTGGCGCGTTCCAAGATATAGCGCGCCTCGGGGTAGTTGTATTTGATCGCGCCAGCCAAGTCGGCATGTCCCGGGCGAGGACGGTCAACCGGCCTGGCGTGCTCGCTCGAACCCTCGTAGTCCTCGACGGGCAGCGTCCGTGTCCAGTTCTTCCAGTCTCGGTTCTGGAGCAAGATCGCGATGGGAGAGCCGATCGTGCAGCCGTGGCGAACGCCGGACACGATATGCGCCTTGTCCGTCTCGATCTTCATCCGGCCGCCGCGGCCGAAACCCTGCTGTCGGCGCCAGAGGTCGCGATTAATGCGCTCTAGGTCGACCGGCACTCCCGCGGGCATGCCGGAAAGGGTCGCGACGAGCGTCTCGCCATGAGACTCGCCTGCTGTGACGAAACGCAGCATCCGGGGAGGCGGAAGGGGCGGAAAGGGAAGTTCCTATTATAGGCAGCAGGCGATGCGGAGCCTGATCGGCATCCACGCAGTGGCAGCGGCCGTGCGCTCGGCTCAGGGCTCAGGCTCTGGCCTGCAGCGCGTGATCGTAGCCCAAGGTGCGCGCAACAGCCGCCTACAGGCGGTGATCGACGATTGCCGGAAGGCTGGTATTCCGGTGCGGTTCGAGCCAAAGGCGGCGCTGAGGAGAGTCGCAGGCACCGACGCCCACCAGAACATCGTCGCGATCTCGTCCAAGGAGATCTACCGGACGATCGACGAGGTCTTGGAGAACGCCTCCGACCAGTGCACGGTCGTGCTGCTGGATTCCGTCCAGGACCCGCACAACCTTGGAGCAATCATCCGCTCGGCCGATGGGGCGGGAGCCGCAGCGGTAGTAATTCCGGAGCGCCGCTCCGCGAGCCTCACGGAAGCGGCCGCCAAGGCGGCTTCGGGGGCCTTGGAATCGGTTCCTGTAGTGCGCGTCAAGAATCTGGGCCGGGCGCTCGATCAGCTCAAGGAGTCCGACTTCTGGATCTACGGTTTCGACGCGGAGTCCGCCGCTGACTATGATGCCGTCGAGTACGCAGACCGCTGCGCTCTAGTCATGGGGGGAGAGAGCCACGGACTGCGCGAGAAGGTCGCGGAGCGATGCGACTTCTTGGTCCGCATTCCGCTCGCTGGCGGGGTCTCCTCGCTAAACGTCTCCGTGGCGGCTGGGATCGCGATGTTCGAGGTCGGGCGGCAGCGGCGCTCGGAGCGCCAGGTCGAGGGTGGACGACACAGTTGAGTGCCGCGCAGTGTAAAGGCACACTGCTAGGGTCGGGCTGCTCGGCCATTTCCCGGCGTGGTCCCTAGCGCGCCTTGGCCCCTTGCCGTAGACAACGGTGGGATCGCGAAGCTCTCAGCGGCTCCCCGGCGGGAATGTGCGCAATTCTCAGTTGCCATTTACAGTCGGAGTCTTGGGGCGGCTCCCCAGCCAGCCGGGGCACGTGCGCATGGCAACGCGTCGGCCGGTCCGCGAAGACCGTCATGCGCCGTCGGACGCGTCGCATGCGATGACGGAATCCTCCTTGTACGTTGGAGTCTTGCAGGGATGTATCGTCTTGTTCAAGGCAAGTGGACGCATGGCAATGATCGAATCGCGCATTACCGCGAAGGGGCAAACTACGCTACCCAAGCCTGTTCGGGAAGCGCTTGGCGTGGGGACCGGTGACCGCGTGCGCTACGTCATTGCTGACGGCGAGGTGAGGCTCTTGGCCGTGCGACCAATCGGTCGACTGTTCGGAGTCCTTCGGCACGGCGGCCCGCCAGCGACGATGGAGCAAATGGAGAAGGCCGTGGCTGACGGAGTGGCTCAGGAATGACCGCACTGGACACCAACGTACTCGTCAGGTACTTGGTGTGCTACGGCCAGCAGCAGGCAGAAGCGGCTCAGACCGTGCCGGAATTCCTCACGGCCGAGCGACCCGGTTTCGCCTGCCGTGAAGTCACTGTAGAACTCGCGTGAGTGCTTGAACGGGCCTACGGCCTCAGTCGGCATCAACTCGCGGACATCCTGGAAGAACTTGTATCCACCGACGGTCTTGTATTCGAGGCCCTAGACGACGTGGCGCGAGCTGCGCTCCGCTATCGGAACGGCTCCGCGGGCTTCTCCGACCTGATGATCCCCGGTGCCGCGCGGCGATCAGGAGCGCATCCTCTTTACACCTTCGAAAAGAAGGCCGCACGGCTCGAGGGCGCGACGCTAGTTCCGATGGGAGGGACTTGATGCCATTCCCTCTCTGATC
>JAJDZN010000006.1 GCA_022824585.1 Bryobacterales bacterium | reverse complement strand
TCGACAACCACGGCGGCCGTGGCCATCACGACCGCAGCCATGACGAAATACAGGGTCTTGGTCGTCTCGTTCATTGCTTGCTGGTCTCCACCAGGCGGTGCTGGGCAACACCGATCTGCTCGCGCTCACGCCGTTTCACCGATACGAACAGGAACAGCAGGAACGCGGGCACGGGCGAGAGCATCACGGCCACGAGCTTGATCGTGTTCTGAATGCCCCGCACGGCGGCTTCCATGTCTCCCCTCGCAGCCTCGATCAACCGCTCCCTCTCGTCTTCGATATTGCTGCGCGCAACCGTGAGGCGGCGGTTCTCGATGCGCTCTTGGTTCGAGATCATGATGCGCTTGGTCTGCGCATCCAAGTCTGTCCGATCCTGCAGCGCCTGCACGGCCGCGTCCAAGCGCTCTTGGGCGGCCTTGAGTTTCTCTTCCGCTTGCTGCTCGGCAACGCGGGTCTCCTCGAGTCGATCCTCCTCGTAGCTGCGCGTCTGGGCCTCCACTCTCTCCAGCGTGCGGTGCGCGCGGCGACGCTTGCGGAGTTCGATGAAGGAGTCGTCACCGGCCAGCCGATCCACGGCGTTGAGCAGGAACGTGACGTTGTCGAAGTTCAGGTCCTCAACGCCCTGGCGGCGCAGTTCGAAGAATTGCTCGCCCAGCATGTCGGCGTCGGCGATGACGATCGCGCGCACAGGATTGTCTTCTCCCTCCCCGGAGAGGCGCGCGGCCACGATGTGGCTCTCCTCGTCCGGATCGTGGGGCAGGTTCGTGGCCAGCTGGGTGCCGAACATCGACTGCTGCACCAAGCGGAACCACGAAGTGGTGCCAGAATCCGCTCCCGTCCTCAGCAGGGGGATGAACTCGGTGTTGGCCTCGCCTTCTTCGGCAGGCTCGAGGACACCGGCGTACAGCAGCACGATCTCCTGAAGTCCCGATGTGACCGAATCGTCTTGATTGAAGGTGCCGTCGTAGTCGTTGCCCTCGCCCAGGAAGACTACTTCCTCGGGTAGCGAGCGGAACGTCGGGTGCGGGTTGTACTTGTCCCACGCGATGCTGTCCGTCTGCCACTGCACTCCCAGCACGTCCATGAGCGGCTTCGTGTCGGTGGGCACCCGCTGGGGCTGCCCCTGCTGGAAGGGGCTCTGCGGGACTTGGTGCGGAGACGACGCGATGTCGAACGCCGGCAACGGGTCAACGACCACCAGTGCCGGGTTGCCGCCCTTGACCCACTCCGCAAGGCGGTCCATCCCGTCGGACTGCAAGGTGTTCGGAAGTACCACGATCAGAACGTCCAGATCGTCGGGATAATCCGCTTCCGCGGGGACCTGTACCACGTCATACTGCTTTTCTAGCTCCGACACGATCGACCAGCCCCGTGTTTGCTGACGCGACTGGAAGTCGAAGCCGCCGAACAGGTCGACGCCCGTGCGCAGCACGCCGACCTTCTTGCGCTCGGCATCGGCCACCACGCGGATCGAACGCATCAGTTCGTATTCCACCGGCAATCCGGGATCGAAGAACGGGATCACGAACTCCTCGGCCCCGGCACTGAAGACAAGTCCGAAGAAAATCTCGTCCGGACTGCCCTGCGTCTGGTACATCGGCGGTACCGGCCGGGCTCGGATGCTGAAGCGCTCGCGCGCCTCCCGCGCTTCCGGCGTGAACGGCTCGGTCGCAATGATGTTGGCGTGGATCTTGCTGCCCCCGCGGGAGTCGAACTGGCGGAGCAGCGAGATTATGTTGCTGCGGGCCTGCACGTAGCGACGCGGAACTTCGGGGCTGAGATAGGCCTGGATGAAAACGGGACGATCCGCATCAAGGCTCGCGATGAGTTCGCGGGTGTCCGGGGAAAGCGAGTGCAGGCGCTCCGCCGTGGCGTCTAGCCTGCCGCCCAGTCGACCCACCAGAACTGTCAGGCCCGCGACCGCGACCAGCAGCGCGACTCCGCGCGCCGCGTAGTGCCAGCCCAGGCTGGGAGCGCCCTCGCCGGTCGCCCAGTGGCGCCTGCCCAGCGCGGCGATGTTCAGGTACACCAGCGCGGCCGCGAAGCCCGCGAAGTAGAGGATCCCGTACAGCGGGATCACTCCATCGGAGAAGTCTCGGAACTGTTCGATGAACGACAGGCTCTCCAGCAATCGCCGCAAGCCCCCGCCGACGATATTGCCGGCGTGCTCGATGAAGACCGGCACGGCGCACAGCAGCGCGCCGAGGATGTAAGCCACGGTCAGGTTCGAGCTCAGCTGCGAGGCCAGCATGCCCAGCCCAAGTAGGGCCGCACCCATCAGCCAGTAGCCGACGTATGTCGCGAACAGCAGGCCCAAGTCCGGGCTTCCGAGAAACAGCAGCACGACCACATGGCTGAGGGAGAACACCAACGCGACCGAGTAAACGACCAGATACGCCGCATACTTGCCAAGCACGATCTCCAAGTCGGTGGCCGGCAGGGTCAGCAGCAGCTCGTCCGTGCCATGCAGCCGCTCCTCGGCCCACGCCGCCATGGTCAGCGCGGGGACTAGGAAGATCAGCAGGTAGGGGAAATAGACGTTCAGGGTCTCGAGGTTCGCCAGATTGCTGGCGAAGAAGGCTTCTTGCCAGAACGCGGCGACGGCGCTGAGGAACACGAACAACGACAGGAAGACATAACCCGTCGGACTGCTGAAATACGACGTCAGTTCGCGGCGCAGGACCGCCTTCGAGACATGCCAGGACTGGTTCACTGCACACCCCCTTGGGCGTCGGCTTCAGCGTCCGCCTCGTCCCCAGACGGCTGTGCATCTCCTTCGCCGGCGGTTTCGGATTCTGCGGGCTGCGCTGATGCGCCTTGGGTCAGGCGCTGGAATGCCGCCTCCAAGCCGCTGCCATCGGCCATCTCGCCGGGAGTGCCGTCAAAGACGATGCGGCCCTCGTGGATGATCACGACGTGGTCGGCCACCGCTTCGACCTCCTGCAGGATGTGAGTCGAAATGAGCACGGTCTTGGATTCGCTGAGCTCGCGGATCAGGCTGCGCACCTCGCGGATCTGATTGGGGTCGAGCCCGGCGGTGGGCTCGTCCATGATCAAGATGTCGGGCTCGTGCAGCAGCGCCTGGGCCATGCCGACGCGCTGCCGGTAACCCTTCGAGAGCTTGTGAACCGCCTTCTCGAGCACGGCTTGGAGGTTGCACTGCTCAACCACCGCGTCTACCCGTGACGCCAAGTGCTCCGGGGCAAGGCCTCGGGCCTCGCCAAAGAAGCGCAGCAGCTCCAGCGGCGTCATTTGGGGATAGAGCGGCCCGTTTTCCGGCAAGTAGCCGATCTTGGAAGCCGCCTCGATGCGGTGTGTCGCAACGTCCAGGCCTGCGATCCGCGCGCTGCCCTTGGTCGCTTGCAAGAATCCGGTCAGAATCTTGAGCGTCGTGGACTTGCCGGCACCGTTGGGGCCTAGAAACGCCGCGACCTGGCCGCGCGGCACTTCGAACGACACGTCTTGGATTGCAGCGAAGTTCCCATAGAACTTGCTGAGTTGAACGGCTTGGATCGCAGGAGAGTCCTCTCTGGCGGTCATGGTCAGTTAATCGGTTGCTATCAAGAGCGCAGCTAGCGCGAAACCAGCGCCTGACCGGGCGCGCAGCCGAGCGGCCCGGCAGCCGGGGAACTCCCCCAACATAACGAATCGCGCAAAGGCAATTCAAGCCGCTCGAAGAGCCGCCCCGTCAACTAGACGCACGGCCCGGTCGTTTCGTGACGCCGATCCTGCAAATGCCGGCGAATCCCCCGCTCCAGCGTTGCGCGACGCGCACCGGCACTGCCCCGAGGTGCCCTAAATGTATACTGATGTGACCGCTGAGTGGCATCCTCGCTCGTTGCCCGTGACAGTAGCCTCTGCTCGGAGCGGCACTGCCCGGTGCGACGGCAGCGTCGCTGCAGCAATTCTCCGCGGAAGCTCGGACAGTTGGAGGTGAGAGGTGGCGCTAACTCGTAGGATCTTCCTCGGCACGGGGGCCGGCGTGCTCGCCCAGGCGCAGACCATCGCTCCTAGCGACCGGATCAGCGTCGGCATGATCGCAGTCGGCTCGCGTTCGCACGAGCTGCTGGAAGCGATCAAGCGAGTGGACGGCACCGAGATCGTCGGTGTCTGCGACGCCTACACCGGACGCGTGAAGAGAGCGATCGAGCGGACCGATGGACGAGCTCAGAAATACTCCAGCTACAAAGACATACTGGAGGATCCATCGATCGACGCCGTAACCATTGGAACGCCGGATCACTGGCACCGGCAGATGGTGATCGAAGCCTTGCAGGCGGGCAAGGATGTCTATTGCGAGAAGCCGCTCACGTTCACCGTTGACGAGGGCTTGGAAATCGCGGCCGCGGCGGAGCGAGCGGGCAAGGTCCTTCAGGTCGGCAGCCAGGGCATCAGCAGCGACAGCACGAAAACGCTGCGCGAGTGGGTCCGGGAGGGCAAGCTCGGCCAGGTCACGATGATTCGCGCGGCGTACAACCGCAACAGCCCCGGCGGAGCTTGGATCTACCCAATTCCTTCAGATGCTTCGCCGGAAACGGTTGATTGGGAAGCGTTTCTGGGCCCGGCGCCGAAACGCGACTTCGACCTCGAGAGATTCTTCCGCTGGCGCTGCTACAAGGAGTATTCCGGAGGAATCGCAACGGACCTGTTCGTGCATCTCTGCACCACGATCCACTTCGTGACCGGGGCGGTGATGCCGGCCGACGTTGTCGCCATGGGCGATCTCTACCGGTGGACGAAGAGCCGCAACGTGCCGGACACACTCAACGCCCTGCTGCGCTACAAGGAGGGCTTCACGGTCAACCTCAGCTCGACCTTTAACAGTCGGGCGGACGGCGGATACCTGTTCCAGATCCTCGGCACGGAGGGTGCCGCGCAACTGGCCGGCCGCACCTTGACGCTATACCCCGATCCGGCCTACGACAACAACGGCTGGATCGTCGGCGCGTGGCCAAAGAAGCTGGAAGAGGCATATTACGCCACCCCGCAAGGACGTGCCGAGTTGCGTCGTCCGCGGGCGACCGAAGAGGTTTACAAGGACACAGGGCCAGACGCAACTGTGGCACACCTCGCAGACTTCTTCCATGCGATTCGCAACCGGGGCGGCAACATTGAGGATGCTTGGGACGGGCACCACGCCGCCTCCTGCGCCCACCTCATCAATGCTTCGGTGGAGACCGGGAGGATGCTGCATTGGGATTTCGCGCGGCACCGCGTCTCGACTTGATTTCCATATTATCCGGAAAACTTCAAGCAGTTTCTGGAACTCGCACAACACAAAGGAGTTATCACCATGAACCAAGCGGGCTATAGCTGGCTGATCTTCGCCTTGATGACCGTTTCGTGCTGGGGCCTGTACGGCGTCTTCCTGCATAGCGGCCAGCTCGGGATGGCCGATCCGGTAAACGGTCGCTACAAGGCGTTCCTGTTCGTCGGCATTGCCTACTTCTTGGTCGCCGTGCTGGCTCCGCTCGCGATCTTGGCCGTTTCAGGTGCGGATTGGCACTATCCTGCGCGTGGCATGACAATGTCCCTGGTCGCTGGCACGGTCGGCGCCATCGGGGCGTTCGGAGTATTGCTGGCCTTCGGTGCCAAGGGCACTCCACCCGTGGTGATGTCAATCATTTTCGCCGGAGCCCCGATCGTGAATGCCGTGGTCTCGATGGCGCTCCATCCGCCTGCTGGCGGAGTGGGCGGAATCCGGTGGCAATTCTTTGCCGGGATTGCCTGCGCGGCCCTGGGAGGATGCTTGGTCACGCTCTACAAGCCGAACCCGGCCCCTCCCAAGCCCCCCGCTGCTCAGGCGTCCACCGTCGCGGCGTCAGCAGCTTCGGTAGGCACAGGATCGATCCGCTAGCCGGCCTAGTCCGCCGAAACAGCGGCTGAACTGCTCCCTCGCCCTCGCAGCCCGGTGTTCGCCATGCCAGACCGCCCAGCGCAGCCGGCTAGAGTTCCGCTTCTCCGAGCGCTCGCCGGAGGGGCGCTCATGGGATTGGCGAACTTGGTCCCCGGCGTCTCCGGCGGGACGATGCTCTTGGCAACCGGCATCTACCCCCAGTGCATCGACGCCATCGCTAAGCTCGCCACGCTGCGTCCAGACCGCGGCGCGGTCGCCTTGGTCGCTGCGGTCGCGGCAGCCGCCGCCACGATGGTCTTGCTTGTCGCGGGGACGATGCGCGACCTCGTGCTCATGCACCGCTGGATAACATACAGCGTGTTCCTTGGAGCAACGCTTGGCGGCGTGCCGCTGTTGTGGAAGCTGATTGGCCGGCCCGCCGCTCGGACATGGATCGGTGTCGCCGCGGGTCTAGCGGCCATGTCCGCCACGCTGTTCGTCCCAGGCGGCGCCGCGTCTGGCACTGGCTCATCACCGGTAGCGCTGTTCTTCGCCGGCCTGGCCGCGTTCGCCGCGATGCTCCTGCCGGGACTGTCGGGAAGCTACCTGCTCTTGCTCAGCGGGCAGTACGTGCCCGTACTGGATGCCGTCGATGGACTCAAGCTCGCGCTCTCCGCAGGCTCGGACCTGCACTGGCAGCTGCTTGCTGCCCCGGCCAAGGTGTTGGCACCCTTCGCCACCGGCACGTTGGCGGCACTCGTCGGCATGAGCAGCCTGCTGCGCCTGTTGCTCGACCGTCAACGGGCGTTGATGCTCGGGTTCTTGCTCGGCCTGCTCGTCGGCGCGGTCTTGGGCCTCTGGCCCTTCCAGACCGACTCCTCTGCGTTCGGCTCAGCGACACCCGCGCAGGCACTCGCTGCCACGGCCCTGGCCGCGCTCGGTTGCAGCGTGACGTACGCGATCGGACGTCAGAGCGGGGCGGAAAGCTGAAGGGAACGCTGTTGACTATGATGGTTTCTAAATCTGCGCGGCCACCCTGCTCGCGCGGCCCTTCCCCCGACCGATGAACGCGCTGCAGCTGGTTGCCCCGCAAAGGCTCGAGATGGGCGTCCTGCCCGACCCGCCCGATCCCGGACCGCTGGAGGTCTTGGTCCGCCTGCGGGCCAGCGGTGTTTGTGGCAGCGACATGCACACTTTCAGCGAGGGCGGCATCGCCGGCACGGATGCGGCCTACCCGTGCGTCCTGGGGCACGAGCCGAGCGGCGAGGTAGCCGCAGTGGGGCCGGGCGTAACCGATCTCTCACCCGGTGCGATGGTCGCGGTCGAGCCGTTCATCGTGCGTGCCGAATGTGAGTTCACCCGCACGGGGCGCCAGAACCTAGCGCTGACCAACGAGTTCATGGGCCGCGAGATTCCTGGTGCCCTGCGCGAGTACGCTGTGCTGCCCCGACGCAACCTGATGCTGATGCCCGACGGCATGACGTTCGGAGACGCGGCTTTTGTCGAGCCCCTCGCAGTGCTGCTGCACTCCTACGAACTTGCCGAGCTGCGCATGGGAGAAGCGGTTGCCGTCATGGGCGCGGGGCCGATCGGCCTCATCGCCGTGGCACTGGCCAAGGTGGCCGGGGCTTCGGTGATCGTGGCTGCCGATAGGATCGAGCACCGCTTGCAGCGTGCGCGCAAGCTAGGCGCAGACGTGGCGGTGAACGTCGACCGCGAGTCGCCAGTCGATGCGGTCATGGACCTGACCGGTTGCGGGGCTCACGTCGTCATCGATGCCGCCGGCAAGAGCGAGTCCATCAACAACGCCATCGCCTGCTTGCGACCCGGCGGGCGCATAGTAATCGTCGGCATCCCTTCCGATCCCGCCGTCCCGCTCAACATGTGGACCGCCCTCGACCGCGAAGCCAGGATCCACGTGCAGAAACGCTCTAACGGCAACGACCACGATGCTCTGGACTTGCTCAAGCGCGGCTTGGTCCGTTCGGAGGACATCATCAGCCACCGCTTTCCTTTGGAACAGGGGCAAGAGGCGTTCGAGACGATGGCGGACTACCGCGAAGGCGTGATCAAGCCCTTGATTGAGTGGTAGCGGCCAGTTGCCCCGCCCGCTTCTCTTCCCTGCAGCCCCTGCGCGCTCCGGATCCCAACTGCGGTCCGGCAATCGCATAAACTGGAATCAATCATGAATACCCCGATTTCTCGTCGACTCTTCGCGGCGTCTGTCGCGGCGGCGCCCGGCCTCCTCAGCGCGCAATCCGCTGGCAGCAAAGTGCGCACGGCCTGGGTGGGCCTCGGCAATCGCGGCGGCAAGCACATCCGCACGCAGATGAAAGTGTCCAAGGACGACGCGATTGTCAAGGCGATCTGCGACACCTATTCGCCGCGGCTCGCCAAGACCAAGGATGACGTCATCAGCGACCAGGGCATCGCGCCAGACACTTACAACGACTACTACAAGATGCTGGCTGACCCGGATATCGACGCGGTCTTCATCATGACCCCGGAGCACCTGCACCGCGACATGGCCATCGCCGCCCTCGAGGCCGGCAAGCATGTCTACTGCGAGAAACCTCTTTCGCACACCATCGAGGAAGGCTTCGAGATCCTCAAGGCTGTCGAAGCCAGCGACAGGCTCTTCCAGGTCGGTACCCAGCGGCGAAGTTCGAGGCTCTACGCCAAGGCCCGCGAGATCTACGAGAGTGGCGTGCTGGGCAAGACGGTCTACGCCCGCGCGTTCTGGTACCGCAACAGCCCCCTGACGCGCCCCGCTTGGCGCTACGACATCCCGGCCGATGCCGAACCGACCAACACCGACTATGCGAAGTTTCTGGGCCCGGCGCGCGCCACGGCTTTCAACAAGCAACGCTACTTCCAATGGCGGCTCTACTGGGACTACTCAGGCGGCATCTCGACGGATCTGCTGGTACACCAGACCGACGCCATCCACATGATGACCGGACGGCACTACTGCGACTCGGTGATGTGCAACGGCGGCATCCACTATTGGACCCAAGACGACCGCGAGGTCCCTGACACTGTCACGGCCGGCTTTGAGTACGACGATCACTTCCACATCAGCTACACGGCTGCGTTCAGCAACTCCCACTACGGCTATGGCGAGCAACTCTGCGGCAGCGAGGGCACGCTGGAGGTCATGAACCTGCGCTATCTCAACGTGTACCCCGAGCAGGCGCGCGGCCTGCCAGAGTCGGTCACCTCCCGCCCGGAGATGCACTTCGACGCCCGCGAGGACTTCAACGAGAGCAACGCCACCAACGACCACATCAAGAACTTCATCGACGCGATCGCGCACGGCGCCGAACTGAACTGCCCGGCGCAACTCGGCCACGAGGCCGCCGTGACGGGACACCTCGCCACCATGTCGCTGCGGAAGAACAAGAAGGTCTACTGGAACCAAGCCCAAGGCACCTATCACTTCGGGTAGGCCGAGTCCGTCGGCGAGCGGCGAGCGGCCTGCCAGCAGCGGCTGGCGCGGCCGCTGCCGAGGCTGGCCGGACCCGGTGCCGCGCCGATGGCTAGACTATGGACATGATCCACCTGCCCGCGCTGCGCTGGGGAGAGCCCTACGAGAGCCTAGACACTGTCGAGACTGTACACTTCGACACCGGCGAGCCCGTCGCAAGGGTCAGCCAGGTCTTGCCGGCCATGGTCAAGCGCGACCTCAAGCTCGCCCCGCGGGCACAGGCCGCCCTGCGCTCCGAATCCCCGGCCCGGATCGTCGAGCGCATCGAGCGCGCCGGCGATCTCTTCGAAAACGCCGAACTGCCGCTGGGGTCCGGCAGCCAGACTCCGGCCGAGTTCATCCACCAGCAATCGTCCACGACCGGCCTGCCCGAGGCCATGTGCCGCGCCAACATGGCCAAGCTGGTGGGGGTCTGCCGCGAGATGGGAGCGATCATGGACTCGCTCACGCGCGGCCTGGACTTCGAGATCCTCGCCCGAGGCTACGGCTTCGACAGCGCCGGGCGGATGTTGAGCTACCACGCCAACGCCGACGTGCTGGGCGCGGTGCTGCCGAGCAACTCCCCCGGCGTGCACACGCTGTGGATTCCCGCGGTGCCCCTGCAGGTCGGGCTCTGTCTCAAGACGGGCTCCCAGGAGCCTTGGGCGCCGTACCGGATGGCAGTCGCCATGATCCAAGCGGGCATCCCCAAGGAAGCCGTCGCCGTCTACCACGGCCACGCCGTCGGCCCGACAGTCGTGGAGTGCTGCAAGCGCACGATGGTATTCGGCGGCCAGCAGACCATCGACCTCTACAAGGCCAACCCCGGCGTACAGGTCCACGGCCCGGGATACAGCAAGATCATCATCGGTGACGACGCGGTCGACAACTGGCGCGAGTATCTCGACATGATGGTCGACAGCGTGTTCCTCAACAGCGGGCGCAGTTGCATCAACGCCTCGTCGATCTGGGTGTCGCGCCACGGACTGGAGATCGCTCAGGCGATTGCCGAGCGCTTGTGCGAAGTGCGCCCCTTGGACCCGCAGGACCCTGAAGCGCCTCTGGCGGCGTTCACCGTCGCCGGGGTGGCCGAGGCTGTCTCCGGCATGATCGATGGCGAGCTGGCCCAAGGCGGCGCTACGGACGTCACGGCCGCTCTGCGCGATTGCGACCGCGCTGTCACACGCGAGCACTGCTCGTACCTGCTGCCGACGGTGGTGCATTGCGAGGCCGCCGACCACCCGCTGGCCAACCGCGAGTTCATGTTCCCATTCGTGAGCGTCGTGGAATGCCCCGAAGACGAGATGCTCGGGCGCATTGGTCCCACGCTGGTGTGCAGCGGGATTACCGACAACGAGTCCTTGCGGCGCAAGCTGGTGACTTGCCCGACGATTGACAGGCTCAACATCGGGCCGATCCCGACCGTCCGGCTGAACTGGCTCCAGCCGCACGAAGGCAACATCGTCGAATGGCTGTACCAGCCTCGCGCATTCCAGTTGGCTTCGTAGGCGGGTCGCTGTAGGCGACATCTCGCCGGCATCGGCTGTCGATGGACTAGGCAGGCGTGGCGGATTCGGCCTAGACGAGTGGCATGGTGACAGGCTTCGTGAGGCTCTTTGAATTCGGCGCGGCTGCCAAGCTGTTGTTGTTGCTGCGCTGGCTACCGCAGCGCCTTGCCTTGCCAACAGCCGAGTTGGCCGGGATCGCATGCGGCAGCGCGGTGTCCAAGTGGCGCGATGTCGCGGAGAGCAACCTCCAACGCGCCCTGCCCGAGCTTGACAGCGCTGCGCGTCGGCATATTCGACTCGGGGTCTACCGCAACCTCGGCCGTGTGGCTCTGGCTCTCGCGAAGCTGCCGGCTTGGTCCGAGCGAACGATTCTGCGGCATGTCGACTTCTCAGGTCTCGAGCATTTTCGCGCGGCCGAGGCAAAGGGGAGCGGCGTGCTGCTGCTGACGGGGCACCTAGGGAACTGGGAACTCGGGGCGCTGGCGCACGGTGCCGTGGTCGGGCCCATCAGCGTCATGGTCCGGCCCATCGCCAACCCACTCGTGGACCGCATCGTCGAAGCCCGCCGATCGGCGCACGGCAACCGAGTCATCGCCAAGCGCAATTCGGCTCGCGAGGTGCTCAAGGCCCTCTCGGCGGGCGGCACAGTCGGCATCCTGGCGGACCAGAACGCCCTGCCCGAGGATGCCGTATTCGTGGAGTTTTTCGGGATGCCCGCGGCCGCGCACAAGGGTTTCGCGCAGCTGGCACTGCGGTCAGGCGCCGCCGTTGTGCCTGCGGTCGCGCGCTGGGATCCCGCGGCCAGGCGTCATGTCGTCGAGTACGGACCCGAGATCGAGATCGTTCGCAGCGGGATAGCGGAGCGGGACATCGAGATCAACACACAGCGCTTCCAGCGCGCGCTCGAGGAACAGGTCCGAGCCAATCCCGACCAATGGCTCTGGATTCACCGCCGCTGGAAGACCCAACCAGCGACGAAATCGGTCTGACTGCCAGCCAGAGACCGAGCAATCGCTATAATACCCCCAGCGAATGCCTACTCGGTATCGGACTCCCGCCCGCAGTTTCTCCTTGCGCGGGACTATTGGGGCATGCGGGTGCCTAGCGTTGCTTGCGGCAGCGTTGTGCCTGCCGCTTCCCCTTCGTTCCGCTGAGGGGGACGCGAGTGCCCCCGACCGGGGCGAATCGTACTATCACTTCGCTCTCGGCCACCTTTACCACCAGTTCGCGCAGCAGTTCGGGCGGGACGAATACATCAATCGAGCGGCGAAGGAGTACCAGTCCGCTCTGGACGGGGATCCGGATTCGGTGGTAATCCGGATGGAAATGATCAATTTGTTCGCTGCCACGAACCGTCTGGCACGCGCGGTGGCCCTGGCGGACGAGATCCTTGCCCGCGATCCCCAGAACGCTGAAGTGCGGCGGTTGCTGGGCGAGATCTACCGCTCCTACTACTCCAGGCAACGCCAAGACCCGAACCGCGAGGAGCCGAACCTCGAGTTCCTGCGGAAGGCGATCGAACAGTTCAAGTTGCTGGTGGAGCTGGAGCCCGACAACGCTGCCCACCACTTGGAGCTTGGCCAAATGCAGGCGTTGGCGGGCGATCCGGAGGCTGGCCAGCAGACGCTGCGACGTGCCATCGCACTGGAGCCCGGCAACTCCGACGCACGGGTCAGCCTAGCGTATATCCTGCTCGAGACCGGCAAGCTCAATGATGCGATCACTGAACTCGAGCAAGTCGTCAGCGACGGTCCTTCGAACAGGCAGCACATCAACGCGTTGGCAGGGGCCTACGAGCAAGCCGGGCGTGCCGAAGACGCGGCGCGGCTCTACGAGCGCCTGCTTCAGGAAGGCGGCAACACTCTGCAGGCGCGTCAGCGCCTGGCGGAGAACTTGTTCCGCTCGGGCGCGTTCAGGAAAGCGCTTGAGCAATACCAGGTGTTGGCGGAGCTCGATTCTGGCGAGGCCGAGTACTTCTTGCGGATAGCCGCCCTCCAGGGCGAGCTGAAAGACTACGACAGCGCCTGGAAGGCTCTGGAAAAAGCTCGCGAAATCGATCCCGACTCGCTGCAGGTCCAATTCGCCGCCATCAACCTGCTGGAAGCCCAAGGCCGCCAGGAGCAGGCTATCGCCGAGCTGACCAATCTCTTGGAGGCCACGCGCCGAGACGAATACCCCCGCAGCGAGCACAGGCGACGCTTGATGCTGCTCGAGCGCCTCGGCGTCCTCCAGCGCGAGCAGGGGCAGTCCGAGTCGGCTGTCAAGACGTTCCGTGAGATCACGGCCCTGCAGCCG
>JAJDZN010000222.1 GCA_022824585.1 Bryobacterales bacterium | reverse complement strand
CATAAAAGAAACATTTATTGCAAGGATGAAATGCGCAATATACGAAAAAAACGTGGCACTACAAAATTCGCAATTTGGAGGGTTTGCGGCCGTAAACCGTTCAAACTACGTACCGACCCGAAATTTACTGTCGAAAATGAGCCAGACAGGCGTCGATATCGGCGGTGGCGACGCCGCCCTGTTTGATCAGGCGCCACTGTAATGGCGTGATGTCGATCGTGGTGGACGCCGGCCCCTCGATGATCCCGCCATCGACAATCAGGCTGACCCGCCCGTCCATGGTTCCGAGCACTTCAAAGCCGCTGCGACACGTGGGCTTGCCCGACACGTTCGCGCTTGTGGCAATCAGCGGCGTTCCGAATTCGGCCACCAGCCGCTTTGCCAGCGCGGACGCCGGACGGCGCACGGCCAGCCTGGCAGTGTTGCCGGTCACACGCAGGGGCACCTTGGAAGACGCGTTCACGATCACGGTCAGCAAGCCCGGCCAGAAGCGCCGTGCCAGCAGGTAGAAGCTAGAGGGCAGTTCGTCGGCGTATTCGACGGCCATTGCGACCGAATCGACCAGCAGCGGCAGCGACCGGTGCGGCTCCCGGCCTTTCGCCTCGAAGACCTTCGACACGGCGTTGAGGTTCAGCGGATCGGCAACCAGCACGTACAGGGCATCGCTCGGAATCGCGATCACCTCCCCGCGGCGAACAGCCCTGACCGCCGCCTGGACCGCAGCGTCGTCCGGACTCTCGGCCGAAGTTTCAATCAAGTGCGTAGTCAATCGAGAGTTTCACCCGTCGCGCCAGCGCGGGCACGGAGCAGCCGACCCCGTCTGGACCGGTCAAGATCCGGGCATTCCACGACACCAACGCCACTTTCTGATTTAACCAAAGGGCGAGTCCGTTTGGTGCCGTGGGGGGCAACAATCGGCCGACATAGGGGTTGCGTCGCAGTCGTGGGCCATCACGCTCGCGCCGGCCAGCTGGTGGGCCGCCATAGCCCGCAGCGACAGTAGGAATAGACAGTTCACCTGCATGGCAAGAATTCTCTCGGTGATGCTAATGTCACCGTCGAACGAAGGCGGCGTCTACATGGTCGGCCCCTCAAGATCGGCCCTGCGAAATCTCGCTGGAGACGGACGGCTCGAGGAGAATCTGGCCCGTCGGCGTTGCAGGCCAAGGGCGAAGGGCCGCATCGATATAGCGGCTCCGGCCTTTCGGCACCCCATTCAGGGAATGCGAGAATCTTTGTGCGCCCCATTGTCGCGGGGCGCTCGAACACCAGCCTGTGACAACCGCCTGGTCAGACAGCGAGGTTGAGGCCATCGTCCGGGACTACTTCGTAATGCTCGAGGCCGAGCAGAGCGGCCGCAAGTTCAACAAGTCGAAGCACCGCCGCGGACTGATGGAGCGAATCCCGCGGTCAAAGGGATCGATCGAGTGGAAGCACCAGAATATCAGCGCCGTCCTAGACTCGTTGGGACTTCCGTACGTCGACGGCTACAAGCCACGGAGAAACTACCAGAGGGCGCTCTTTGAGGCCGTGGAGGCACATCTCAAGGATCGTCCCGATCTGCATGCCTGCTTGGTCGGAGAGATCCTCAGCGCTGACCAAGGCCTGCCGAATCCGATCGAAACGGCGCAGCTCGCTCTCAGATTCGATCACGCTCCGGATCCTCCGTTCGATGCGCCGCCAAATCCGGACATGCCGGTGGAGATCCTCCGGATCATGCGTCGATTCGAGCCTCCGGCGCAGAGGGACGCACGCAATCGCCGGCTCGGCGCAGCCGGCGAAGAACTCGTCTTCGAATCGGAGCGCAATCGCCTGCTGAAACTAGGCCGGGACGATTTGGCGCAGAGCGTGCGCTGGGTGGCGAGGGACGATGGCGACGGATTCGGATACGACATCAAGTCGTTCTCGGGGGTTGGCAACGCGCCGGAAGAGGAGCGGTGGCTCGAGGTCAAGACCACGACCGGCTCGATCACCACCCCGTTCTTCATCACGAGGAATGAGCTCCGCGTCTCCGACGAGCACCGGGAGCTATTCCGCGTAATCAGGCTCTACGGCTTCCGTCCACGCGGCTCCGGACAACTGGCCCGTGCCTACCGTCTCAAGCCTCCCCTTGCAGATCGTGTTAATCTTGCGCCTGCTGTGTACCGCGCCTCATTCTGAGTCGGCCGCAGGGGGCCGCTGCCGACCAGCAACGACTGGACACCGAAGCGCAACTCGGCGACAGGAATAGCGAACGAATATAACGTCTCCAGCGCCTGTGAGTCGAGCCACCCTACGCCCTGCGGAGCCCGAAACTCACGTAACGGTTCAGAAACTACATTGGTGTCGATCGGTACTGTTCGAGACTGAGCGGTCGACCCGGATTCGTGTCGCGTTGCCAAAGCGCCGCGAACTCTCCCTCCGACAACCCTGCGCGCCCGCCGCCGGCGGTCAGCAGCGATCCCGGTCTGACCCGCCCTTCCGGCAAGACCGTTTCTTCGAAGATGGCGCTCACCTCGGCCTCGGCGCTGTGGCCGCGCTGGGCAGCTCCCGCGCGCAAGGCACGATGCACTTCGTCGGGCTGCCCGATGATCTCAGAGACGGGGCCATAATGAACTCAATCGTGTCAATCGTGTACGTCGAGACATCGGTCATCAGATATCTCACCGGTCGGCCTTCTCGGGATGTCGTGACCGCGGCGTATCAGGAGATCACGCGAGAGTGGTGGAAGAGTGCTCCGAGCAGGTTCTCGCTCGTCACGTCCGAACTAGTCGTCGCCGAGGCTGCCTCGGGCGATAGCGCTGCCGCGCTCGCTCGTCTCGCTGTCCTCGATGCGGTCCCATTGCTCGACGTAACGGAGGAAGCTATCTCTCTGAACCGCAAGTTGATCGATCTCCGGGCCGTGCCACGCAGGGCTGCTGACGACGCCATGCATGTTGCCACTGCCGCCGCCAACGGAGTGGACTATCTCGTAACATGGAACTTCCGGCACATCGCCAACGCGACCATGCGCTCTCGAATTGAAGAGGTCTGCAGATCGTCAGGCTATGAGCCACCAGTCATCTGTACGCCTAATCAACTGATACAGACTGACCACACAAGTTCGCCGGGAATCATCACGCAAGCCACGAGGACCGATCCGATCATCGATGAACTCCGGGCTGTGCGCGAGGAGCACTTGGCCCGGTTCGGTTACGACCTCGATGCGATCTTCCAAGACATTCGAGCCAGACAGGAGACTTCAGGGCGCGAATATCTCCGGCGACCGGCTCGCGAAGTTGGACCAGTCAGCGCGGACCCGCCTCCTCGCTAGTCCGGGCGAAGAGCCGCTCTCGGATTCCGTGCCTTATCGGCGGACAGGCGCTGGAGCGAGTCTGAGGAACAACAACGTCTCGGGGTTGAGGGCTGCGGTGGCCAGTCGAACTCAACAGCCTCTCCCGCAACTCATCCAAATGAGGCCCTAATCCCAGATTTTCACGGCAGTTACGCCACGAGCAAGCATCGCGCTACCTCGCCCCATGTAGCGAAGTCTGAGGTACCCATCCACGACGGGCCATTTGGTGCTCGCCGTGGAATTTCGCGTCCAAGGCCCAATCAGAGCTTCCGAGCCGGAACCTCCCCCGGCTTGGAAATCGTGCTCGAGTCCCGGCACAACTACTCACGGGCGGAATCAGCGCGGAGCAACTGTCCGCCGCGTTTCATAAGTAGGTAGCCGTGTGGTTGAGGGACTAGCCTCGGCTGCCGCTGCTACCGAGTGTCTGTTCCGGGCGGTTGTCCCGATAAGGCTTGCAGAGCGATTCTCTCAGCCCCGCCCACAGCTTGTCCCCTGGAGCCCCATGGTCTCTGTCGGACCACAAGCGCCTTTACCGCACTCGCAGGAGGGGTCGCTCACGGGCTAAATTCGACGTGGCTAGGACAGGGGCTCCCTTCTCGTTCGGCCGCTCGAGAGCAATCGAATCCTAGATAGCTCAGGGCTCCGAACTGAGGTGATCATCCCTTCCGACTGAGTGCGAATGAAGGCGAACCCCATTGGCGGAGGGACTTGGATCGAGTGCGAGACAGCCGTGATCGCCGCCAGCATCGAAGCCCCGGAAGTGACCACATCGTCCACGATCACGATTCGTCGCAGATCCAGAGACAGGGGCAGAACTCGGAAGGACGAGAGGTGTTCGGCGGCGGTCGGCCGTTCTCCCGGTGGGGCGGTAGCAGACTTCGGAACTCGCGAAGCTCGTTCTAGCACCTCAAGCACACAGTGGCCCAAGCCGCAATCGACTAGGGCCTCAGCGAGCCGCTTTGCAGGCCAGAGGGTTCCGGGTTTACGGGGTGCGTGCCCTGGCATCGGAACAAGCGCGGCATCCGCACCCAGGAGTTCCGATACACCGACATCGTCTCGGTGACGGCCGATATGGGTGGCCACGCTCGAAATCAAGTCGTCGTCACCCCGCTTCAGGGCATAGCAGAACTTCCTTGACTTCTCGCCGAGATCATCTCCCCTTCGCGGAAGATATACGCAATACGAACCGCAGCGAACCTCGCGCAGCAACTCCATTGCACGCTATAGCGCCAGTTCTGCAGCATCGACGGCAGCGCGTTCGGGAAGCGAGTCCAGCCAGTAGTCGAGGTTGCTGTCACCCAGCACTTCAGCACCGTAGTCTGTCAGTTCGCGGACCCAGGCTATGTTGCTTTGAGCGAGCGACTCGAGCAACAGGAGGTCCCGCCCGAGCCGAAGCGCTTCCCATCCTTGGTGAATCGTGCCGCTGCGTTCGCCAGCGGCGACGATGACAGTGGCATCCGAAATGAGTGCCATTGTCCGATTCCTCAAAGGGAAGTTCCGTGGTCGGACGGGCGTGCCACGAGGGAACTGGGACACGGCCACGTGTGAATCCACTATTTCTCGATGAAGTTCGCTGTTGGACTTGGGATATGCCCTGTCAACCGGAGTGCCCAGAACGGCGACCGTGCGTCCTCCGCACCCAATTGCAGCGCAATGCGCCGCCGTGTCGACTCCCTCCGCAAGCCCGCTCACGATCGTCACGCCGCGCGCCACAAGAATCCTCGTGAGCTTTCGAGTGCGCCTGATTGCATCCGAGGTCGCCCGTCGTGATCCCACAATAGACACCCTCCGTCCGGACTTCAGCAGGCCTTCATCTCCCGCTACGAACAACTTCTCCGGAGCGAACTTTCGTTCAACCTCGTTGAGCGGCCCGAGCAGATCCTCGATGGCAAATCCCCGAATCTCGACTAGCGACGCTTCCGGCATCATTCACCACATCCCAACGGAATCGAGTTACCGCCCGACGAGCCTGAGGAAGCTACGAGAAGGCGACTGCAGTCTAGCATTTCGCCCTGTTCCGAGTACCAGCCTAAAGGCCAGCCCTTTCAGGGTCCGTGTCTCGCTGGGAACGGACAGATCCTGCCAGGGTGCCATGGTACAGATCGGACTATCGCGGCCGCGCCCTTAGATGACACATGCAGCGTTGCCCGGGAGAATGCAAGGCCTCTGAAGAGGCCATGCGATCAAGGCCGCGATGGATGTGATTCAGGGTTTCGCTGATGCCGGCGACCAGGATCAAAGCTCAAGGTCCTCGGCGATCGACGGACTTGCGGTCTTGCTCGACATTCTCGAACCACTCCTCCAAGCTCGCCAGCATCCGGCGCACGCGTTCAGGATGCTGGGCTGCAATATCGATCTGCTCTCCCGGATCGGACGATAGGTCGTAGAGTTCTGGCGACTCCGGTTCTTGCGGCTTGAGGTTCGGCACGGGCAGCGGTGCCAGCACGCTCGCGGGATTCTCCTTGTGCTTGATATCGGCCTCGACGAATGCCGCTGTGCGAGCACGATCCTCATCGGAGACGCACAGCTCGTCGCTAAAGAAGCGCGTGCCTCGGATCATCGGCCGCACCAATTTCCAATTCCCGTCGCGCATGGCAGCGTTGGTGCCGATGTCGGGCCAGTAGAAGTTCCATTGCCAGAACCGACGCGGCTCGGCCTGCACGGGCCGCCCCGCCAGCAGCGGCGCTAGGTCGCAGCCATCGAGCGGCGGGCCGGGCGGCCGCTCCACGCCCGCCAGCGAGAGCAGGGTTGGCATCCAGTCCGTGAAATGCGTCAGCTCGTCGGCATAGCGTCCATCCGGCACGTGTCCGGGCCACCGCAGCACCATCGGAACGCGAATGCCGCCGTCGTAAATCCAGCCCTTGCTGCCCCGCAACCCGCTGTTGAAGCGCTCGTTGAAGGTCGGCTCCCCGGGCTCGAGCATGTAAGGAGGGTTGAAGAACGCCGGACCGTTGTCGCTGGTGAACGCCACGATGGTGTTCTCCGCGAGGCCCGTCTCTGCCAGCGTGTCGAGGATGCGCCCGATTCCGGCGTCCATGCACCCGATCATTGCGTAGGTCGTGGCGACGATACGGCTCAGGCCCCGCTCGCGGTAGGGGGCGATCCACTCGTCGCGCGCTTGGAAGGGCGAATGCGGGGCACTGTAGGGCAGGTACAGGAAGAACGGATCGCTCCGATGGCGCCGGATGAAGTCTTCGGCCTCCCCTGTCAGCAGGTCCGTCAGATAGGTCCCGTCGGAGGGCGCGATGCTGTCGTTGCGACGCAGGTGGTAGCGGTAGTAGTCTGTCCAGCCGCCGCAAAAGCCGGTGAACTCGCCAAAGCCGCGCGCGTTGGGCTCGAAGCGGCGGTCAAACGTGCCGTTGTGCCACTTGCCGACCAAGCTCGTCGCGTAACCCGCGGAGCGGAAGGCGTCCGCCAGGGTCACCTCCCGCAGCGCGATTCGATCCAGGCCGTGAATCTCGTGCTGCGTGATCGCTCCGGTCCGGTGCGGATAGCGCCCCGTGAGCAGGGCGGCCCGGGCCGGGGCGCAGATCGGCGAGGCGGAATAGTGCTGGCGGAAGCAGGTGCCCTCGGCCACCAGCCGGTCCAGGTGCGGCGTGCGCACCGTTCCATCGCTGAAGCAACCGAAGTCGCCGTAGCCCATGTCATCGGCCACGATGAGAATCACGTTCGGACGCGTGGAAGCCATTCGCAGTCGGAAGCCGGGGCCTTCGGGAACCGAATTCGCCGATGTGACGGGTATCATAGTCGAACTGATCCCAAGGAGGCTCGACATGCCAGATCCGGTCCCCAACCGCCGCAATTTCATCGGTGCTGCCGCGGGCAGCCTGCTGCTCGTCCCGGGCGCTCGCCCGGCCACCCAAACCCGCCGCGTGGGCATCGTCGGGCCGGGCTGGTACGGCAAAGTCGACCTGTTCCGGCTGATCCAGGTCGAGCCGGTGGAAGTGGTCGGGATGTGCGACGTCGACAGCAAGATGCTCAAGGCAGCGGCCGAGATGACCGCCACCCGCCAGAAGTCCGGCAAGACCCCCACCACCTACTCCGACTACCGCGAAATGCTGCGGGAGCAGGAGCCGGACCTGGTCTTGGTCGCGACGCCCGATCACTGGCACGCCCTGCCCATGATCGCCGCCTGCCAAGCCGGGGCCGACGTCTACTGCCAGAAGCCGATCGGCGTCGATATCCGCGAGGGCCAAGCGATGCTCGCAGCCGCGCGCAAGCACGATCGAGTGGTGCAGATCGGATTGCAGCGCCGCTCGACGCCACACCTTGTCGAGGCCAAGAAGCGCATCGTAGAGGACGGCTTGCTGGGCGAGATCGGGCATGCCGAGGTCTGCTGCTACTACCACATGCGAGCGCGCGGCAACCCGGCCGACGCCGAGCCCCCCGCCCACCTCGACTATGAGATGTGGACGGGCCCGGCCCCGTTGCGCCCATACAACGAACTCGTCCACCCGCGCCGCTGGCGGGCCTTCATGGAGTACGGCAACGGCATCATGGGCGACATGTGCGTCCACATGCTCGACACCGTGCGCTGGATGACTGGGCTGGGATGGCTCAACCGGGTGTCTTCCAGCGGTGGAATCCAGATCCAGAAGGACAGCAAGGCCAACATCGCCGACTCGCAAGTCGCGACATTCGAATACGACCAGTTCCCGGTTGTCTGGACGCACCGCAGCTGGGGCACGGCACCCGACCCGGGCTATCCTTGGGCGTTCTTCATCTACGGTTCCAAGGGCACGCTGAAGGGCAGCGTCCACGGCTGGGACTTCGTCCCGGTCGACAAGAACGCCAAAGCGCTGCAAGGCCGGAACAAGACCGAGGTCGACCGGTACCCCGAGGACAAGACCGAGCCCGATCTCGAACTGCACTCCGCGCACGCTGTGCGCTACCACATGAAGGACTGGTTGCAAGCGGTCAACGAGCGGTCGCGGCCGGTAGCCGACATCGAGGAAGGGCACAAGTCCACGACGGCCTGCATCCTCGCCAACATGGCCATGCAGCTCGGGCGTTCGCTGGAGTGGGATGCCGAGCGGGGACAGGTAAGGAACGACAGCGAGGCCAACCGACTGCTCGCCAGGCCGTACCGCAAGCCTTGGAAACACCCCGATCCAGCCAACGTCTGAGCACTGCGCGAGGCAGCGGCCGCATTGAACTGTCCACATTCGGATGCGGACATTTAAGAGCCACTCTGCGCAGCGATCCGAAGCAAACGCCCGCGATCAACCTGGGCAAGCTCGCGGGCGACCGACGCCAAGGCTCTGCCCGGCAATGCCCTAGGACTCGCTTGGTCCCGGCTCGGATTTCGTCCGCGGGCCGTGCAGTACCAGCCGCTCGCTCTCGCACGCCTCCCTGGCAAGGGTCGGCAAGACCACGAAGCATGTGGAACGCTTTTTAGCGCCAACGGGACGTTTCTCAGCAGATGCGGGACCGATTTGCTAGAATCCCATGTCAACGCTGCTGGTCAGCGGTCTGTGGAACAAGAGAGGACTACCCAACATGAAAGTATCAGTCGCAATCGTGCTCGCCTGCCTGGCTCTGCCCGTCGCAGCCGAAGACATGAGCTTCTTCATCACGAGCAAGGGGCCGGGTGACGGTGCCAACCTCGGCGGACTTGCAGGTGCCGACGCCCATTGCCAATCGCTCGCGCAAGCCGCCGGCGCCGGCGGCAAGACATGGCGCGCCTACCTGAGCGCGGCAGCCATGGACGGCAAGGCGGCCGTCAACGCTCGCGACCGGATCGGGAGCGGGCCCTGGTTCAACGCCAAGGGAGTCCAGGTCGCGGCCAACCTCGACGAACTCCATTACTCGAACGTCGGGCTCGGCAAGGAAGGCTCGCTCAACGAGATGGGCGGCGTGGTCAACGGCCGGGGGGACTCGCCGAACCAGCACGACATCTTGACCGGGTCCCAGCTCGACGGCACGGCTTTCTCCGACGGTGCCGACCACACGTGTGGCAACTGGACCAAGAATGGAGAAGGCAGTGCCCAAGTCGGACACCACGACCGCACCGGCGGGGGGCAGGTCCCGTCCTCTTGGAACTCGGCCCACGGCTCCCGCGGCTGCAGCCAGGCCAACCTGGTGGCCACCGGCGGGAACGGGTACTTCTACTGCTTCGCCACCGACTGAGCCCGGCGGCATCTTGAATCGGCCGCGCCGACACCCCGTCGCACATGATGGGGGTGTCGGCCCAGGCCCTTGTCCGCGCTACAATCCGCTGGTGCGCCTGACACGTCTGGCCGCGCTCGGCTTGGTGCTCCTGCTCTCGCCGCTGGCTGCGCAAGAGTGGCACTACTACGGCAACGATCCGGGCGGCACGCGCTATTCCCCGCTCGATCAGATCACGCGCGACAACGTCAACCGCTTGGAAGTCGCGTGGGAGTTCGATTCCGCGGATTTCGCGGACGGCCGCACCGGAACGCCTACGCGATCCGCCTTCGAAGCCACGCCGTTGATGATCGACGGCGCGCTCTACCTGCCCACGCCGATGGATCGCCTGCTGGCCCTCGACGCCGCCTCGGGGCGCAAGCTGTGGGAGTTTGACGCGAAGCTGGACCGCTCGCGCCGCTTCAACCTGTTCATAAACCGCGGCCTCGGCTATTGGAAGCAAGGCGACACCGAGCGCCTGCTGCTCAGCGGCCAGGCGGGGTCGCTATTCTCGATCGACCGCAAGACCGGCAGCCTGGATCCCGCTTTCGGCAACGGCGGCGTCTTGCGAGCCGCCCCGGCCGAGCTGCCGGAGGATACGGCCGGCGGCTATGGCTTGACATCGCCCGTCTCGCAATGCGCCGGGACACTGATCGTCGGCGGCCGCGTCACGGACGGTATGCCGCGCGGGCCCAGCGGTGACGTGCGCGGCTTCGACATCCACACCGGCCAGCTGCGCTGGCGGTTTCATACGGTTCCCCGCCCGGGCGAGTTCGGCCACGAGACCTGGGGCGGCGATTCTTGGCAGCAGCGCGGCGGCACGAACCTGTGGACCATGGCCAGCGTGGACGAGGAGCTGGGATTGGCGTACGTGCCGCTCGGATCTCCCTCGTATGACTACTACGGAGGCGACCGCCCCGGAGCGAACTTGTTCGGCAACAGCCTCGTCGCGCTCGACTGCCGGACCGGCAGCCGCCGCTGGCATTTCCAGACCATCCACCACGACCTGTGGGACTGGGACCTGCCCTCGCAGCCCTCGCTGGTCGAGATCGTGCGCGACGGCAGGCCGGTCAAGGCCGTGACCATCGCCACCAAGACCGGATTCCTGTTCGTGTTCGACCGCGCGACCGGCGAGCCGCTGTTCGAGATCGAGGAGCACGCCGTCCCGGCCGGGGACCTGCCGGGAGAGTACTACCATCCCACGCAGCCCAGGCCCGTGCGGCCCAAGGCGTTCATCCGGCAGTCGATGCGCCCGGACGAAATCACCTCGGTCACCGAAGAGTCCCGCGCCGAATGCTTGGAAATGCTCGAAGGCGCCTCCATTGAAGGCCCGTTGTTCCGTCCGCGCCTGACGCGCATGACCGTGTTCTTCCCCGGCACCAACGGCGGAACCAACTGGGGCGGAGGGGCCTTCGATCCCGAAACGGACACGTTCTACATCAATTCGATGGACGTCGGCTCGCTGGCGAGCATGCTTCCCAGGGGCGACGACTCCGAGGTCCCGTGGCGCAGCCGGTCGGGGCCGCAGGGGCGCTTTTGGGACTCCAACCTGTACCCCTGCCAGCAGCCGCCGTGGGGGCAGTTGACGGCGATTGACCTCAACACCGGCGAGTTCCGCTGGCAGGTGGTGCTAGGCGAGTACGACGAACTGACGCGCCTGGGCATCCCCCCGACCGGCGCCTCGAACCTAGGCGGCCCCATCGTCACCAAGGGCGGGCTGGTGTTTATCGCCGCGACCAACGACCAGCGGCTCCGGGCCTTCGACAAGGACAGCGGCGAGCTGCTGTGGCAGTACCGCCTGCCCGCCAGCGCTCACGCAACGCCCATGACGTACATGGTGGACGGCCGACAGTACCTGGCGATCGCGGTGGGGGGCGGCAACAAGTACAACCCGGGCAACTTCATGGCGAAGGTCATGTCGTTCCGCCTGCCCGACCCGCCGTAGGCGGACGAGCGGCCGCGGAAGTTCAGCCTGCCGTTCCGAGGGGCGCGTTCGGCCTCCCCGGCCACACCCGCAACATTCCCGCAACGGCCCGTAGCGAGGTCCAGATCACGAAGGACCACCACACGGCGTTCAGCGCCCATGGCGAGGAGGCGTCAGCCCACACGATGACCGCTCCGCCCACCACCAGGGCTGCGAGCACTACATTGCGCAGGAAACGAAAGTCGCCGGTGCCGAAATGCACCCCGTCCGTGCCGAAGGTCAGCCCGCTAATTGGCTGGCAGGCGGCCGCGATGCGCCAAGGCACAGCGAAGAGCGCCGCTGCCGAGGCCGGGATGTAGAGCCGCAGCATCCAAGGCTCCGCCACGAGCATGACCACGCCCAAGGCTGCTCCGGTAGCCAGCGACCACTGGCAGACCACCCGCGCCACATCCCGGCCCGCGCTCCTGTCGGCATTTCCGAGAAAGTAGGCGATCAGGCTCTGCCCGAGGATCGCGAAGGAGTCGAGGAAGAGCGCATTGAAGAACCAAACGCTACGGATCACCTGGTGGACCGCGCCGGCACCCACGCCGATCAGCGTGGCCTTGCGGGTGCCCAAGATCAGGAACGCGTTCAGGGAGACGGCCCGAAAGACCAGGTGCACGCCGGCCGAGAGCAGGCCGCGGATCGGGTGCAGGTCAAGGGCGTCCGGCCAGCCCAGCCTCCGAAATGCCGCCGCGGCGGCCCAGGCGGCCCCGACCCAGTGGCTGATCGCGCTGGCCAGCGCCGCCCCCGCGACACCCATCGCGGGCAGCCCTGCCATGCCGAAGATCAACAACGGGTCCAAGGCGACGTTGAGCGCATTCATGCCTCCGGCGACCAGCAGCGGAGTGCGCATGTCTTGGGCGCCTCGCAGCGCGCCAAAGGCAGCGAAGCTGGCCAACAGGGCCGGAGCCCCGACAAAGCGCCAGCGCAGGTAGTCGACCGTCAGGCCTTGCACCTCTCCTTCGGCTCCCATGGTGCCGGCGATGTTCCCGGAAAGCGCCAAGCCGACGGCTGCCGCGGCGGCGCCCATGAGCAGCGCCACCAGGACGGCCGCCAAGCACATGCGGGCGGCGCTGCGGCTAGGCGAACCGGCCAGCGCCTCTTCCCCGCAAAGAGTGGCGACCTTGGTCTGCGTCGCCACGCCCAAGAAGCTGAACGACCAGAACACGGCCGAGAGGACCATCGTCCCGACGCCGAGGGCGGCCAGGGCTTCCGCTCCGAGCCGCGCGACGAACGCAGTGTCGATCAAGCCAGTGAGCGGTTCGGCCAGCAGGGAGCCGAGAATCGGCAGGCTCTGCGCTAGCACTGTCAGGTGCGGGCGCGCCACGAAGGGATGGACCTTCTGCAAGCCCCATTCTTGCAAGGGCCTCGGATGGCGTGCGAGAATGACTCTCGCTGCATGCCCGGGATCCTCTACCTGCACGGCTTTTGCTCGAGCGCCAAGTCCGCCAAGGGGGTGTTCTTGGCGGAGCGGTTCGCGGAAATCGGGGTCCCCGTCACAGTGCCGGAACTCGACTGTGGCGACTTCCGCAACACGACCCTTACGCAGCAGCTCGGCCTGGTTTCGCGCCTGACCGCTGAATTGCGCCCAGACTTGCTGATCGGCTCGAGCCTCGGCGGCTATCTGGCGGCGCTGCACGCGGCGCGCGCTCCGGAGCGCGTGCCGCTGTCGGTCTTGCTAGCGCCGGCCTTCGACTTCGGGAACCGGCTGGGCCGCGCCTTGGGGGCAGCGACACAGACGTGGCAAACCCTGGGCCAGCACGAGTTTTTCCACTACCGAACGCGGCGCAACGAGGCCCTGGCGTGGGGCTTCCTAGAGGACGCCCGGCACTACGAACCGTTCCCCGACGTCCATACCGCGACCCGAATCTTGCACGGCCGGCACGACGAGGGCGTTCCAGCCAGGCTGTCGGAGCGGTTCGCCCGCGCGCGGACGAACGTCGACTTGGAACTGCTCGACACTGACCACCAAATGCTGGACCAGACCGCCGAGATCTGGTCCAGAATCAAGCGCTTCCACGGCGAAGCGCTGGCATTGCGCGGCTAGGCATCGTCGCGTTGGCGCAGAAAGTTCGCCAGCAGCTGCTTGCCGCACGAAGTCAGGATGGATTCGGGATGGAACTGCACGCCTTCGACCGGCAGGCTGCGATGCCGGACGCCCATGATGACGCCATCATCGGTCCAAGCCGAGATCTCCAGATCCTCCGGCAGTGATTCGCGTTCGATGATCAGCGAGTGGTAGCGAGTCGCGACGAAGTCCTGCTCCAAGCCGGCGAAGACGGACCGGCCGTCATGCTTGACCAGGCTCGTCTTGCCGTGCATCAAGGCCGGGGCACGGATCACCTTGCCTCCAAACGCTTCGCCGATCGACTGGTGGCCCAGGCAGACCCCCAAGATTGGCACCTCCCCCGCAATCTCTTGGATCAGCTCAACGGAAATCCCGGCTTCCTTGGGAGTGCACGGGCCGGGCGAGACGAGGATTCGCTCCGGTCTCAGGGCGCGGATCTCCCGCACTGTCACCTCGTCGTTGCGCCTGACCACTAGCGACGCTCCGAGCTCGCCGAGGTATTGCACCAGGTTGAAGGTGAACGAGTCGTAGTTGTCAACGACGAAGATCATCGCTCCTTCTATTCTCACCTGTCCGCCTTTGGTGCTTTCTGGTGGCGGTGCAGGCGCGCTGAGACGCCCTTCCCGCGCGCAGGACCAAGATCGCGCGGCCTGCGACCGCTCGCTCCGCCGGAATGCTTGGCGGGGTCCAAGCGCCGATACCGGCCAGCGAGTCCCGGCTCTCGGCATGTACACTGGCGATTCGTGCGCGCGCTTGCCATCGCTGCAGCACTGGCCCTCGTCCTCGGCGATGCCGCGGCAGCCGAGCAAAGGGCCCGCCTGATCATCTTGGCCGACATGGGCAACGAGCCCGACGAGATGCAGCAAATGACCCATATGCTGGTCTGCAGCGACTCGTTTGACCTAGAGGGGCTCATCGCCGTCACCGGCAAGTTCCTGCATCCAGGACGCGAGCACCCGGACAAGCGCAGGACCCAGCCGGAGCTGTTCCTAGAACACCGATTTTCATTTCCGATTAGACCCTAATTCCGACTCGCACAATCTGGCGTCAGACCGTCAACTTCGAGTGCAACATCTTTAGATTGAGTTATTTG
>JAJDZN010000339.1 GCA_022824585.1 Bryobacterales bacterium | reverse complement strand
TGCGGGATCCCGTAGTGCTTGGCCAGCCGCTCGTTGAGGTATGTGTAGTCGGCCTTGATCAGGTCCAGCACGCTGCGGTCTTCGGACACGATGCTCTGCATGAACAATTCGGTCTCCCTGCGCAGCGCCTGCCGCAGGTTGTCGTCGAAGTCCGGGAACAGCCGGGCATCGGGGGAGAACGACTCCAAGCTGCGCAAGCGCAGCCATTGCCCGGCGAAGTTGGTGGCGAAATTCGCCGCGCGCGGATCGGCCAGCATCCTGCGCACCTGCCGCTCCAAGCCTTCGTCGCTGCCCAGCTCGCCGCTGGCCGCTGCCGCGAGCAGCTCGTCGTCAGGGATGCTGCTCCAGAGGAAGAATGAAATGCGCGAGGCCAGCTCCACCGGATTGATCCGAGCCGCGCCGGAACCGGGCGCAACCGCCTCGGTTCGGAACAAGAATTCGGGGCTCACCAGCACTGCCGTCAGCGCTCGCTCGATGCCCGCGTCGAAGCCGCCGTTCTGCCGTCCCCTGCGGAAGAACTCCAACGGCCGGAGCAGGTCTTCCTCGCTGACCGGGCGGCGATAGGCCCGGCGGACGAGCGCGGACACGATCTGCCTGGCGCAGTCCGCCTCGTCCGCTGGTCCGGTCGGCCTGCACGTGAACAGCCTGCGGCGGCTGGGAGTATCCGCCGGGCTGCGGCCCGAGTACGGACCAGTGACCGAGATCTGGAACACCGCGGGCGCTGTCCGCGGGTGGCGGTGCATGTTAAAGCGCGACTGCGTCGGCTTCCGCATGGTTTCCAGCAAAGAGGACTCGGTCTTGGGAAACGTCACCGCGAGCTGGTGCGGCCCGGCCGTCACTGCCACGCGCTTCTTGAGGTGCTTGTCGACGTGCGAGAAGTCGAACCGGTCGGTGGGCGGAAGCACAGTGAATGTCTCGATCCGCTGGCGGTCGAGCAGCAGATGAACCTCGTGCTGGCGACGCAGGCCCTCGATTTCCTCGTTGCGGTTGCGCGAGAGCCAGATCTGGATCTCGTATTCGCCGTCCTGCACGAAGGAGTGCGTGACAGAGACGCCCCCGCGCGAGCCGAGCGGCAACCCGGGCACGTGGCGCTCTTGGGTAACGTCGGGCTTCACCCGGATGATGTCGCTGTTCGGCTCGACCTGGCCGCTGCCAACGGCCAGGCGGCTGATCTTCTGGGCGGCCGAGATGTAGCGGCCGAGCAGCATGGGCGACAGATCGGAGACATTGACATTGTCGAAGCCGTGCCCGCTCTCGTCCTGCGGAAGCAGCACCCCGGCGTCGATTTCGACAGCCAGCAGGTCCCGGACCGCGTTCTGGTACTCGGTCCGGTTCAGGCGTCGCAGCGCCTCGGTGCGCCCGGGGTTGGGCGAGCGCAGCGCCGCCGCGTCGAGCGATGCCTCCAGCCAGTCCACCAAGACCTCCCGATCCGCCACGGGCGGCTGGGGCATGGTCGGCGGGGGCATCGTGCCGGTGCGCAGCTTGTGCACCACCCGCTCCCATAGCTCCGGAGCGTCATGCACTCCCGCCAGGTCCGCGCTGTCGAGGCGCAGGTCGCCCGAGGCGCTGTCTCCGCCATGGCATCCGACGCAAAACCGATCCAAGGTCGACCTGTGGTCGGACGCGGGAGAGGCGTGGACCTGCGCCAGCCCGGCGCTCAGGCACAATACCAGCGCGCAGCGGCCAGTCGATGTGGCGAGGCCCCGCATTCGAGTTTGACGTGCTCCCGCAAGTAACTGTATCGAGTTCCGTGGGTTTCGGCAATAGGCTCGCTGGAATTCAGCGCCCGCGGGCAGCGTCAGTCTCGGGGCCAGTGGCTCTCCGCGAATTCGATGTAGCGCTCCCAGTCATAGGCCGTGATGTCGTGCTTGCCGGCGCGGATGTGATAGCCCACGTCGCGCATCACCGGCTCGTTCACCGCAGGGCGCTGCAGCGCCCCCAGGGAACGCCGGCCGAGCAGCTCGTACACCTCGCCCGCATGCCGGGCGGCGAGGAACTCGCCTTGCGGGTCCGCCCACAGATCTTCCGCGGCACTGGCCACGTAGAGCGGGCGGGGGGCGACCAGCGCCAGCAGCATGTGCTGGTCCACGGGAAGCTCGTCTTCCTTGCCGTTGTAGGCGGAGAAGTTGTCGGCGAACCAGTGCGGGAAGCGCGTGTTGATGCGCTCCACGGTCTCGCCGAACCGCCGGCGGCTCAAGGCCGCGCCGCCGCAGCCCGAGTCGTTGGAAATCACCATTGCGAAGCGCTCGTCGCGGGCGCCTGCCCACAGTGCAGTCTTGCCCAGGCGGGAATGGCCGATCACCGCCACGCGCGCGCCCGCCACGCGCGCGTCGGTCTGCAGGTAGTCCAGCGCCCGGCTCAGGCCCCACGCCCATGCCGCGATGGTGCCCCAATCGCCCGGATCCTCGGGCGGCGCGAGCGGATGGACGCCGTTGCGAAACCCATCGTCGAAATCCGGGTCGAGATCGCCGCAATACGCTGTCGCGACGCCGTAGCCGCTCCGCAGCAGCATCTCCACCTGCCAACGGCTGGAACGGCTGCCCCGATCCGCATCCCTGCCCTCTTCGAGGCCGTCCGCCGTGACGCGATCCGCCAGCCGGATCGCGGGGTCTGGGTGGACGGTGTGGTTGCCGCCGAAATTCAGGCCCAAGAAGACCGGAACCGGACCGCTGGCCCGTGCCGGCGTGTAGAGCAAGACCTCCATGCTCGACACCTGCGCGGCATCGCCGAACTCGACGCGCACTTGCTTGCGGTGCGCCAGCCCGCCGAGGGCCGCGGCGTCTTCTTCCAAGACCCTGAATGCCATGCCGGGCGGGGCCGGAGGGGCGGCGCCGTAAACCTGGTCTCGGAATAGCCCCAAGATCTCGGCGCGGCGGGCGCGCCAGTCCGCCGCGGTCCTCACCGAGCCGCCATCCGCGCCGCGCAGAATCTGCGGGAGCTCGTAGGACGGCACGGCCGCCTCGTCGTAGTTGAAGCCCGCAGGCTGGCCCAGAGCGACGGCGCACGCGGCGAGTCCGACCGCGATGAGCTTGGGAAGCACTGGGCGGCTGCGGCCCGGCGCTTCCGATATTCTGGCAATGATGCCCTTGGCAGGCCTGCTGGCCATCTGTGTGGTCGTGACGGTGGTCGTAGCCCTTGCCACGAATCGCGTCGCCGTGGAAACGGCGATGCTGGCCGGCCTGCTGGCCCAGATCTTCATCGGCGCGGTCGATCCCGCATCCGCGCTGGCCGGCTTCGCCCATCCAGCGGTGGTGGCCATCGGAGCGCTTTTCGTGGTGGCCGCGGGCCTGTTCGAGACCGGCGCCTCGACCGCCTTGGCAAGCCGGCTCCTGGGCCGGCCTCGCTCGGTGCGCGGCGCCCAGTTGCGCCTGATCATCCCCGTCACGCTGCTCTCCGCCTTCATCAACAATACTCCAGTCGTGGCGATGTACCTGCCGATCGTGCGCGATTGGGCCAAGCGGATCCGCGTCAGCCCGTCCAAGCTGCTCATGCCGCTGAGCTTCTCGTCGATCCTGGGTGGGCAGCTGACCCTCATCGGCAGCGCCTCCAACCTCATCGTGATGGGCCTGTACGTCAAGTACCTGACCGAGGCCGGCCTCGCCGCCCCATCGTCCCAGCTGCAGTTCTGGGGGCCCGCCCTGCTGGGCTTGCCGCTGGCCGGAGTCGGCCTGGCGTATCTCGTCTGCGCCTCGCCCGGGCTGTTGCCGGAGCGCCAGCCGCTGGCGGACGAATGGGACAGCGCCCGCCGCTACACAGTGCAGATGGACGTGCTGACTGACTCCGCGGCGGCGGGAGCGACGATCGAGTCGGCCGGGCTGCGCAGCTTGCCCGGCCTGTTCCTGTTCGAGATTGAGCGCGGCGGCCTCGTCATTCCGGCCCCCGGCCCGGAAACGACGCTGAGGGCCGGGGATCGCCTGGGGTTCACTGGCGTGCTGGATTCGGTAGTGGACCTGCAGCGCATCCGCGGCCTGGCTCCCACGCAGCATCATCAAGACGAGGCGGCGGTCTCTTCGGCGGACCGCGAGCTCGTCGAGGCAGTGATTCCGGCCAGCTCGCCGCTTGCTGGCAAGAGCGTGCGCCAATCCCGCTTCCGGACGGTCTTCAACGCAGCCGTGGTTGCCGTGCATCGCAGCGGCGCGTTGATTCGCCGCAAGGTCGGAGACATCGAGTTGCAGCCCGGCGACACGCTGCTGCTTGAGACCCCGCCCGGCTTTGCCGATCACTATCGCAATTCCAGTGAATTCTGCCTGGTCTCGTCCGTCTCGAGCTTCGCCCAGCCCAGGCACGACCGCATGTGGCGGGCAGTCGCGGTGGCCGGGCTGTTGGTGGCGGGGGTGGCGTTCACGGCTTGGCCGCCGGTGGTGGTCTGCCTGTGCGCAGCCCTGCTGATGATCCTCAGCGGCTGCGTGAGCGCGAACCAAGCCTTCGAGGCGATTCCCCTGCGAGTCCTGGTCGCCGTGGCCGCCGCGCTCGGGATGGGGGCAGCGCTGGCCCAGTCCGGTGCCGCAACGGCCCTGGCCGCCGCCCTGCTCGATTTCGGCCAGGCCGTCGGGCTGGGCCACCGCGCTATGCTGCTGGCGCTCGTGCTGTTCGCGTCGGCATTCGCCCAAGTCATTTCCAAGAACGGAGCCGCCGCGTTGGTCTTTCCGGTCGCCATGGCCACCGCACGCGAACTCGGCCTGCACCCGGAACCATTCGCATTCTGCCTGATCGTCGGCTGCGGCCTCAGCTTCCTTTCGCCGATCTCGTACCAGACGAACCTGATGGTGTACGGACCCGGCGGCTATCGCTTTCTGGACTTTCCGAAGGTCGGCCTTCTTCTGACGGTCCTGCTGGCATTGATTTGCGTCGTGCTGTGCCCTTGGATCTTCCCGTTCCGGCCGCTGTAGCGAGCGGGTGCCCCTTGCCAGAATTGCCTGACATCGCAGCGTACATCGAGGCCCTCAAGCCTCGCATCAAGGGGCAGCGGCTGCGCGCGGTCCGGATCGAGAGCCCGCTGTTGCTGCGCACGGTCGAGCCAGCGCCGGAGACCTGCTGCGACAAACAGGTGCGGCGGTTCCGCCGCTTGGGCAAGCGCATCGCGCTCGGCCTGGAGGACGACTACTGGCTGGTCCTGCACCTGATGATCGCCGGCCGGCTCCACTGGCGCGACCAGCCCGCTGCCAAATTGCCGGGCAAGCGCGGGCTGGCGGCGTTCGACTTTTCCAACGGGACCCTGCTGCTGACCGAAGCAGGCTCCAAGCGCCGGGCATCGCTGCATGTCGCGCGCGGATCCGGCACCCTCGACACTCTTCACCGCGGGGGGCTCGAAGTGCTTGAAGCCTCCCCGACGGAATTTGGCGACGCCATGCGTCGGCGCAGCCGCACTCTCAAGCGGGCATTGACCGATCCGAGCATCTGCAGCGGCATCGGCAATGCCTATTCCGACGAAATCCTGCACCGCGCTCGGCTGTCACCCGTGGCGCTCACGACAAGCTTGGACGAGGCGGAGATCCAGCGCTTGTTCGAGGCCGCGCGAGCCGTGCTCAGCGAGTGGACAGAGCAGCTCTGCGGCGAGGCGCGCGTGCGCTTTCCGCAGAAGGTCACGGCCTTTCGGGACGGCATGGCGGTCCACGGCAGGTATCGCGAGCCTTGTCCGGACTGCGGCGCGCCAGTGCAGCGCATCCGCTACGCGGCCAACGAGACCAACTACTGCGCCCGCTGCCAGACGGACGGCAAGCTGCTCAAGGATCGCGCGCTCTCCCGCCTGCTGCGCAGCGACTGGCCGCGCTCCCTCGACGAGCTGTCGGACACCTGAGGCGGCCTGGCGCGGCGGCGGGATAAAATGCGAACAGTGGCTAGTCCGCAACGGCTAGGCTTCGGCACGCTTGTGGTCGAGCCGGCGATCGTGCTGGCTCCGATGGCGGGCGTGACTGACACGGTGTTCCGACGCGTGATCCGGGACCTGTCAGGCTGCGGCCTGATCATGACCGAGTTCACCAGCTCGCACGGCATCGTGGCGAACCATGCCAAGCCCAATGCCAAGCCGCGCCGCTCGCCCTTCAACTACCTGCACTTCGAACCGGACGAGCACCCCATCGTGGCCCAGCTGTTCGGCTCGGACCCCGACGTGCTGGCCGATGCCGCCCGGGTGGTCGAGGACCTGGGCTTCGACGGGGTCGACATGAACTTCGGCTGCCCGGTCAAGAAGGTCGTCAAGTGCAACGGCGGCTCCGGGCTGCTGCGCGACTTGCCGCTGGTCGAGCGCATCCTCAAGGCCGTCCGCTCCGCGGTCTCGATCCCGTTCACGTGCAAGTTCCGCACCGGCTGGGACGACAGCAGCATCGTGGTCGAGCAGATGGGCCGGCTCGCCGAGGATTGCGGCCTGCAAGGCGTGTCCCTGCACGGCCGCACCCGCCAGCAGGGCTACTCCGGCGAAGCCAACTGGGACCGCATCGCCGAGCTCAAGCAGGCCGTCAGGATCCCGGTCGTCGGCAACGGCGACGTGTTCTCGCCCGAGGACTGCGTGCGGATGTTCCGGCACACCGGCTGCGACGGCGTGATGATCGGCAGGGCGGCCGCGACCAACCCGTGGATCTTCCGCCAGATCCAGCAATACCTCCGAACCGGCTCGTATCAATTGGCCAGCGAGCGGCAGCGCTACGAGCTGCTCATGCGCTACTACCGCCTGCTGCGCGACGACGCCGGCAAGATCTCCGGCAGCCCCCTGGGCAAGATGAAGCAGTTCGCGACGTACTTCACGCGCGGCATGCGCAACGGGGCCCAGCTGCGCAAGCAGGTGCATCGGGCCGCTTCACCGGCCGAGGTCCTGGCCTGCGTGGACGCCTGCTTCGAAGAGCACCTCGAGCGAGCTGCCTGATAGCGGCGGGCTCAGGCGGCCGGGCCGGAAGACTCGACCCCTAGCTCGCGGAGCTTCTCCGCCACCGCGATTCCGAGCGAGACAGCGGCGCCAGCCGGCGCGCTCTCCTCCAGCCTGGCCAAGCCCCCCCGGTCCAGCGCAGCCGCCGCACGCAACGTGATCCCGCTCGCGTCGCAGGTCGCGTACCCTCCCAGCGGCACGTCGCAACCCCCTCCCAACGCCCGCAGCAGCGACCGCTCGGCCGCCACTTCGGACGCCGTGGGCAGGTCGTGGATTGCAGCCAAGGCTTCCGAGACCCGCAGGTCGCCCGCCCGGATCTCGATTCCGAGCGCTCCCTGGCCGATCGCCGGCACCATCTGGGTCGGCGCGAGAAGTTCGGCGGCCTCGTCCAGCAGCCCGAGTCGTTCGAGCCCGGCCGCCGCCAAGATGATCGCGTCGTATTGCCCGCTGCGCAGCTTGCGGATGCGCGTGTCGACGTTTCCGCGCACGCCGGCAATTTCCACTCCCGGCACCAGCGCGCGCAGCTGTTCCGCGCGCCGCAGCGAGCCGGTACCGACGCGGTCTCCGCGTCGCAATTCCGCGAGCCGGCGGCCTAGCAGCGCGTCCCGGGGGTCGGCTCGCGCCGGCACGCAGCCCAGCGCCAACCGCTCGTCGATCTCGGTGGGCAGGTCTTTCAAGCTGTGCACCGCGAGGTCGATCTCGCCGGCGATCAGGGCATCCTCGATCTCCTTGGTGAAGACGCCCTTGACGCCGCGCTGCGCACCCAGCGCCGCCAGCGGGACCTTGGCGTCTTGGTCGCCGGTCGTCTTGATCACTCGAATGCTGGCCGAGGTGCCGCTCGCGGCTAGCTGCGCCGCCACCCAGCGTGCCTGGCACAGGGCCAGCGGCGATCCCCGCGTGCCGATGGTCAGGCTGCCCACGCCGGCGCCTAGTCGAGCCCGAAAATGCGGCGGATATCTTCCACCGTGATCCGGGAGCGGGGGTCGGACGCGCTGCGTTTCGCCTCGCGGATCGGGTGGTGGGCCACCTTGCTGATGATGGACCGGGTCAGCTGGTCCACGACCGCGCGCTGTTCGGCGCTCAGGCCGCGCAACTTCGCCTGGTGACGCTCCAACTCGCCCTGGCGGATCGCCTCCAAGCGCTCGTTCAAGGAAACGATGGCCGGCCCGGCCCGGCTGGCCTTGATGCGCTGGAAGGTGCGCTCGACCTCGGCGTCAATGATCTTTTCCGCCAGCTCGGCCTCGCGGCGGCGGTTCTCCATGTTCGCCTCGGCGACCTGCTGCAGGTCGTCAATGTCGTAGACGAACACATTCTCGACCTCGTTGATCGCAGGGTCGATGTCGCGCGGAACGGCGATGTCGACCAAGAAGATGGGCTTGTTGCGCCGGGCGGCGATGACGCCCTCGGCCGCGCGCCGAGACAGAATGAAGCCGGGCGACCCGGTCGAAGAGATCACGATGTCAACGCTCTGGAGAGCTTCCAGCAGCCGTTCGAACGGCACCGTCTCTCCCCCAAACTCGGCAGCCAGCCGTTCGGCCCCCGAGGCCGTGCGATTGGTCACCCACAGCCGCGACGTCCCGGCGGCCTGCAAGTGGCGGGCCGCCGCCTCGGCCATTTCACCCGCGCCGATCAGCAGGACGGCGCGCCCGTCGAGGTCGCCGAAGATCTTGCGCGCCAATTCCACGGCAACATGGCTGACCGATACGGCCATTTTGCCGATCTCGGTCTCGTTGCGCACGCGACGCGCCACGCGGAAAGCGTCCGATATCAGGCGCTCCAGCGGACCGCCCAAGGCTCTGGCCTCCTTGGCTCGCTGGTAAGCCTCTCGGACCTGGCCCAAGATCTGCGGCTCTCCCACCACCATGGAGTCCAGGCTCGACGCAACGCGAAACACGTGGCGCACGGCCTGCCGCTCGGCTAAGTTGTACAGGGCGCCTTGCGGCGGCCCGGAACCGTTGACCGAGCCGCTGAAGCGACGCAAGAACTCCCCGCGCAGGGCGTCAGGCTCGCCGCTGGCTATGAACTCCACCCGGTTGCAGGTCGACAGGACCATGGCCTCGTCGATCAAGTCCCCGCGCGTCAATTCTCGCGCCAGCTCGCCCGCGCCCTCTTCCGAAAGAGCGAGGAGCTCGCGCACCTCGACCGGCGCGGTCTTGTGGTTCATCCCGACAATCTGGATATTCATTGGCCCATGAACGTGTGAGCGCCACTGTTGACGATCCAAGTCAGCGCCGCGCAACAGAACCCGGCGATCGCAAGATAGGCGCCCCTGCGACCGCGCCAGCCGGCCGCCATCCGACCCAGGACGATCACGAAAGCGATCCCCCACGTCAGGAACGCCAGCGCGATCGTGGGGTCGACCATCCAGCTCGAGCCCCACTTGGTGAAGGCCCAGACCGATGCGGCGATGAGCCCTAGGGTGATGAGCACGAACGCAGCCGCCAGCGCCTTGTAGCCGATCTCGTCCAGCTTGCCGAGCGGGGGCAAGTGGTTGGAGAACGGCCTTTGGCGCTTAGCCTTGAGATCGCGTTCTTCGATCAGGTACATCAATCCCGCCACGCAGGCTAGGAAGAGCGCGGAATAGCCCAGCAGGAACAACGCAGCATGCGCGGATATCCACCACTGCAGCATCGGCCGCGATGCCGTGGGCGCCGCGCCGCCCAAGGCACCGGCGAGCGCCAGCACGAACACCGGCGGGAACGCAAAGACCGCGAGGCTCGTGTACTTGAACCGCGCATAGGCGGCCAAGAACGCCGCCGCCATGAAGAACGACGCCATCGAAGACATCTGCTGCAGGGTCTGCACCGCGAAACGGCCCTGCGCCCAACTGTCCAGCGCGAGCGAGAAGAAGTGCGCGCCAGTGGCAACCACAAAGGCGTAGAGAGCCAGCCGCGACAACTGGTGCCGCGGCTTCGCCACCGCATACAGCGCGTCGAGCAGGCCCACCGCATACAGCGCCAAGGCCACCCTCAGCAGCAATGCACCGTCTGCCCCCATGGTTGTGATTATAGGAAGCGCATCGGGTCGCTGGCCCCGTCAGCGCCTCTTCAAGACCGCTCGAATTCCGCCTTGGCCCGCTCCCACGTCACTTCGAGCGCCTCCGGCAGCACCCGAGTCTCCCCGATCACCGTCGCGAAGTTCGAGTCGGCCGCCCAGCGCGGCAACGCGTGCATGTGGATGTGATCGGCCACGCCCGCGCCGGCGGCGCGTCCGATGTTCATCCCAACATTGACCCCGTCGGGCCGGTAGAGCCTGTCCAAGACGCATTCGATGCGGCGCGTCAATTCGATCATTTCCGCGGCGGCGTCTTGCGACGCCGCCGCCAGCTTCGCGACGTGCTGGTACGGCACGACCAGCATGTGGCCGCTGGTGTACGGGTAGCGATTGAGGATGACGAAGTTATGCTCGGCCCGATGCAGGATCAACGACTGCCGATCAGGGACGCTCGCATCCGCGATGCGGCAGAAAACGCAACCCTGCCGGGCACCGGCATCGGAGGCCCCCGTGACGTAGCGGTAGCGCCACGGGCTCCAAAGAAAGTCCATCGCGCGGCCGCCGCCTCGGGCGGGCTTTAAGTCTATTCGGTCGGCGTGGAATCGCCGACGGCGTCGCGCAGCTGCTTGCTGGCCTTGAAGAACGGAATCGTCTTGGAAGGTACCTCGACCATCTCCCCGGAACGCGGATTGCGTCCCTGGCGGGCCGGGCGCTGACGAGTGCGGAAGCTGCCAAAGCCTCTCAACTCGACCTTCTCTCCTTTTGTGAGCGAACTGACAATGCTATCCAAGACCGTGTCTACGATCACATCTGCTTCTTGGCGGGTTGTGTTCGTGGAATTCACGACCTCGGAAACGAGTTCTGCTTTTGTCATGTGGTTTAGGTTCAACCTCCCTTTCGGGCCATTGTAGCGCAGACGGCGTTGTTGACCAAGGCCCGTCTAGTCCGAAGTTCCGGGCGGTTTTGCCGCTCGATCTCGCGCTAACTCGTTGATTCCAAAGGGCCTAGACTGCTTTCCATGCGCTTGCCGGGTGTTTTATGTTCCCATGTAATGGACTTTTGATGTGCTGGTTTGTTGCTTTTATT
>JAJDZN010000284.1 GCA_022824585.1 Bryobacterales bacterium | reverse complement strand
AATAAAAGCAACAAACCAGCACATCAAAAGTCCATTACATGGGAACATAAAACACCCGGCAAGCGCATGGAAAGCAGTCTAGGCCCTTTGGAATCAACGAGTTAGCGCGAGATCGAGCGGCAAAACCGCCCGGAACTTCGGCCTAGCGGCCGCGAAATCGCGGCGGGCGCTTCTCCAAGAATGCCCGCGTGCCTTCCTTGACGTCCTCGGTGGCGCAGCTCAGCGCATACTGGGCGACTTCCCATTCCAACGCCTCGGCCAGCGGCATTTCCATGCCCCGGTTCACCGCTTGCAGCGTCAGGCTGATCGCCAGCGGTCCGTTGCGCAGGATTCTCGCGGCAAGACGCTTAGCCTCCGGCATCAGGCACTCAGGCTCTGTGACGCGATTGACCAAGCCGATTTCCAGCGCGCGCCGGGCGTCGACAGGGTCTCCGGTCAGTAGCAGCTCCAGCGCGAGCCCCTTGCCGACGATCCTGGGAAGCCTCTGCGTGCCGCCGAAGCCGGGCACGATTCCCAGCTTGAGCTCGGGCTGGCCGAGCCGGGCGTTGGATGATGCCACCCGGACGTGGCAGGCCATCGCCAATTCCAGCCCGCCGCCTAGGGCAAAGCCGTTGATGGCGGCAATGACCGGCTTCTCCAGCGATTCGATCTGGTGCAGCAGCGCCTGCCCGCGAAGCCCCCACTGGCGTCCCTCGAGCGGGGTAAAGCCCGATACCTCTTCGATATCCGCTCCGGCGATGAAGCTCTTTTCGCCCGCGCCCGTGACGATCACTGCCGAGGCATCGCCCGACGTCGCAGCATCGCCGAAGAACTCGGCGAGGGCATCAAGCGTCTCGCCATTGAGCGCGTTGAGCTTGTCCGGCCGATTGACGGTGAGGACCGCCAGGCCGTCGGCGCAATCTACCAGAAGGTTGGTGTAAGGGCCCATCGGCTCCCGCACACGTCCGGTTTCAACGGCCGGCCCGGCTGCGGTTCGAGACTGGCAGCCGGATAGTCCCGCGCTACTTGGAAATCTCCTCGATCTCCTGCGGGATGGCAGGCACGAACAACACCCGCGAGCGATCGCCCACCTCGATGACCTTCAACGGCGACGAAGTGTCCTCGGTCAGCAGGAAGGTGTTCCCCCCGGCCAGCGGCGCTAGCGCCTTCGGCGCGCAGGCGCAGGAAGTAAACTGCGCGACGCCCCCGCCCAGCGGGACTGACGCAACTCCGCCAGAAACAGCTGCGGCGACGAAGCGCCCATCGGCTGTCACCTGGACCGAAAATGGATTCTCGATGAAATCGTCGACTGTCGCCACTGACGAGGCGTGCCACCACCCGGAGTTCGAGCGCAGCAGCAACACTTCGTTCGCACCCGCATCAGCGACCACGGCATCATCGCTGCCCGAGAAAAATGCCAAGCCGCCCAGGCTCTCGATGCCGACTACGCGCTGCGGCAGCTGATCCGGCTTCAGCATGTACAGCGCCCCGCCGGCTGCGCGCATCGAAGCGGCCATCACGGTGCCGGAGTCGCTGAGCGCGAATCCCTTCCAGCCTCCGATGCTCTCTAGGCTGTCGACCTCGTCACCCAACTCCGGCCGGCCACCCACGACCTCGAGCAGCTGGAGGCGTCCGGTGGCGCTCGAATACAGAGCGGCGCGCCGGCCGCTTGGGCTAAACATGGCCCCATCGGCGGCCATGGCGTCTTCCAGAGCGCTGGCTGCAGGCGGCGTCACAGCGAGGTTGACCCACAGCATGCGACCTTCGCCGTCTTGGACGATCACCGACTTCTGGTCCGGTGCCAGAACAGCCTGCATGATCGGGAAGCCGAGATCAATGGGAGCGCTCAAGCTGGAAGCGCCGGGGAACCCGTCCATGCGGCGAAGCTCGCCGGTGTCCGGATCGAACACGTAGCCCAGCACGGGCGCGTCGAGCGAGAAAGTGCTCGCTGCGGACAATGTTGGAACAAGTAGGATCAGGGCCCCCAGCATAAGGCGGCCGAAACTCGATTTCATGGCAGAACTAACCTTACTTACAATGGCGAAAGCAACCCTTGTAGGTTACCTGAGTGCGCACGGCGGTGCTTGACGGCCCCATTGAGGGACGGACCATAGGCCTATCGCTCCTCTGAATCGGCCCCTATGCCAGCTACGCCACGAGTCTGCGCAGTAAGCTATCTCAACACTGCGCCATTGGTCTGGGGCCTAGCTCATGGTCCACAGCGGAGCCTGGTTGAACTGGAATTCGCGACGCCCGCCGACTGTGCCGAGAAGTTACGCTCGGGCGACGTCGACGCTGGGCTGGTCCCCACCATCGAATTGGCGCGGCAACCCGACCTAGAGGTCGCGCCGCGAGGCTGTATCGCCTGCCGCGGATCCGTCCGGAGCATCTTGCTGGTCTGCAAGAAGCCGTTCGCCGATATTGAATCGATCGCGATTGACAGCGGGTCTCGCAGCTCGGTGGTCTTGGCGCAGGTCTTGGCTTTCGAACTCTACGGCACGACGCCCGCCGTCCATCCCCATGCCCCGCAGCTCGACAAGATGCTGCAAGCGGCCGATGCCGCCCTGATCATCGGAGATCCAGCCTTGAGGCTCGACCCCGGGATGTCCGACTGGCGGGGCCAGCCGGTTCATGTCTACGATCTCGGGGCAGAATGGCAGGCTCTCACCGGCCTTCCCATGGTGTTCGCGGTTTGGGCCGCAAGGCCCGTTGAGGACTCCGCAGCATTGGTGGCCGCGCTGGCGGGATCGGCCACCTACGGCCTCGCGCGGATCGAGGAGATCGTGGCAGCCGAAAGCAGCCGGCTGGGATTCGAAGCAGGCCTCGTCAGGAAATATCTCACGCGCCACATTCGCTATGAGCTCGCCCCAGCCGAACGCGAAGCGATGGATACGTATCTGCGGTTGGCAGCGAGGCAAGGCTTGATACAGCCGCCAGGGGCTATCCGCTACCTGTCCGAATCCGGGCTAGCCCGCGGGCTCGGCGTTGGGGCTGACGTGACGTCACTCCCGGGCCGCACAGCGCCCACTGGCAAAGTATGATGGACATCTCCGGAACGGCCCACGGCCAGTGCGGCTCGAACCTACTGCGGCACTGCAGCTCCCTGAGCGGGCCGCGAGCAGAGACGATGATGACCAAGGACCAAGCCCGCGAGTCTTTCAGGAGCGACGATCTGATCGGGCTCGGGATGGAGGCAGACGCCTTCCGCGAGAAGCTGCACCCGCATGGAATCGCCAGCTACATCATCGACCGCAACATCAATCACACCAACGAATGCACCGAGTACTGCAGCTTCTGCGCCTTTTACCGGCCGATGGGCCATTCCGAAGGCTACGTGCTGCCGTTCGAGACGATCGCGGACAAGATCCAAGAGACGGTGGATTGCGGGGGAACCGGCGTGCTCATGCAGGGCGGCGTGAATCCAAACCTCGCAATCGGCTACTTCGAGGACCTGTTCAGCCGCCTCAAGCAGCGGTTCCCGGAGGTCCAGCTGCACTGCCTGTCGGCACCCGAAATCCTCTGTATCGCAGAAGTGAGCAGCCTCACCATCAAGGACACGCTGATGCGCCTGCAAGACTCCGGCATGGACTCCATGCCCGGGGCCGGCGCGGAGATCCTAGACGATGAGGTGCGGCGTCGCATTGCCCGGCTCAAGTGCACCACCGAAGACTGGATCACAGTTCACCGCACGGCGCACCAGATCGGTATGAACACGACCGCAACCATGATGTTCGGCTGCGGCGAAACCATCGAGCACCGAGTCGCTCACCTCGAGACGTTGAGGCAGCTGCAGGACGAGACGGGCGGCTTCACGGCATTCATTCCCTGGCCCTTCCAGCCGGACAACACTGCCTTGGGCAAGAAGGTTCCCGAAGAGGCGACCGCTTGCGAGTTCCTGCAGACGCTGGCGATTTCGCGGCTGTATCTGCACAACATCCTCAACGTACAGACCTCGTGGGTCACCCAGGGCCTGAAGGTGTGCCAGCTTGGGCTGCGCTTCGGCGGAAACGACGTGGGCAGCGTGATGCTGGAGGAGAACGTCGTCCGCCAAGCGGGCGCGAGCCACTCGGCCACGGAAGAGGACTTGCGGCGGATGATCCGCGAGGCGGGGTTTATCCCCAAGCAGCGCGACACCCTGTACCGGACTTACTTCCTGAATTGATCGGAACACAGGGACAGCGTGGGCGCGGAGCGCTGCGACCACGTTGTCCCTCGCTGTGGATTGCGGAGCAGCCCACCGATGCGCCGTTGATCGCGTTCTTGCGGGAACGCGCGCATGCCCCGTGTGGCGGCGTAGCCGGGATTCTCGGCGACCTTGACCTTGATCGGCAGCAGCCGGTTGTAACGTTCCACGGCGAAGCCAAGTGCTAGTTCGGCAGTCGTGAGCCACAACAGAGCCTTGGGCGCTGGAGTCCGGCCGGTGCCCGCGGGATTCGGCTGTCACGGCCAACCTCCTCTTGGCTAAGAACGGTTCCAAGACCCAAGCACGCTGCGCGCATGAGCCGTCGGAGGTCGACAAGGTTGCCAACCGACACCACGGCCTGAAGGCCACGCTCGAGCAAGACCCGAGGCGATCCATTGGAGGTATTGCGGATCGCCCATGCGATGGGCAATTTCCGCCCATCGCATGGGCGATTTTCAAGAATCGGTGCATCGTGACCCTGGGGCGTGCGCAGGGGACGATGCAAGCCGACAATGACAGTGCTTAGCGACCGCGGCTAACCCAAGTCGCCAACCTTGCGCCGAGACAAGGACTCGAGAGACGGAGTGAGGCTGTCCGGGACGACACCGGCGACATTCACAGGAAAAGGAGCGCGCAACCGTCCAGCTCAAACGGTACTTCTGGCAGATGACGGTGGGGCATCTGAAACAATGCAATGTCCCGAGCAAGAATCCGTCATCAGAGCCACCGCCGCGGCAACACAAGACTTGGGGGCTCGGCGGGGTCAGCGGGCTCGCTTGGCCGTAAATCGCACTTCGGATTCGTCGTCGAGATTAACTCGAGTGCCTCTGATGGCGTTCTTGCCGGCCTTGGCCGTCCATTCGAACTCAATCCCCCCTTCGACTGTCGTGAACTCCAGTTCGTCGTCGAAGATCAGGCCGTATTCGATTTCGACCGGCTCCCCACCAGCAGGCGTCACTGTGCCGGTAACGTCGCCTTGGTCCTCCACGATCACGAAGTGATAGGACCGTCCGCCCACTGTCGCATCCCATTTCCCGTTAACCGGGTTTTTTTTCTGGCCGCCCTGAGCGAAGCCCAGACTGGCCAGCAAGATCGTGATCAATATCGGTCGCACGGCGGCAAACATGCTTTTGACTCCCCTTGCCCTCAATCATAAGACCTGCCAGCCGCTGTCTCGGTTTCGCTAGCCAATTGATTGGGACGCGGAGTTGCTGGCTCGACTCCCTGCAGATCCCCGGTTGCGGCCATCTGCGGAAACCGGCAAGCTGAGAGAGGTTACCCGGTCGCACTCGGTCGGCTATTTCTCCATGCGCGGCAAGATCGATGCCCGCGCCGAACACTGCTCACTATGGTCACGCTCAACCCCATCCCCCGCGCTCTCGTTCCGGTGGATTCCCCTGCGGCCCAGCGGCTGTGCAGTCCCAACTACGACGAATTCCAGAGCGACATTGAGATCTTTGAATTGCTTCAACGCCAACCGGACAGCGTACTGCGGATCACCATGCCCCACGCATGCGCAGATTCGCCGGACGCGATGCTGTCCGAGGGGTCGCCGGAGGCGTTGCAGGCAGCGAGTTCCCGAATGGCTGAACTTCGTCAGAGCCCACTGACTCGCGAGGTTCGCGAAGCGTTGTTCCTCTACGAGATCGAAGACCCATCCCGGCCTGCCACCCGCCAGATTGGGCTCGGGGGGCTCGCACGGACCAGCGATGTCCTGACCGACCAGACACCGCAAGGGACGATAGTCCGCAATGAGGGCGTGCGTCCCAAGAAAGCTCGTGGCCGGGCCGACCTGATCGAAGCCACCCGTTCCATCATCGGCGGGGTCAACAACGCCGTTGAGGACACCGATGGGCGCTTGTCGAAGCTGCTTGCGGCCGCCGCCGACAGCCGATCAGCGGACTACGAGGCGCTCGCCGAAGACGGTTGCACGCATAGGATCTGGATTCTGGCGGCTGGCCGCCAGCGCTCGAGCTTGCTCGAGGCGCTCGCCGAAGAGCCGTTTGCATACGTCGCCGACGGAAACCACCGCAGCGCCGCAGCAGCAATGCTAGGTCTCGATGGGTTCTTGGCGATTGCGTTCCCGGCAAGCGGCATGGGCCTGGCGCCATATAACCGATTGGTCAAAGCGTATCAGCAGTCCGCAGCTTCGTGGCAGGAAGCCCTGTCCCGGCACTTTCGCGTGGACCAAGCTCCGGTCAACACCGACTACCAACCCACCTCGCCGCATGCCATCGGACTCTACACAGGGCAAGAATGGCTGAGACTCACGCCCCGTAGCGAGGCCTACGACGCGGACAATGCCGCCGACTGCATTGACGCCGCCATCGTGCAGAAGCGCGTGTTCGACGAGCTCTGCGGGATTTCCGATCCGCGGGACGAGCGGCTGACGTTCGTCGGCGGCAACCGCGATGCGACATACCTCCGCCAGCGGGTTGACACGGGCGAGTACGCGTTTGCGGTGACCCTGCCGCCAGTGACGATGGGGCAGTTTGTCGACGTCTGCCGACAGCGGCGCGTGATGCCGCCCAAGTCGACCTGGTTTTCTCCCAAGATCCGCAGCGGCTTGGTAATGGCGCTACTCGATTGAACTGCAAGGAACGGCAGATCTCGCACTACGCCTCGCTCTAGTTTCGAGAACGAGTGCCCGGCTGCGGGCCTAGTAGTTCTAGCGGCAAGTGCAGGAACTCTAACAGCTCTTGCACGCGCGACCCGTTGCAATGCCGAACCTTCCCTCGCCGGACCGCTCGCCGAAGCTAGGGCGCCTTCCGGCTGGACTCGATCGCGTCAAGGAGAAGGTACATGCCCGACGACGGATTGTCGTCGGGAAACTCGGTTCCATCTCCCGTATGCTTCGCCGCCAACGCACGCGCACGGTTCGCTGCCACGGTTCGCCGGGGCATGTACTCCGAGCCCTCCAAGCCCTTACCTGAACTCTTGTCGTGGCGAGAGCGTAGCTTGCCCGCAACGTCACTGTTGAGCCAAGCGGTGTGTTCTTCGAAATGGAGCACCAGCCACAGCTCGAAGCAGGGATTCGAAATGGCAAGATTGACATTCCTCGCCTTAGCCTTCTCTCTCGCTTCACGAAGATTGGGATGGTTCAGGGGCCATTCGACGTCGAAAAGACACCACACCTCATCGATCTCGCCTCGCTCTTGGGAATAGCGATCGCGGGCTTCAGCCGCTGTGTCTACCAGGGTCAACGGCACGGCTCCACTTGCCGTCCGGTCTATTCGGATCTCAACTGACGCCGAGTCGCGGACCGCTGGCTCGTGTCTCAGCGCCTCGATGTACTCGGGCTCTGTCCTGATGCCCTCGCAGAACACTAGGAAGGTCCGCTTGGGCGCTCGAACCGCGGTTCTGCGGCGGAGTGAACCGTCCTTGCTTGGACTCCGTCCAGTAGACTTAGCCATCGTCAGGCATTGAGACGAGCCCTAGAGCTCTGCGGACTGCCGCTTGGTCGACCTCTGGCACGGCACCAAACCGGCCCTGCAGGTAGGCTCTCTCTAGATTTAGAGACTTCCTCACGCGTTCACCCCGGAATTCGGCCAAGCCGACGAGGCGAGTGGTCGCATTAGGGGCTCTCTCGGTTAGCCAGACCTCGTCGCGGTTCAAGCTGTTCAGCAGGGAGGTGTCGTGGGAAGTGAAGACGAGTTGAGCTCCCTGGGAATTAGTCTGGGGGTCTTGGAAGATCTCGATCAGTCGGGCCGAGAGGCGGGGATGCAGACTCGCATCGATCTCATCGAGCAGAAGAACCTGACCGAGTCTGAGCGTCGCGAACGCCGGACCGATCAGACGGAACCAAGCCTGGGTTCCGTCTGATTCATCCTCGAGACCGAAGGTGACTGGCTCACCTTCGCCTCGATGAATGAGCCCAAGTTTATGGCGGAGTCCTCCGAGGCGGTCCGACTCCTCTTCAGTCATCACGAAATCGTCGATTCCCGAATCCGCGAAGCGAAGTAATTCCATCGCAGAGCTACGATCTGTGACCGCTGATCGATCTTGCCCGGTGTCAAACAGTCGTGGCCGGTCGGCCCCGGCGTCGGCAAGCAAGTCGATCGTACTATCGAACCGAATAAAGCCGCCGGCCCAAGGAATCCGTCTATTCCCGGGCGTAAGGATGCGCATGCTCGAGATCGCTTGCGCCACGCTTGGGAAGTCGGAAGCGCCCACTCGCCTGCCAGCGGAGAGCGCCAATGTCGTCGGCGTCAGCAAGGCCTGTATTCCGCGGGTTCCGACAACGCCCCGGCGAAAGTCGATTTCGCCGTTGCGGCGTGTGAACAGGTTTCGCCGTCGTCCTTCCGGATAACTGTCCAAGCTCTCGAACAACACAGCCGAGTCGTCCAATTCGAGGCGATACGTGTATCGGACGCCGTCTACTTCCAGGTCCAGATCGAATTCCGTTGGGGACGCGGGCCCCTTTCCGAACCTGTGAGCATCGCGCGGAATGTAGTCCGCCCAGCCTCGAAGCGACCCAGCAACGGCCATCGACAGCCAAGCCATGGCGTCCAGCACATTGGACTTTCCCGACGCGTTGGGCCCGTAGATTCCGGCCACGGTCAGCACCTGCTCAGAAAGGCCGTCGAACCGTCGCGTCGCCGCCCTATCCTTGTCCACAGCGATCATCGACAGCTCCACCGGTTCGAGTATCGAGCGGTGATTGGAAACTTGGAGTCGCAGTAGCATGAACTCAGTTTAGTGCAGAATCGGCATTTTCATTGCTATTTTCGAATAAATTTCGCGAATTCCGGTATATGATTGCAAGATAGTTCCTCTAGATGCTTGGGGAGCAGAATCACTCAATTGGCCGTTTTCGTGGCGTTGGTAAGTGGAAAGGAGGGACTTGCCTGGCTGGAAGTAAGAATGTGCGCTTGATGCCGGTCGCCGTCGCACGGGCTGAACATCTTGTTGGCTATAGGTAACCCCGGGGCCGTGGCAGTGTAGCCCAGTAAACGCCCCGGCTTGGCTTTGCGCTCGGTGCGCGTACGCCCCTCCCACGGGACGCCGGAGCAGCGCAGATGGGGCCGCTTGATGGCGACGGGTCACTATCAGTCGTTCCAAAGCCTGTCCGGCAAGGGAGTACGCAATGTCGCCGCGCTGGGGGGACTTGGATTGCGCTGCTAGGTTGACTGGGTAGGGTGGCCGTCTTGGCATCACAAGCTCCGTACATCATGATGTCTCTATGAGAACGACGCTGACACTCGACGAGGATGTCGCGGACTTTCTGAAGATGCAGAGTCGACTGCAAGGCAGGCCGTTCGAGCAAGTGCTGAACGATGTCTTGCGGCGAGGTATGGCACGCCGTTCAGATCAGCCGGAACTGTCTACGTTCCGGATTGTTGCCAATCGCAGCGGGCTTGTGCCGGGCGTCCACCCGCTGAGGCTCAACCAACTCAATGATGCGTTGGAGGTAGAAGACTTTGCCGCAGAGGGCGGGCAGTGATCATGCCGCATAGCGCGGATGGATGAAGGCGAGTCAATCCCCGCGGGTCGTCCGACGGCACTGGCGGTTGAGTACGTGCACGACCCGGTCCAGTGCTGGACTTGTGCCGTGGATGTCTTCAAAGCGCTCCCTGATTTCGGTTGCGTGCCCAATCAGGTACTCGGAGATTTCTTCGACCAACGAGAGTACGGCTCGCGGCCGGACATCGCATTCCACGGCGAGTGACTCCCAATGACGCCGGCCCACATTGGCGGGCTCTCGCACGCCGCCGACGTTGAATGCTAGGCGTGGATCGAGATTCGCTATCGCTCGGGTCGGTACCAGGTCATAGAAGGGTGCCAGACAGGCCGACCCGTCCCTGCCATATAGGAGCGAGAGGTTCTTGGCGTGGCCGTCCGAGTTGCCAGCGAGCAGGTTGAAGATCTGCCAGCGAAGCAACCGCTCGAGGTCGTCCAGCGGTGCGTCACAGACGTCGCGCACCAATCGATAGCAGCGAGCGAATGACGGACCGCCATCGCTCTCGTACTTCTTCCGGCTGCTATAGCCCAGCGCCTGGCAAAAGTCCTCTTGGTGCAACCTCAGAATCTGACCGTCATCCCCGCGGACTCGATCGTACCGCTTGATCAGCGCAAAGAGGTCTCGTCCCAGTGTCCGCAGTTCAAATTCGACCACAGGCAGTCCTGCCGACCCCGCCAGCATCGTCGCGAAGCACTCGTACACAAGGACGTTGCTGTATTCGAGGGAGTCGAATTTGAGAATATGCGTTGATGGAGTAGTGCCCTTGGGCAGCCAGATCATCCCGTCGAACAGGGCAACCGTCGTCTTGTTCTGAGCGCCCGCCAAAGACAGCCTTGGAAGGCGAACGTTCTCAGAGGGCTCGAAGCTCCAGCCGTGATCGAACAAGAGATCGGCCAGCCTGGCATCATCGAATCGCTCGTAATCCTGCGAAGTCAATGAATCGGGCTCCTGGCCTGCGGGCAAGATCAGCAAAGCGCCGGCGCACTCGCTTCCCAATGCCCGCAGCAACTCGAAATCATCATTTGGAAGGCGATACCGACGTACGATCAAGTCGCGGGCTCCGCCCTCGGGAAGGAGGTTCGCGAAGAAGTTGTGAGCCTGCTCGGCGCTAGCCGATAGTTCCCCCCGATCCAAGGGCATCGACTGAGAGATCGCGAAACCGTCCCCACGGACCCACCCAGGTTCGTATTGAAAGTCCATGGTTCCGGTCGGACCACGCTGCAGCTCGCCTACGCGGCGGCTCCCGTACCAGACCGTGAGCGAGTCGTCGCTCATTAGCCTCGCCCCTGGTCCGCCTTGGCTCCGCGCCGAAGCGATGCCGGCATCTCGTGCCGGGGAACGATGACAGCTTCCAGCCCAAGAAGTTGCAGCACATGCACCGCCTTGCCGATCTCGGCGGTCTCCTTGCCCCTTTCGAATTCGGACAGAAAGCGCATGCTGACATTGGCAAACCGGGAGAGCTTTTCCAAGGTCCATCCCCGGCTCTTCCGGTGCAACCGCACGAGCTGACCGAGCTCTCGGGGCGACCGGACGGGACCGTAGTGAGGCACCTTTTCTTCCATTGCTGCGGACATTTTCTTTATCGTACGGGACAATTCATGCCGAAAGAGGAATCTTGAGCCCAATATTGTACTGTACGGGACAATTCCAAACGCAGGACTGGCTCCGAAGGAAGAATTTTACTGTACGGGATAGAACTACATGTGATGTGGGCCGATTCCTGGCGCCCGCCATCGACATTGGTTGGGGTGGGTCAAGATGTTGCCATTCCCCACTACCGACCCGCCGCCGCACCACGTGCCGTCGGACTCTAGACGGGGCACGAACGGCCGAGACCCACACAGCGCGTCAGCGCATGCGACCTTTCTTGAACGGGCTAGCCGGAACGGTCACCCGTCCGCCTAGGGTCAGCAGAGTCCCTATATCCGCAACCTATTGATTCGTTGCTGGCGTTGCGCAGTTGTTTGCTATCGTCGGAAGCGTGTCGACACGGGTCGGCCGGGGCCGCGATTTTGGCCGCCCAAGCTCGACGAAGCACTGAACGGTCCCATGATGATTTGTGGCAGGCCATGCCCAGATTCAGTCAGGAGTTGAATCGCCGTGCCAAGTGAGATTTCCGCCAATGCGCTAGCGTGGCCAACGGTCCAAGCCCTTCGTAAACTAGGCGGGTCGGGAAACATCGCCGAGATTGATGCAAAAGTGGTCGAACTCAGCGACTTTACCGAAGCTCAACTGGCTGAGATGATGCCGAACGGAAGGTTGACCAAGATCAACTACTACTTGGCTTGGGCTCGGACGAACCTGAAACGAATCTCTCTGGCGGACAATTCGTCCCGAGCGGTCTGGACTCTTACCGCACACGGCTTGACTGTGTCGGAGACGGAGTGCCACCGACTGCTGCGGGAAGCCAGGCAGCAGAGACGTCAAGCTCGGCGGAACCCTGATTCCCCGGGCGGCGCGGAGCCGGCCGAGATCGGACCAGATTCCGAAGATGAGCCGGACGGCGGGGAGTGGAAGACGCTAGTCCTCGACAGGCTCAAGGCCATGTCGCCGGGCGCGTTCGAGCGACTTGCGCAGAGAATTCTGAGAGAGGCCGGGTTTCGAAACGTCGAAGTCATGGGACAGTCTGGGGACGGCGGTATTGATGGGGTGGGGACTTATCGCCTGTCTCTGGTGTCTTTTCCGGTTTACTTTCAGTGCAAGCGCTATCAAGGCTCCGTGTCAGCCGGCTCTGTTCGAGACTTTCGAGGTGCTATGGCAGGGCGGGGCGAGAAAGGCCTCTTGATCACCACCGGGACCTTCACGCAAGCCGCCCAAGCCGAAGCAACTCGTGACGGCGCGGCTCCGGTAGAGCTGGTCTCCGGCGAGTCCTTGTGCGACCTGCTCAAGGAGTACGAAATAGGGATCAGGATCACGAAGCGGGAGGTCGAAGACATCGAAGTTGTCCCGGCGTACTTCGACCAGTTCGAGAACTAGCGCGGCGAATAGAGTGGGCTCGGCGCTCGTGGAGCACAGCCGCAAGCCGACTCATGGCCTGTGCTAATGCGTGTGGCACAATACCTGAACTCTTCAATGAAACGCTTGGCCATTACCTGTCTCTTTCTGCTCGCAACAGTTGTCGCCCCGTGCGCCAACAAGCCGGAACGCGTCGAGTGGTTTCGGGATCTCGGGCTCGGCCTGTTCATTCACTGGAGCCTCGACAGCCAGCTCACCTCCGTCATCAGCCACGCCATGGTGGGCGCAGACGAGCAGTTCTTGGAGCGCTACGTAACGGAACTGCCGCGCAGTTTCAATCCCAAGGAATTCGACCCGCGCGAATGGGCGCGGGTCGCCAGGCTGGCGGGTTTCAAGTATGTCGTTTTCACTGCCAAGCACCACTCGGGCTTCTGCATGTTCGACACCGCCACCACGGACTTCAACATCGTCAACACTCCGTTCGGGCGCGACACCGCAAGAGAGATCGCAGATGCATTCCGGGCCGAGGGGATCGCTGTCGGCTGGTATTTCTCGCCCGACGACTTCCACTTCCTGTACCGCCAAGGCACGCTCATCAGCCGCCTCCGGGCCGAGGTGCTCCCTCCGAACAATCCTGGCCTGCTGGAGCTCAACCTTGCGCAAGAGCGAGAACTGATGACCAACTACGGTCCGATCGACGTGGTGTTCTTCGATCCGCCGACCGGTTCGCCGGTCCCGCGAGACGAGATCGTCGAGGAAATGAAGCAACTGATCTGGGAGATTTCTCCCGACACCGTAGTGACTCGGGGAGAAATCGAGACACCCGAGCAATACACCCCAGGGGTTCCCTTGGAGGGCGCTTGGGAAGGCAACATGACGATGGGCACGCAGTGGCAGTACCGCGGCACCAACGAGCACTACAAGTCGGGCGGCGTGCTGATCGGAGCCTGGATCGAGACCCGTGCCAAGGGCGGCAACTTCCTGCTCAACATCGGCCCGATGCCAAACGGCGCACTGCCGGTCGAGCAAGAGGCGCGGATGCGCGAAATGGCGCTGTGGAACATCGTCAACGCCGAGGCTGTCGGCAAGGTCCGGCCTTGGGTGATCACCAACGAGGGCGACGTTTGGTTCACCAAAGCCAAGGACGCAGACACCGTCTACGCCTTCGTGCCGGGCACCGATTGGGCTTGGGGCGCGCGCAAGACCGTGACGCTGCAATCCGTCAAGGCTTCCGAGGAAACGACCGTGCGCGTGCTGGGCCAAAACGAGAAAGTCTTGGAATACCAGCCTGAAGTCACTCCTCAAACCCAGTGGGAGCAGACCTCCGCGGGCCTCCGCATCACGGCCTACCGAGCCCAGCGGCTATACAACGACCGGCGCTGGCCCAACCCCGTAGTGCTCAAGATCACCGACGTCGTGCCAGGCCTCCAGCCTCCGGAAGTGCAGACCCATAGCGACGCGTCATGGGAGGGTGGCGGAGCCGTTCTGCGGGCCGATCTGAAGGATCTGGGGGACGCACGGGCCGTGCGTGTTGGGTTCGAATACAGGCGCAGGAAGAGCACCGCCGAGATGTACGAAGAGGACGACCCGTGGAAGGTGGTCGGCAAGAAGCTGACGCCGATGTCCGCGCCGGGCGAGTTCTCGGCCAAGCTGGCTCGCGTCGATACCCAGCGCTCGTGGGAATACCGCGCTGTCGTCGAACACCCCAAGGTCCGGCTCTATGGCCAGGCGGCAACGCTGGCGGCGAAGTGAGATGCCGCGCCCGGAACAGGATCGGACCGTTGGCAGAAAGCTGTGCGGAATACTGCCCGCCGTCGCTGGGGCGCTGTGTCTAGCCCTGCCGTCGCTCTCGTCGGCCGAGATCTTCCACACGTCGATCGGCGTGTCGGCGGCCGGAAGCCCGATCCTTGCCGGGATTGGCTGGAATCCAGCCGACTACGCAACCCCAATCCCGCGTGTCCTGCTTGTTGCAGGGCTCGACGGAAGCGGGGAATCGGTTGATTTGGCCGCTGCGCTGCTGCGACATAGCGGGGACGGTCCGTTCGCCCTGTCGACCATATTGAACGCTTTCCCCGATCGGGGACCCGTCGAACGCTTCCCGCCCGACGGCCCGGCCTATCTGGGAGACGCAGTCGAAGCCCAGTACCTATGGCGATTCATCGGCATGCTGGCGCCGGATCTGGTCGTCGACCTGCGTTTCGACGGGCGGCCGAGCGCGCTGGCAGACGCACTGCAGCGAGGCCTGTCGCCCTCAGATGTCGGGCGCGTGCCAGCTACAGCACTTCGTCTCGCCGCCGACTCCAAGACACTGGACGAGCTGCGGAGCGAAGCAACCGAAATACTGGTAGCGCTCGCGGAATCGCCGCCGCCTTCCGGAGCGCGCAGGGAGCTGCAAGAAAGGGTTTCCCGCTCCCCGGTCGAAGTTGCCGGCCAGCTCGCCCCGGCCTACGGCCATGCGCTTGATACCGCCACATACATACCCGCTTTGGCACTGATCGGGCGAATGCGATTGGGCGATATCACCGGCGAGAGTCCGCTAGCAGACGTCGAGCGGATCGCAAGGCCGTTTCTCGAGGGCAAGCCATCCTTGGGAAACCGCCCGAGCGGAAGCACCATCTCAGGTCACCTAGTCTTCGCGGACCTATACGAGCGGACCGACAATCCGGCTTACCTGGCATTGGCGCGGGCGGCTGCCGATCTGGGATTCGAACCGGATGGCGCGCTGAAGAGTTCGATGCCGTCGCACAACGAGATGAGCGATTCGGTGTTCATGGGCTGCGCGATCCTCGCGCGTGTCGGGCGCCTGACCGGGGAGAAGCGCTACTTCGACATGGCGTTGCGCCACCTGCGCTTCATGCAGGATCTCGACCTGCGATCCGACGGGCTCTACCGCCATTCGCCCCTGGACCAAGCGGCCTGGGGCCGGGGCAACGGATTCCCGGCGCTAGGGCTGGCGCTCGCATTGTCGGACTGGCCGAAGGAACATCCAGGCAACGCCGAGGCACTGGCGTCATACCAGGCGCACATGCGCGCCATGGCACGGCATCAGGACACTACCGGCATGTGGCACCAGGTGGTGGATCGTCCCGAAAGCTACCGCGAGTTCACGTCCACGGCCATGACCGGCTTCGCCCTTACCCGAGGCCTGCGACAAGGCTGGCTCGAACGTGCGGAATTCGAGCCTGTGGCGGATCGAGCCTGGAAGGCCGTCCTGGCTCGGATCAAGTCCGACGCCACACTGGTGGATGTTTGCCGCAGCACGGGCAGGCAGACTTCGCTGCGGGCCTACTTCGACCGCGAGGCGATCCTAGGCCGCGACGACCGCGGCGGCGCGATGGCCCTGCTGTTCTCGACCGAGCGGGCTCTCTGGGAGAGCGAGCGCTAGTCAATCGGACCGGTCAGGAGAGGGCTACCCTAGCGCCCCCGCTGGCCCGCGAGCGCCCCATCGCCAAGGCCATGGCGACTGACTCCGCTGACTCTGAAGGCGGACAGTCCGCGGGCGGAACGCCCTCTTGGCAGCTATCCACAAAGCTCTGGAGTTCGCCAACGAAACCGTCCTTCTCTGGCAGGTCGACCTCGACCATCCTCCCGTCGGAGCCATACAAGGACAGCCCCGGCTTGTCGGAGCTGTAATCGAGCGTCCCGCGGTCACACACGATCGTGAACTCCATGGAGAACGGGAAGCTCTCCGGGTGATGCCACCCTCCGCTGATGGTTACCGGCACGCCGTCGCCATAATCCAAGTGCGCCTCGACCACGTCGATGCCCAGCTCCAGATCCTCCGGGCCGCTCGCGCTGACTGCTTGGGGCTTGCCGAACAGGTGCCGGCAGTAGTCGAAGTCGTGGATCAACAAGTCGAAGACCCCTCCCCCGCTCCGTGCGCGATCCTTCAGCCACTTGCCCCAAGCCGGCGCTGCGCAGCGCCGGCGGAACGAAGCGGCACGTACGGCGCCAAGCTCTCCCGAAAGGACCTTCGCCCTGGCAGCCACGTAAGAGGGGAAGAACCGCAGGACCTGGGCCACCATCAGCACGCGGCCGGCCGCGGCGGCGGCCTCGATCATCTCGGCGCAATCAGCCTCGGTCAGCGCCATGGGCTTTTCCACCAGCACGTGCTTGCCCGCGGCGAGCGCCCTCAGGGCCAGTGGCTTGTGCAGATCCGTGGGCGTGCAAATGTCCACCGCTTCCACGCGGACATCGTCAATAAGATCCTCGGCTCGCTTGTGCCGGGCAGCCGAGCCGAAATCGACCTGCCCGCCTCCGCGGTCCAGATTGCCTCCGACATCGCCGAGGTCGCCGGAGAGCTTCCGGTCGCTCGAGCTCGAGACGGCCGCAAGCTCGAAGCCGTCCACTTCGCGGTAGGCCTCCAAGTGCGTGCTGCCCATGAACCCTAGGCCAATCACACCGATTTTCACAATCAATCCCCCCGTTCTCCCATCAACGCCAAGCCCAGCTGGACACCCGATCAAGCACGATTCCAGACAAACGCGGGAAAGGACGCCAAGGTCCTGAACCCGGTGCGCTCGTAGAGCTGGACGGCACGCTTGTTGGAGGCCGTCACAGTCAGGCTCACAGAATTGCATCCGGCCCGCCGGAAGCCGTCCACGGCCCGCCGCAGTAGCTCGGAACCGATGCCAAAGCCGTGCCACGCAGGAGCCACGCAAATCTGGGTGATATGCCCGACACGAGCGCCTACCATGCTTCCCAAGCAGATTCCCCGCAGCCTTGGCGACGACGCTTGCCGTGCGACGAAGCCGGCCGACGTCAAGAACCGCCCGCTACTGCCCCTGTTGATCGTCTGCTCCAGGAATCGCTTCGCGCCGGACACGCTGCGATACTGCTCGGTGATGTTCGCGTCGACGTGCCCGACATAGGCTTCGGCAATCAGTTCTGAAGCGGGCTCCAACTGCGAGTCCGTCCAGGGCAAGAACCTTATACCCGGGTCGAGCGGGCCCTGCTCGGGCAACGCCTCGCATGACTCCCTGATCATCAGCTGCCGCGGATAGACCTGCAGCTCGCCTGGGACCACGATCTGTACATCTGGAAACGCAGCCAGGCTTGCCAACTGGCCTTCGACGCGTTTCACGCCGGAATCCCGCGAGGCCATGATCACAGTCATCTCTAGCAGCATCCGCTCAAGGTAGGGGGCCCGCTCCTTCGGCAGCAGAAACACCTCCCCGACGACTGCCTTGCTGCCTTCCAGCATGAAATAGCTGTAGCCGACCGGGCAGCCGCCGACCAGCACCGCCAAGCCAGCCAGGCACCGCTGATTGAGCAGGCGGCGAATCGCATCGGTAGCGTCCCGATTGTCCCAAGCCAGCCGCTCGCGCCAATGCGCCCGCTGGGCCTCCAGCACCGGTTCTAGGTCCGGGCCGCGAAGCTGACCGAGGTCGACCAGTCTGGCGGCCGGCTGTCTCATCGGTGGGCCCCCGTCAATGCGCGCCTCCGCCTTCCGCCGACAACCGCCTGCCGAACCTTCCGGTGGGCTCCGTCGTCAGTTGGCCCCGACTACCGAAACGAAGCTGACGCAGCGTCCCGGCGCGCCGCCCAGATTGTGCGTCAATCCAAGCTTCGGCGCTTCGACCTGCCTAGGGCCGGCCTCGCCGCGGAACTGCAGCCACATCTCGTACATCATGCGGAGCCCGCTGGCGCCGATCGGATGCCCGAAGCTCTTCAGGCCGCCATCAGGATTGACCGGCTGGGCACCGCCGATCTCAAACCGGCCGTCCAGAGTGTCCCGCCAGGCCGTGCCCCGCGTGGAGAACCCCAGGTCCTCCATCAGCACCAACTCAGTCGGGGTGAAGCAGTCATGGACCTCGGCCAGAGAGATTTCGTCGCGGGCGTTGCGCACCCCGGCTTGCGCATAAGCGTCTGCCGCGCTGGCCACGACCTCGGGGAACGTTGTGTAGTCGTAGTCTTGGCGCTTGGCGCCATCGGCCGGGCCGGCGATGAACGACAGCGCCTTGATCAGCAGCGGGTTGTCGGTGTACTTGCGGGCATCCTCGCTGCGGCACAGAATCGCGGCCGATGCTCCGTCGCTGACGCCCGAGCAATCGAACACGCCCAACATGCCCGCTACTTTCGGCGCGTTCTCGATGGTCGCCTCGGGCACTTCCCGCTGGTACTGCGCCTTGGGATTGCGAGCCCCGTTCGCGTGATTCTTGTAGGCGATCCGGGTGAGGACCCGGCGCAAGGTATCCGGATCCAGCCCGTACTTCTTCGCATAGGCGGGTGCCAAGAGCGAGAAGGTGGCTGGCGCGGTCATCGAGGACTGCGTGCCATCGGTTGGCGTTCCACCGGCCGAGGCCAAGCCTGAATAGCCTGAGTCCTTCAGCTTTTCGACACCGATCGCCATGACCAAGTCGTAGGCGCCGCAAGCTACCGCGTAGGCCGCGTTGCGGATCGCCTCGCTGCCGGTGGCGCAGAAGTTCTCCACGCGAGTGATCGGCCGGTAGCCGGTCTTGAGCGGCTCTGAGAGCAACAGGCCGGAGCGCCCGCTTGTCAGCGTTCCCATCCAATAGGCGTCAATGGCTTCGCGCTCGATATTCGCGGAGCGGCAGGCCTCGAGCGCCGCCTCCACGAGCAGCTCGTTCGCTCCGCGGTCCCAATGCTCCCCAAAGCGCGTGCATCCCATCCCCACGATGGCGACACGATCCCTGATTCCGTTGCTAGGCATGCGCGTCAGACCTCCTTCGGACTTGATTCTAACGCCGCGGGCGCGCCTTCCAGAAATAGTTCCGGACGCCATCGGCAGTGTACAGGCGGCGGAACGTCATCTCCAACTCCTGCCCAATCTCCACCTTCTTGGGATCGACATCGGCAAGTTCGCAGGCGAACCGACCGCCCTGGTCGTAATCGATCACCGCCGCCACCACTGGCGGCTGTAGCGAGTATGCCAGATGATCGACCGTGTAGGTGGCGATCCGAGCAGTCGCATCGGCATACGGCACGTCGTCCATCGATTCGACCGCGCCACACTGGACGCAAACGACTTGGGGCGGCAGGTTGACGGCTCCGCAGGAGCGGCAGCGCGAACCGACGAAGGCGTACTTCCAGCGTTCCGAACGCCGCATTGGCGGCGCGGCAGGCCGGGGCGGATCGGGACGCCTAGGCGGCTCGAAAGGCAGGATTTCCCGCCACTTGAGATAGGTCTCGTAGGCGACGTCGGCGCGCTTGGACTGGATCCAATCGGCGACCGAGTGAACCGGGCGATGGTCGCCGATATGCTCGGTCACTTGCACGATCAGCGCGCTTGCTCCGTCGGAGGCGCTCAGCACCGCCAGGTTGTCTCCCGGGTCGGCCGAGTCCAGCAGGCCCGCCAGCAGGAGCCCGGCATGAGCGGCTCCTGCCCGTCCCACGCTGCCAGACAAGTCGTCGGCGAGCTGATCGGGGCGCAGCCCCGCTGCTCGCGCAAACAGGCTTCCGACCTTGCGATGCGCGGAGTCCACCGCGACGCGCTTGAGATCGGAAGGCGCAAGGCCGGACTCTGCCAGGCAGCGCTCGAACGCGCTCGCCAGCGCCGGCACCAAGCGTTGCTGCGCGAAGCGCTCTTCCCACTGGCGCGCGAACTGTTGCTCCGGGCCGCGCCAGACATCCAGCAACTCCTCTGCATGGGAACCGCTGCCGAGAATCCGCGCCGCCGCCCCTTCGCCGTCACCCACCAAGAAGGCGCAGGCGGCATCCCCTCCCATCGCCTCGCGGGCTCCCATCGGCGCTCCCACGACCATGTCGGCGCAGCAAACCAAGGACGGCCCACCGGTGCGGATTGCGGACGCAAGCCCAAGCGCGGCCACGCCCGCTCCGCTCGAAGATGAGAGATCCACCAGCCGAGTCTCTGGCGGCAAGTCGAGCGCCGCATGCACCCCGGCCGCGTTGAGTTTCTCCGCGTAAGCGTGGGAGGTTGAGGCAAACAATAGAGTGGTCGGAGCGGGAGCGCTTCCGCGCATCGCCTCGCGCCCGGCTTCGACCGCTAGCGAGGTCGCATCCTCATCGAAATTGGCGATTGCTCGCTCGCCCCGTCCACCGCCCTCGAGCCGGGCCCGTTGCAGGCGGCAGTACGGAACATAGGAACCGTACCGCAGGATTCCGGCCATGATCCGGTAATTGTCGCACGCGCCGCAGTGGCAGTCGGTGCAATTGACTCCTTACACTGCAAGCAAGCTCAACCATGCGCAACCGAAGCTCTACCGTCCCGTGGGCTGCACTTTCCATCGCCACAGCCGCGATCTGCCCGCCATTGGTCGCCGAACCCACATTCCAGACACAGCCGACAATTCGGCCGAATCCGAATCCCGCGGTTCCGCTGGCAGCGATCGTATCGTTCGAAACCGGTCAACCAGTCGAAACGACCCTTACCGTTTCCGATGGCGAGCGCCAGTGGGCCCTTGAATACCCAGCAGATCGGAACCCGGCGGAAGGACTGCCTGTCGTGGGCATGAAGTACGGCAAGTCGCACAGGATCGGCGTCAGAATCAGCGGTTCGCAGGGCGAGACCGCAGAATCAACCGGGCAGTTGGAGTTCTCGACGCCGGAAAGGCCCAACGACCGGACGCGGATCCCGCCGGTACGGGTAATGGTCAGCAAGCCGCAAAAAATGGAGCCGGGCTACACGCTGCTGAGTCTCAGGCGGGTGCTGCCCCGATTGCAAGGCGAGCGCAGACGCCGCATGGGAGCCACTTTCGGGCTGCTGGCGGCCATCGATCACAACGGCGAGATTGTCTGGAGCTACCAGTCAGATGCGAGGATCAGCGACGTCGAGCCCCTCAGGAACGGCAACTTCGCGTTCGTGACCACTGACAACCGGGCGACCGAAATCGACGTTCTCGGCAATCGCGTCGGACACTGGTACGCCGCCGATCGACCGCAGGGAGAGGCGGACGGAATTCCGATTCCGACGCTGACGATGCATCACGAAATCGACGAGCTCTCAAACGGAAACCTCATCGTGATGGGAACGGAGATCCGCGAATACGACAACTGGTACACCAGCGAGACTGATCCCGATGCGCCGCGGAAGCGCCAGCGGGTAATGGGCGACGCGATAGTCGAGTTCACGCGGGAGGGCAAGGTCGTCTGGGTCTGGAAGGCGCTCGATCATCTCGATCCTTATCGGATCGGGTACGAGACGTTTACCAACTACTGGATCAACCGAGGCTTCCCGGGAGCCTGGGACTGGTCCCACGGCAATGGATTCTTCCATGACGAGCGAGACGACTCGCTCCTGATTTCATTCCGCATGCAGGACGCCGTCGTCAAGGTCGACCGCAAGACCGGCGAGATCATCTGGATCCTGGGCGACCACAGTGGCTGGCCGCTTCACTTGCAGCCGAAGCTGCTGACTCCGGACGGGGAGATGTCGTGGTTCTATCACCAACACATGCCGCAGATCACATCGAAGGGGACGTTGCTGCTCTTTGACAACCGCACCTTCTCCGCCCGGCCGTTCGCACCTCCGCTCCGCCCGGCGCAGACGTGGACCCGGGCGGTGGAGTACGCCATTGACGAAGAGACCCGCTCGGTGAAGCAGGTTTGGGCTTCCCAAGGACCGGCAATGAACCGTCTCATGACATTCGCCATGGGAGAGGCCGACGCGATGCCGACGACCGGAAACGTCCTGCTCTTCTACGGCAGCGCTGCGGTCGTGACGGACATGTCCCTTGACTGGGAGGATGTTCTCGCACCGGGCGGCGGCCAGGACCGAGGCACTCGCATCAGAGAATTTACTGGAACGGACCCATCCGAAGTTGTCTGGGACATCGATATCTACGATTCCAGCGAAAACCAGGTCCGCTGGGGGATCTACGGCGGGGCGAGGATCGCGCAGTTCGGAGTTCATCCCGAGAACTGAGGATCCCGTCTCGCGGCGTCTCGGAAAGACCACGACATCGGCAGCTTTCGCGATGATCGGTACAAGGAGTTATTGAAGGTGCTGCAAGCGATCTGCAAACTAACGCCCTCGCAATCAACCGGGTGCTGATCGGTGTAGCCCTCTAGGGTCACGGGCTTCGCCATTAGAAGCCGATCTTTTCATCGCGCAGGTGCCCCGCCAGTTCCTTGGCACGGCCCTCACCCGATAAGAGGTCAAGGTAGACTTGGACGGGACTCGCCAGCCAAATCTCGTCGACGAACTCGCGAAACAGCAATGTGCCAGGCGACTTAACATCGATGACCGTAAGGTTCGCGCCTTGGTCGACGATGTGAGCGTCGAGTGCGTCAAGGACTCCATCTGCTGATGCGCCAACCACTAGTCGACAACGTAGCTGGGAGACGGTCGACAGGCGGGGCGCGTACCGTTGTCCTGCCGCCTCGTGGGTGATCGCATATTCGGCCTGATTGGCAGCGCAAACTTCTGCAAACCTCTTAACGAGCCCGTCGGCGGGCACCGAGGGCACAAAGTAACGCCGCATTGCAAGGGGCCGAATGACCGCTAGTTGCTTGGCCCACGCATCGAGCAACGCGCCAGGCTCTCGCAATTGGCGTTCCTTAGCTGGCCCCTTTCCGCGAGACACCACCCAATCGAACCTCTCCAGTTCCACCAGCACCTGCGATGCGGTCGCGGGCGAGACTCGCGCCTGCTCGGCGGCCTGCTTGACCCCGAACCACTCGCGATGCCGCATCAGAAGTGCGTGCAGCACTTGCGCGCGACGACCCGAATACAAGGATCGAATGGATTTCGACAGGGCCTTCGGGGGCGGCTTGTCTACGTACACGTAGATGTTCTCGGCGGGGAGAAACAGGCTGCCACCGCTGTCGTAGTAACCGACCCTCTCGTGCCTCAGAAGATCTCTCGCTCCAGGCGAAATCGAATGGGCAACCAAGAAGGACACCGTTTGGCGTCCCTCCGCCAATTGCGGCCCTCTACGTGCGAATTTCTGGAACTCCCAAAGTGCCTGTCGCGCGTCACGGGGAAAGAGGGCCTTCTTCACCTCTATCCGCAGGCTGGCAGCCTTCCCACCCACCGAAACGTCAACCCAGGCGTCATGTCCCCGATCCGGACCGGCGGATCGCAGACGAACACGCAACTTCGCTTGCACCTCGGGCAGCGCGTTCAGGGCTTCGAGAAACTGGCCGAGTAGCTGCCGTTCCACAATGCCTGCGTTGAGCATCAGAATGTCAATTATTTACTGTACAGCAAATAAAAGACTCCGAATTTATATTCAACAAAAATCGCTCATTTACTGCTCGGAGGCGCAATCCTGATTATCTCGCGGGCTCGCGAACGAGCTCCGGACTGCAGACCTCATCGGAGCAGTACAGCTTAATTCGGGCGCAAGCAATTAGCCACTAGAGTCCGAGCGAGCCAAGCTATGCGTCGCCGCCTCTAGTAACGGAACGCTGTACACCCCACCGCACCCACGTCTACCTCACCGCACCGACTTAACATCAGAATTGTTGGTGCCCGATGATGAACACATGCCGAAATGTGCGAAACAGTCGCAGCGACGCGATTTCGAGAAGCCCAAGTCTGCCCGCCAACTACGCCTCTTTCGGAACGGGCGAAGCCAAGTTCTGCGGATCCCCCGAGAATTCGAATTGGACGACGACGAGGTCATCATCTACAGGTCGGATGATCGCCTCGTCGTTGAGGCGGTCAGGCACGCTCCTTCTCTAGCAGAAGTCCTATCGACATTGGTGCCTCTTGAAGAGGATTTCCCGAAGATTCCCGATCCTCGTTCCGAGCCCGAAGACATCCTTTGACGCGCCCGCACTGCGCGATATGCTGAACTCGAACATCGTTGTCTGAATCGGTTCGTTGGCCTTGCTTGAGATATCGCGCCACGAGCCACGCTGCTGCGAGCATCCACTCCACGGCTCGCTCAACCAGTCCTTACCCCGTTCGACCGGCTCGGCCTCCTTCGCCTCTTGTTTCGATCCCTCAGAATCTTGCGCGTCCTACTATCTCTTCATGCGCTCACGCAGAGGAAATCCGATAGGTTCGCCTAGCGAATTTGCGGCGGGTTCGATCCGGGGTCGATCCAGCCGAGGAAAGCCCTCGGTCCCGCAATCCTATTTCCAATCGACCCAGACAGGACTCGCCCATGCGTATTGGTCGCCGCCTTGCCGTACCCGCAAGTAACAATAACTAGCCTTGCCGTCCGATCGAGGGCCCGAGCGGTCCAAGAACTCGAACTCCACGGAACCCCCAGTTCCCGCGGACGCGTGGATGACCTTGTGGTCCTTCACGATCTCGACTAGTTCAGCGGGGCGCTCGCCATCGACCCGCACATGGATGCGCAACGGCTCCTCCCGCTCTACCTCGACCGACTCGCCCATGAACGCTCCGTTGACCTGGAAGTCGATCAGAAACCGACCGCCAGTCGATGCAAACACCCGCCGGGCACGGATCGCTTCGAAGACGCCGTCGCGGGTGAGTTCCTTTACGTAGGCGCCAGTGATGCCGTTGTCTTCGCCGGTCCCCATCCAATGAGAGTCCCCGGAGCCGACGAAGCCGATTCGGTAGCCCCGGTCCAGCGCTTCCCAGACGGCCGACACCGGCCCTTGCTCCTTGAACTCTGTGGCTTCTTCACGCGCCTGCTGCCACGCGGACGTGATCTCGAACACGGGTTGCAAGTCCGCATCGTAGCCTGTCCAGTCGTTGTGATGCGGCTGCAGAATGACGTCCCACGGACGGATCAGAGAGAACAGCTTGTAGACCGTGTTCGACGTCACCGTCGTCGATCGGAAAATCGGGGCATCGTCGGTTCGGAAGTACATCGCACGATGCCCGCCTCGCTCGTCCTGGCTCTCGGTCGTCCACTCCCAGCCGCTGAAAGCAACGCGTTCGGCCGCATCTTCGTAGACGCCGGCCAAGGCCTGCACTTCAGCCCACTCCGACTGCGTCAGGAAGTCGGGAGTGAAGTCGTGGTTCGTCGATGCGACGAAGTCCATCCCCGTCACGAAGAGCCCGTGTGCGTAGTACATGTCGAACGTTCCGATTCCGTCGTTCTCGGTGTGCCCGTGGAGATCGCCCCACGCAAGCCGGTAGCGCTCGTCGCCAACCTCGAGGCTTTGTGGGGCGTCGCGGCGATAAGTGCGAGGCTCTAGTGCCGGGATGGGATCTTGGTCGTCGACAACCTCTTGGAACCTCGACCGGCGCTCGTCGAGATCGATCCGGTGGGAGTAGATATCTGCACCGTAGCCTCCGGGCCGCTGAGTCATGTCAAACGCCCAGAGCCGGTCGGCGATATGTCGACGCCGTGGAACTTCGTAGGCCATCCAGAGCCATCCGTCCTTGTCGTCCAGTGCAGTCACGAGTTGGTTCGCCAACGGGACTTGGTACGGGCCCCTGCCACTCGAAGCCAGGTCAACGCCGCGACGAACCGACGGCAACTGGAAGGCCGTGTAGGGGTTCGGATCGTGAAACAGGAGTTTCGGGTCGGACCACTTCCTGTCACGCAGCACCCGGCCGGAGAACGAGACGCTCGACATGCGCCCGCCGCCTAGCCAAAAGAGCCACATGTCGCCGTTCTCGCGGAGCAGCAGCTGCGGGTATCGCTCCTCGCTCATCGCGTGCGCTGCCCAATAGTGCGAATGCCTAGTGAGCCGTCCGGGGTCCACGGAGTTCTCGAACGGCGACGCTGCCCAAGTCCACCCTGAATCGCCCGAGACCTTCCCGAAGATGCTCCGTCCCCTGTAAGCGAACCGTCCCCCGACCGTTTCGCGGCGTTCCCAAGCGACCCAGGCGCGGCCTTCCGCGTCAACGGCTTGGGACGGTGCTGTATCCCAAAGGGCCGATGTCGTCAAACGCTCGACCGGGCCGCCGGCCTGCGTGGTATAGATGTCGTAGTTCCCGTCGCGCTCCTCGTCCCAAGCCACGCGCCAAGCGCCTCCCGGCAGGGCAAGGATGTTCGGGCGGAAGCAGCGGCCCGCGCCCTCATCCACGCGCACGGGCGCGCCCCACGCATCCCCCTCCAGCACGAGCGCCTGCAATTCGATGCGAGGAGGCTGCAGCTTGCGGATGACGGCTACCGCACCCCCGCCGTCCAGACTCGCAGAGCGAATCTCCAGCGCGCCCTCGCTTCTTGGGATCATGCGCTCGCGCGACCAGGAACGCCCGTCGTACACCCTCTCATAAGCTGCCCAGAGGCCGCCCCGCCTTGAGGTCCAAAGCACCCTTACTTCGCTTCCCTGGGCTATCACGGCCGGCCGGTGGTTCACCCCGGGAACTTCGCTGACAGTCTGCTCGTCGCCCCAGTTCTGGCCGTCAAATTGCCGAATGAAGATGGAGTCCTGCCCGTCATCCGGCCAGTTCCACGCATCGATGCGGGGATCGTCAATCGGCCAAGAATCCGTCTGCGGGCGGCACGACGACCAAGCGATCCAAATGGTGCCGCTGGAGTCCCGGGCGATCGCAGGCCGCTCGGCATTCTCGAGCCGATCAGCGGTGATCTTGCTCGGAAACGTCATCGGGATCGGCAGCCAGCCGCGCGGAGGCTCTGACGAGGGTTGGTAGAACTGTCCGCAAAGGAGGGAGCCAAGTCCGAGCGACAGGAGCAGCAGCCGAGCGCACGTCATCGTTCGCCGATTGTAGCCGCTATCCTCGCCTTTCGGGCGTCCCGGGGATCGTTGTCCCCCTAACCTCGCTTCTCTTGCGCGCATCTTGCGCCGCCGAATGCGTTCGCGGGTGCTTTGAGCCTCCCGTTCTGCGGAAGCTCAGATCGACATTGCCAAGTTGACACGGCGCTCGGGTTGCGACAAACTTCTAGACCGTGCAACGCCGCTCTTTCTTACGCCACGGCGGGCTGGCCGCAGCAACAGCCGCGGCCCCGTTCCAGGCTCCTGCGCAGGTCGGAAACCAGCCCTCCATGAAGATCACCGAGATCAAGACCTTCTTGGTCGGCAGTACCCGCGGAGAGCAAGGAGGCACGGGCAACATCAGCGGCCGGAACTGGGTCTACGTGAAGATTCTGACGGACCAAGGGATTCACGGGATCGGCGAGGCCTATTCGTGCGGCCCGGATGAGGCGACAGTAAAGGTCATCGAGGACTACGCGCGATGGCTCGTGGGCCAGGACCCGCGCAACATCCAGCACCTGTGGGACTACATGTACAACACGACCCGCTTCCCAGGAGGGTCCGTAGTCAACTCGGCGATCAGCGGCATCGAGCACGCGCTCTGGGACATCGCCGGCAAGGCGGCCGGCCTGCCCGTCTGGGCCCTGCTAGGCGGGCGCGTGCGCAACAAGGTCCGGCTCTACCAGTCGATCGGCGGCTCCAGCCCGCAGGAAGCGGCAGAGAATGCCGTCGCGCTTCGCGAGCGCTTCGGATACAACGCCTGCAAGATGTCGCCGCACAATCCCGGCGACAACGAGATGCCTTACAACGAAGTCACGCGCACCGCCGGCGAGCGGGTCGGAGCGGTTCGCGAGGCGGTTGGCGCTGATCACGACATCGCTGTAGACATCCACGCGCGCTACTTCGAGGTCCAGCGCGCGATCCGGGTCGCCAAGGAGATCGAACCTCACTACCCGTTCTGGCTTGAGGAGCCGATCCGGCCCGAGAACCCGGACGTGATGAAGAAGCTGGCGGACCATGTGAGCATCCCGCTAGCATCCGGCGAATGCAACTACACGAAGTTCGAGTTCCGCGACCTGATCAACATCCAGGCGCTCGATATCGTCCAGCCCGATGTCTGCGTGTGCGGCGGGATCATGGAGATGAAGAAGATCGCGGCGATGGCCGAGGCCCAGTACATGATGGTCGCCCCCCACAACCCGATGAGCCCTCTCGCGACCATGGTCAACATCCACTTCGCCGCGTCCACGCCGAATTTCCTGATCCTCGAGTACAGGGCTCCCGTGGACGACGCGCGCCGCGACGTCCTCGACGAGCCGCCGATGGTGAAGGACGGCTACGCCGACATCCCGAACAAGCCCGGCTGGGGGGTCGAGCTGAACGAAGAGGCCTTCCAGCACTATCCGCCCAGGCCCTGGAAACGAACGACTGGATTCCGGGCTGACGGCTCCGTGGCATTCATATAGCGTTCGGGACCTCCTGCGGCCCGCGCGCTCGCAGGGCTTGGGAACCTCGATCGATGGGGGATTCGACTTCTGCCGCGCTCGCGGTCCTAGCGCTAGCGCGACAGGAACTCAAACGTCTCGCCGCCGAGCTGGGCGACGATCTTGCCCTGACCCGGGTTCCGGCCCGGGACCGGAAAGAAGATCGCGCCGTCGGTGGAGTCTCCGGGATGGACCTTGCCGCTGACAAAGGTGATCGCCGCAGCGGCAGCAGACGCCTTCAAGCCCTTGGGGCCGATTGCCAGCGCCGACAGCCGGCGCTTCTCGTAGCTGTTGTTCGGGCGGATGTACTGATTGGTGTAAACCGCAGCTTCGTAGGCAGCCTGCAGCTTGACCAGTTCCGAGCGCCGCGCGGTTCGGAAGAATTCGTCGATAACCCGCTGCTCGGACACGGCCGCCACCCGCTTGCCACTGTCGTATTCGATCGCAAAGCTGGCGGTGTCAACCTGCCAGGTCTCCTCGCTGCCGTTGCTCACGGCCACGTGCACCAGCGAGTAGCGAGCGGTCTTGAGGGGCATTTCGGCGCACATCACCGTGAACCCGCGGCGGGTCAGGACTTGGTAATCCATGCCGCTCGAGCGGAATTCGATGACCTGCCCGAGGCCCGGCGCGGCCGACGCCAGCAACGCCACCGCGCACGCCTGCCATAACCGACACGCGCACAACCCCATGGTTGACTTATGATACAGAAAGCTATACAGGGTTCTTGATCAACTAATGAAACCACTCACTGGGCTACCCGTAGATTCCCTCGTGCGGGTCTCCGAGGAAGTCGGCATCCCTCTGAAGGACCTGCTGGAGTTGGTGCAGCAGGTCGAAAACGGCGCGTCAGCCGCGTTTCTCGCACGCTACCGCGCCGATTTGTGCGCGGGTATCGACGAACGCGGCATCCAGCGCGTCTTGCAGAAGCTCGCGGATGTCCGGGACCTGATCGACCGCCGCATTTCGATGATGGCTTCGCTGAGCCAGCGCGGCGTCATGTCGGACGAGTTGCGCAAGCACCTCGAGCAGGCCACCAATCGGCGCGAGCTCAACGATCTGTTCATGCCGTACCGCGAGCGCAAGCCGGGGCCGGCCGAGGAGGCCATCGCGAAGGGCCTTGATCCCCTCGCGCGGCTGCTATGGGCCCAGCAGGATGGCGCCGATATCGATGCGGAAGTTGCCAAGCATGTCGCTGCGGACAACGGCTTGGAGAGCGATGGCGACGTGCTGGAAGGCGCGTACGCGATCGCGGCCCAGTGGCTGAGCGACAAACCCGAGATCCTGCAAGCTCTGCGCAAGATCTACCTGCGGGATTCCGAGATCGTCCTGACAGCACGGCCCGAAGCGGCCAAGGCTCCGCGCCTGCAAGAACTCGACGGGTTTCGCGCCAAGCTAGCCTCGATCGACTGGAAGAAGCGACTTTCCATCCGGCGCGGACTGCGCAGCGGAATGCTCGAGATGGACTTCGTGCCGCCGACCAGTGCCACGGCGACATTTCTCGAGCGGCGCCTGATTCAAGACGCGGAGTCTTCCTACGCGCCGCACTTGAGACGGGTGGTCGAGGTCGCTCTGGGCAACGGACTTGCCGACCGCATCAAGCACAACGTTCAGACGTATCTCGACGAGCGAACCGACAAACAGGGGATCGAAGCCTACCGCAGGGCCCTGCGGGCCGCCCTGCTCGCGCCGCCGGCATCCAATCTCAATATCCTTGGCATCGAAATCACACGCTCGGGCGAGTGGCACGCCGCGCTCATTGACACGGAGGGTCGCTTGGCCGAATGCGCTGTCGTGCGCAGCAACGGAAAGCCCGCCAGGCACGAGCGTGACTCGGCTGCCACAACCGAGACGCCGCCCGCAGCGCCAGAGGCCGACGGGGCCGCACGGACGGAAGCCTCATCCGAAGCCTCGCCGCAGGCCTCATCCGAAACCCAGCCGGAGGCTGAAGCGACCGCAGATGCCGGCGTCGCCGAGTTCCTGACCGAGGCGAAAGAGGGCGGGGAGAAGACCGAAGACGCAAGTGGCGGCGAGACCGCCGATACTGCGGCCGCTGCAGAAGCAGCGGAGCCGAGCGCGCCAGAGCCTGCCAAGCCAACACCCAAGGAGAGCCGCAAGCGGCGCACGCAACAGGTCGAACTGAGCGAGTTCTTGGCGAGTCATCAAGTGGACCTGATCGTCTACGGCACTGGCCCCAAGCCGCACACCATCGACGAGTACCTGCGCTCCCAAATCCGCAAGTCGGGCAAAATGAACATCCCGTCGCGCGCGGTGCGCGATTCCGGTGCGCGGATGTATGCGCAAACGCCAATGGCGAAGAAGGAATACCGGCGCCTTCCCTGGACGTTCGCGACCGCGGCAAGCCTGGCCCGGCGCGTTCAGGACCCTCTGGCGGAACTGGCCAAGGCGGACTTCAGATCGGCCGGAGTCGGACAGAACTATCTCGAGCTCAACTCCGACCTGCTGCGCGATGCGTTCCGGCGCGAGCTGGAGTGCGCCGCCCACGACGTCGGCATCGACGCCAACCAGGCCTCGGTGTCGTTGCTGTCGCTAGTGCCGGGATTCACCGACAGGCTCGCAAAGCGCGTAGTCGACGATCGCAAGCAGCGCGGTCCGTTCGAATCGCGCGATGCCCTGCGCCGCGTCGATGGCCTGAACGACCGGATCTTTGCCCAGGCGGTCGGCTTCCTGAGGGTGAACGGCGGCGACCTGCTGGACAACACGGGCGCACACCCGCAATACCGGGAATTGCACGAGCGAATCGCCGAAGCAGCCGGCTGCGACCTGCTCACGCTGCTCAACGAACCGGACCGCCTGGACGCCATCGACCCGGAGCAGTTCGCCGGGCCCGATCGGTCCGTGTTGTTGGTCAAGTCCGCCATCAGCGAGCTCAGGCCCGAGCGCCGACAGGTCCGGGGGGCGTTCAAGCTCCCGGAGCGGGCCGTGGCGCTGCGCACCGATGACGAGTTGCAGGCCGGCGCTCAAGTAACCGGCGTGGTCTCGAACACGGCAGACTTCGGCGCATTTGTCGATATCGGAGCGGACCAAGACGGGTTCTTGCACACTTCGCAGATCCAGCGCGACCTGTTGGTCGATTCCAAGCCGGCCCTCCACCCTGGCGATCCGATAGATGTCTTTATCCGGCCCCAGCTGCCGGGCAACCGACGCATCGGACTCTCGATGTACCCCCCGCGCTCCGCCCCGGAGCGCGACGCCGCCGATACACGCCGGCGCGGGCCGGACCGCCGGAACGACGGCCGGCGGCGCCACGGTCCGCGCAACTCGGGCCGCTACGAGCGCGACAAGCCGTTCCGCCAGGTGTTCGGCCCGGCAAGCGACCGCCGCGGCAAGCGAGAGCGCATCGATCCGAGCCTGAGCCTTGACGAAAAGCTCAGCATGCTGACGGACAAATACCGCACCAAGGTCTAGCATGGCCGTTGCCAGCCGGGATCGAGCCGTCCCGGACTGGACCCTTGAAGCCGCAGCAGCAGAGGCGGGGCTCCAGTGCATCGCCGGCGTTGACGAGGCAGGCCGCGGCTGCTTGTTCGGGCCGGTGTTCGCCGCCGCGGTAGTGCTGCCCCCCGGGGCCGCCCTCCTGGGCCTGGACGACAGCAAGCGGCTGAGCCCGGCCCGCAGATCGGAACTGGACCGCCGCATCCGGCAGATCGCCTTGACGTTCGCGGTGCGAGCGGTGGACGCTGCCATGATCGACCTGCTCAATATCCTGCAGGCGTCGCGGCTGGCCATGAAGCTGGCCGTGGCAGGCCTCGATCCGGCCCCCGACTTCTTGCTTGTCGACGCGGCGGAAATCGACCTGCCGGTCCAGCAAAGAGGGATTGTCAAGGGGGACAGCAAGAGCAGCTCCATCGCGGCAGCGTCGATCCTCGCGAAGGTCGCCCGGGACCGGTGCATGCTGGAGTGGGATGCGCTCTATCCCGAATACGGGCTGAGAGACCACAAGGGCTACCCGTCGCCACGGCATCTCGCCTCGCTCCGCGAGCATGGCTGCACGCCCCAGCACCGCTTCAGCTACAGGCCGGTGCGCGAGCTGGCGAAGTTCGAATGCAGCGCAGCGCCTAGCGGCTAAACTGGGACTTCGTGAGCATCAGTCCGAGGATGCCTTCCCTACAGGAGGCGAAGCGGGTTTCGCGCGGCCGGCCGCACATCCTGCTCCGACAGGTCTTCCTGGTATTGGTCTGCATGGAAGTCGGCGTGGTCCTGCTGTTGCTGCCCTGGACCCTGCTCTGGGACAACAACTACTTCTTCAGCCTGCAGCCCCAGCACAGCGCCTTCTGGCTGGGCAACCACCTGCGGGGTGCCATTTCCGGGATAGGGCTGGTCAATCTATGGCTGTTTGCGTCAGAAGTGTCGGCGCTCTTTGACAAGCGCAGGCACTGAGCCGAACCTCAGTGTGTCATCGCGTAAATGATGTAGTTGATCGCTAGGCGGTAGGACATCGCGGTGAATCGCTCCGGGTATTCGGGCCAGTCGGCGTGCTCCCAGGCGTCGCCAAGGTCCATGTTGTGGTTGATCAAGACCATCAACCGGCCGTCGGCGTCGCGAATGCCGCGCCAGTGCGGGACAACTCCGTCGCGTTCGTAGGGTCGCTGGCTGTAGAGCATCTGCGCCCCGGGGATCTGCTCGCGGTGCTCCATGTCGAACAGCACGTGGAAGACCTCGTTGTCGGCATCGAGGTCCTCGACGGGCAGCTCGGGGAAGATCTGGCGGATGCCGTTCATGAAATGCTCCCATTCCTCGCTGCCGTGGAAGTCGTCGAACATGATGAAGCCGCCGCGCAGCAGATACTCCCGGATACGCTCGACCTCCGACGCGGTCAAGTCCCAGTGGCCGGCCTCGACCACGTACAGGAACGGATAGTCGAACACCTCCGGATCGTTGGGATGGACGTAGGTCTCGTTCGGCCGCGCGTCAATCACCGAGAGGCGCTGCAAGCCTTGCAGGAAATGTCGCTCTGCTGCCGGCGTGTCGATCTGCCACGGCCGCATGTCGAGCAGTTGGTCGGCATAGCGGTCTGTGTATGCCATGCGGGCGAGCACGAATTCGGACGGACGGCCGCTGCCGGGCGGCTCGTGAACGCTCCAAGGCGATTCCGGCGGCAGCAGGATGTCGCGATAGCCGCGCTGCGCCACGAGCCAGCCCGCGCATGAGAGCAGGATGCACGCGGTTGCGCCGCGCACTAGCGCTCGCCGCACCCCCGCTCGGGACATCGCTCGCCCGCCTCCGCGCTATCAATACCGATAGTGGTCAGACTTGTAGGGGCCGTCCGCGGAGATGCCGAGATACTCGGCCTGCTCCTCGGAAAGCTCGGTGAGATCGGCGCCCAGCGCGGGCAGGTGCAGGCGAGCGACCTGCTCGTCGAGCGCCTTCGGCAGCGTGGCAACGGTGCGGCCGTAAGACTGCGCGTTGCGGTGCAACTCGATCTGCGCCAGGACCTGGTTGGTGAAGCTACAGGACATCACGAAGCTGGGATGGCCGGTGGCATTGCCGAGGTTGAGCAGGCGACCTTCCGAAAGCACGATCACCGAATGCCCGTCGGGGAACCGGTGCTCGTCCACTTGGGGCTTGATATTCTTGCGCGTGACGCCCTCCACCTTGGCCAAGCCCGCCATGTCGATCTCGTTGTCGAAATGGCCGATGTTGCCGACGACGGCTTGATGCTTCATGCGAGCCATGTGCTGGGCGGTGATGATGTGCTTGTTGCCGGTGGCGGTGACGAAGATGTCGCCGACTTCCAGCACATCCTCCAACCGCCGCACCTCGAAGCCCTCCATGGCCGCCTGCAAGGCGCAAATCGGGTCGATCTCGGTGACGATCACTCGCGCCCCCTGGCCGCGCACGGACTGGGCGCAGCCCTTGCCGACGTCGCCGTAGCCGCACACGACAACCACCTTGCCGCTGATCATCAGGTCCAGGCCGCGGTTGATTCCGTCCAGCAGCGAGTGGCGGCACCCGTAGAGGTTGTCGAACTTTGACTTGGTCACCGAGTCATTGACATTGATGGCCGGAAACAGCAACGACCCCTCCTGCTGCCGCTGGTAGAGCCGATGCACGCCCGTGGTGGTCTCTTCGGAGACGCCGCGAATCCCCGCGGCGATCCCTGCCCAGAACGGGCCCCGCTCGCGACGCAACGTCGCGAGACGAGCCAGGATCACGGCCTCTTCATCCGAAGCGGCGGTGGAAGGATCCGGCACCTCTCCCGCCCGGTCGTACTCCAGCCCCAAGTGCACCAACAGCGTGGCGTCACCGCCATCGTCGAGGATCAGATTCGGGCCCGCGCCGTCCGGCCAGAGCAGTGCCCGGGCCGTGGCCCACCAATACTCCTCGAGCGTCTCGCCCTTCCACGCGAACACCGGGACGCCAGCGGGGGCCTCCGCAGATCCTCCCGGCCCGACCGCGACCGCGGCGGCGGCATGGTCCTGCGTGGAAAAGATGTTGCACGAAGCCCAGCGGAGCGACGCGCCGAGCTGGCGGAGCGTTTCGATCAAGACCGCCGTCTGCACCGTCATGTGCAGCGAGCCCGTGATGCGCGCCCCGGCCAAGGGCCGCTCTCCGGCGAACTGCTCGCGCAGCGCCATCAAGCCGGGCATTTCATGCTCGGCCAGACGGATTTCGTCGCGGCCGAATTCGGCAAGGCCAAGATCCTTGACCCTGAAATCGTCGCGGGGCGCGGACTCGGTCTCGCGCGTTTCCGGCAGGGTTTCAGCTAGCGCCATCGCAAGCCTCCTTAGCTCACTTTAAGCCCGCGGGCCGACCGCGCGGCCAGCCATGCCTCTCAAACCTGTTGCTTCAGGGCGTCCACACGGGTCGGCTGTTCCCACGTGAAGGTGTCCCCGCTCCGGCCGAAGTGCCCATAAGCTGCGGTGGGCTTGTAAATCGGCCGCCGCAGGTCGAGGTACTCGATCAGGCCGGCGGGCGTGAGCGGGAAGAGCTCCTTGACGACCTCCGCAAGCCGCTCGTCGCCGAGCTGTCCCGTCCCATGTGTGTCCACCCTGACAGACACCGGATCGGCAACGCCGATGGCATACGCCAGCTGGACCTCGCAGCGATCCGCCAGGCCCGCCCAGACAATGTTCTTTGCGATGTGCCGCGCCATGTAGCACGCCGACCTGTCCACCTTGGTGGGATCCTTGCCGGAGAACGCCCCGCCGCCATGACGGCCCATGCCGCCGTAGGTGTCGACAATGATCTTGCGCCCGGTCAGGCCGCAATCTCCGTGCGGGCCGCCGATCTCGAACTGCCCGGTGGGATTGATGTGGTACTTGGTGTGCTCGTCTACCAAGTCTGCAGGCACGACATGGTCGATCACGGCCTCCCTGACCTGCTCGCGCAGCTGGGCTTGGCTCGCCAGCGTGGGTCCCTCCACCGGATCATGTTGGGTCGAAACCACCACGGCGTCAATACGGACGGGCTTGCTGCCTGCGTACTGCACGGTGACCTGGGACTTTCCGTCAGGGCGCAGGAACTTCAACAGGCCTGCCTTGCGGACCTCGGTGAGACGCTGCACCAGCTCGTGGGCAAGCATGATCGGCAGCGGCATCAACGCATCGGTTTCGCGACAGGCGAAGCCGAACATCAGCCCTTGGTCGCCGGCCCCGCCGGTGTCAACGCCCATGGCGATGTCAGTCGACTGTTGGTGGAGATGCGTCTTGACCGCGCAAGTGCCCGCGTCAAACCCGTAGGCCGGGTCGTTGTAGCCGATCTCGCGAATCGTATCCCGCGCGATCTGCTCAAAGTCCAATGCCGCACTGGTCCGGATTTCGCCAGCGATCACGCAGAGGTCAGTCGTTACGAGCGTCTCGCATGCAACCCTGCCACGCGGGTCCTGGGCTAGCACTCCATCGAGGACCGCATCGGAAATCTTGTCGGACAGCTTGTCAGGATGCCCTTCGCTGACTGACTCTGATGTGAACAACTGCGTAGCGCTATGCGGCAAAGTGATCCTCCGATGGGGGAGCCACCAACGCTCTCAGGCCGCAGCTACAGCTCGAGGGGCGGCAGATTCCTTGGTGGCGACCGGCCTAACGGACCTAGGTGCGTGTCACCTGCAAGCTTCCATTCTTCAGGTTCGAGCACGTACTTGTCAATGCGGGCGCGCATCCTGAGTCCACAGACTCAGTTTTGATTGCGCCAAGCAAACAACGGAGCGAACGAGCTTGCGATCTTCTCCTTACTGAAGTACGCTAAAGGTAAGGAGCTGGTTGTGGTAGTCAAGATCACGTCAAAACGTCAGGTCACCTTCCCCGCACGGGTCTTGGATGCACTTGGCGTGGGCACCGGTGACCAAATTGAATTGATAGAGTGCTCCGACGGGTTCATGCTAAGGCCCCGTCGAATCGACCCGGCTCGTCTCGCACCTCTGCGATCGAAGATTCGACCAGATCGGATTCCGTTCGATCTGGAATCGTTCCGCGATCAAGCACATGACCCCGCGCTACGGGATTGACACCTCCGTTCTGGTTCGGCTGGTTACGGGCCACCCCGAGCCTAGTTTCAAGTATTCCCTGACCTCCCTGAGAGCGTTGATCGAGAACGAGGGAGCCGAGGTCTTCGCGTCGAATCAGGTCATCGGAGAGGCCTACATCGCCATTCAGCATCACTACGGGATTTCCAAGGTCGAAACACGGGCCGGACTGCTTGATGTGTTGCAGAGCGGGATCGTCGCGCCGCTAAACGGTGGGTCCGTCATCGCCGCTCTCGACGCATCTGGCGGTGCGGGGCTCCTTGACCGGCTGATTGCGAACGACTACGCGCGAGCCGGTCTGTCCGCGCTGACACTCGACAAGCGGATGGCCACACTGCCAAGCACACGCCCCCTGTAGGGAAGCGTCCTTGCGAGCCAATGCTGGCGGCCCCTGTAGGCGCACCTGGGTCGATCGGACCCCGACCATCGCTTCTCTATTCGTTCAACAAGTCGCATGGCATGAATACCTTTCGCGCTTCTCGATACGCTCGGAACGGATTAGTGGCGAAATGAAGACGGCCTCGAAGCGTCTGCCCGAGGGCACTAAGGTTGCAACCAAGCCCGCTCAGGTTTGAGCATGAGGCAACTGACGTGGAGGGGACTCTGGTTGATCGGCCCCGGGGCCGTTGCGGCGATTCTCATACTCAGCGTAATCTGCGCGCTTGACAGTTCGTGCGGTTGGGCGGCGTCGCTGTGGCGTTGGTTGACGAAGGACGAGTCCGGGTCTACAACCATCCGGAAGTCGCAACGCATCGAACGAAACATGGGTTCAATGACGATTGGTGCAAATCCTGCTTGGAAATCTACAGCAGGGGGACAGCACGGGAACGATGATGCAGTCCCTTCAATGGGTCCAGACAGGCCGCCAGCAGTCATTGGGGCCACTCTGTCGGGGCGGCGCGGTCGCATGGCGGGACTTGTCATTCTTGCCTTCGGGGTTCGACTCCCCGCGCTTCGCCCCAAATCCAACACCCAATATAGTTCCCGATCTGGGTCAAATCATTGCGGGCCACCAGCCAGTGCCATGAGACCAAATCCTCAGTTTCGAGGTCTGCATGGAACTTCGGCGCATCGTGCGCTAGCCATCGGCACGCGGGTTGCCCGAACGGCGGAACGATACGCTCTCGAGGCATCTTTGAGAGTTCCACCGTGTGGTTGCAGACAGGCTAAGATGGGCACTCCGTGGCCGAGCAGTCCATCACTCGTCGCGGCTTTCTAGGAGCGGCGTCCCTGGTCGCCGCCTGTTCTGGGCCCGCACTTGGCCGGAAACCCAACATCGTCCTGGTGATCACGGACGACCAAGGC
>JAJDZN010000331.1 GCA_022824585.1 Bryobacterales bacterium | reverse complement strand
ACCATCTTCGATACGTTCTGATAGCCGATGTCGCCCATGCCGCCGTCTCCGCCGACGATCCAGACCTTGGGCATCTCGTTGATCTCCTCGGCCGTCATCAGGTTGTCGGAGAAGTGGGTGAAGTCGTAGTAGCGCTGCTCGTCGATCACGTCGTCCCGCTCGAGGATCCAAGTCGCGAGCCGTTCCGGAATCACCGACCGCCGTGCGTGGTCGTTGATGAAGCTCTCGCCGATCAGCCAGCCGATCGTCGCGCCGTCCTGGAAGAGGGAGTTCATCCAGGGGTAGGGGTGGGGGTTGTTGGGCGGCGTCGATCCGTAGACCGTGTTGCAGCCCGTGTGCGCCGCCATCGCCATGACGGACTGCCCGTTCGGGAGCCGGCCGTCCAGCGCCTGCAGCTGCTGGTGGTTGAATGCCTCCTGCCGCATGACTGCGGTGATGGCGTCGATCATCTCTTCGTCAGTGATCGCCCCGTGGGATTCCAGCCGCGCGGTCGTATCCGCATCGGTGTCTCCGCCGAGTCCCATGAGCGTATGCGCGACGGTCCGAACCAGCAGTGCGTGCTGCTTCGGATCGTGCGCCGCGAGCCATTCCAAGCGTGTCGGGCCGTCGGTTTCGAGCGCGGTCGCCTTGCGGCGGAGCCGATCCGCCTTGGCATGGAAGATCGGCCTGAGGTACGCCTCGGTCACTCCCGCGATCGCCCTGAGGACGCTCTTCTCGCCACAGCCGGCACATGCGCCGTCGCCCGACACGAGCGCGTCGTAATTCCGGCGCACCATCATCAGGTTGCGCAGCGTGGCTGTTTTCGAATCGGTCGGGTTCGCGTTGTTGTAGAGGCCGAGGTACTTCTGCGATGTGTCCGGCAGCAGGTCGAGGAATGCCGTGCCGGTCTCGTGGTCGGCGTTGACTTCCTCGGTCTCCTGGACCATCTTCAGCGCCTCGTGGTCCCCGCACGCCGTCACGCAGGCTGCGCATCCCTTGCACAGATCCGAGACGAAGATCGAGAAAATCCCGCCGCTGCCTGGGTTCTTTCGCTCGGCCGACTTGAAGATCGCGTTGGTCATCGAATAGGCCAGCGGCTGCTTGTCGATGACCTTGAAGAACTCGTCCTTCGCGTTCTCCGAAAAGCCGTTCAGATTGTTCGTGACGTCCCGGATGATGTCCGGCAGCGGAGTCTTCTCCTTGGCCGCCACCGAATCCTTCATGGCCACGCGGGTCCGGCGCTCCATCTCCGGCACGGACGCGAGCATCCGGCCCCGTTCCGATTCGTCGGTCACGTAGTTGGAGATCGCAGTCCGAAGAATCGTTTCGATGTCCTGCGAGCAGTTGGGAAGCGCCGTGTCCGGGCAGACCGAGATGCACTCCATGCACTGCGTGCAGTTCTCCGGGATGAACAGCGGTGTTTCGCGTCGCGCGACGTACTTCGAAGCCGTGTCGCCGCTGCCGGCGGCCATCACGCTCATCGCGGCGAATGGCGACGCCGGCTGGTCGTATCCGTAGTCTGACCGGAACTCGTCGTCGAAGCTGGAGACCTGGGTCACCGGCGTCCGCTCATCCTGTCCCTCGGGAATCGCGTGCGAGCGGCATGTCGCGCATCCCTCGCCGCCGCCGTTGGACTGCGCCAGCACGGGCAGGACCGGCAGTCCGCGAAGGCTCGACCGGTCGGCAGCGTCGAGCTCGCCGACGGGAATCTCGCGCACGCGGCTGAAGCCCTGGGTCATGACCTGCATGTTCGACTGGACGACGGCGTCCCCGAGCCGGCCGAACTTCTTCTTGTACTGCGCGTGGACCACGTCCTCGAACTGCTCGCTGCTGATCTCGAAGTCCTGGAGCAGCGGAGAGACAGAGAAGAATGCACCCAGAAAGGCGTTGCCCTGCATGCGAAGCTGCAGGTCGGCACGGTTGGTCGCGTTGCGGGCGATTTCAAAGCCCGGAAGCGTGAACATGCGGATCTTGCTCTTGATGATCTGCGAGCGCGCCCAGAGCGGGAGCCGCTCCCAGGCGTCGTGCGGCTCTTCCTCGGACTCCCAGATGAAGGCCCCGCCCTCCGACATGCCCTCGAGCGGGTTGCAGTGGGTGAACGCCTTCGGATCGCAGCACAGAACGACATCGACGTGGCGCAGGTCGCAATTGACGCGAATGCGCTCCGGCGCGACGACGAGGAAGTAGGACGTCGGCGCCCCCTTCTTCTCGGAGCCGTACTTGGGGTTGGCGCTGACGTGAATGACCTCCTTTGGCCTCCCGTACTCGTCGACCTCGGCGCTGCGCTCGGAGAGGAAGTCGTTGAAGTCGCCGATGATGGCGCCGAGGTTCTTGCCGGTCGTGATGGCGCCCCAGCCGCCGATGGAGTGGAATCGCACGGCGATCGCCCCGTCCGGTAGCAGCGACGGCGTCTCGTCGGCCTTCACCTCGTAGGGGTGCGGCACGCCAAGCACCATGAAGGACTCGCCGTCCGCCGCGGTCTTTCCGTCGGTCCGCGCGCGCTGTCCCGTGGCGTACTCGTAGGCGCCGATGATCTGCTCGGGGCGAAAGTCGCGGGACCCGAGCCCGTAGATGCCGTTGAACAGCCTCGGCATGCGGTCCGGGGTCAGCTCCGGGAAGCCGTTCACGACCGGGTGACCGTCCAGCTTGAGCGCCTTGTTCAGGGCGGTGCGCGTGTCGCGCCCCATGGGGTTGTCGCCCGCCATCGGCTCGTCGGTCCGCTCGATAATGATCGCGTTGCGCTTGCCGACCAGTGCCTCGACGACGGCCCGTTCGGGGAACGGACGGAACACGTTGAGGTGGACCGACCCCACCTTGGCGCCGCGGGTCTGCCGCAGGTAGTCGACGGCCGCTTCGCAGTTCTCGGCGGCGGATCCGAGCGATACGAACACTGTGTCCGCATCGTCGGTCTTGTACTGCGTGACCAGGCCGTAGTAGCGGCCCGTCAGGCGACCGAATTCCTCGTAAGCGTCCTCGAGGAACGAGAGAATCGGCTCGACGAAGTTGTTGCGCCGGGCCACGACGCCCTGCATGTAGTGCTCTTGGTTCTGCACCGGCCCGAGGAGCACTGGGTTCGTCAGGTCGATCATCTTCGGCACGCGGCGGCGCGTCGGGCCGAACAGCGTGCGCTGCGACTCGGTCGGAGTCTCGATGATGTCCTCCGGCGCGCCGAGGAACTCCCGGAGAAGGTCGGACTCGTGGCGGTAGAAGGTCCGCTCAAGGTGCGATGTCAGGAACCCGTCTTGGACGTTCATGCCCGGAGTCAGGCTGAGTTCGTTCACCTTGCGCAGGATGAGCGCTTGGTCGGCCGCCTGCTGGGCGTCCTTGGCGAACAGGATGGTCCAGCCGACGTCGAGCGCCCCGTAGACGTCGTCGTGGCCGCAGTGCACGTTCAGAGCATGCTTGGTGAGCGCGCGCGCCACCACCTCGACCACCATGGTCGATGCCTTGCCCGGAGCATGGTAGTACTGCTCGATCCCGTAAACGATGCCTTGCCCGGAAGTGAAGTTGACCACGCGTCGCCCGCACACCGAGTAGGCGATGGCGCCGCCCTGGGCGGCGTGCTCTCCCTCGGCTTCGACTGCCAGCGTGTTCCGGCCGAACACGTTCAGCCGGCCCTCTGCGAACGATTGCTGGTACAGTTCGCCACCTTCCGTCGACGGAGTGATCGGATAGAAGATCCCCGCGTCGGCAATCCGGGCTTCCGTGTGGTATGAAACCAGCTGGTTGCCGTTTGCCGTGATGCGTTCACCTGGATATTTGGGGAGTGCGCTCATGACCTGTTCTCCAAAGACACTCAGAACCCGCGGCTACGGGACGCGGCCGCAAGATCCCAGTTATCGGGGCGAAGGCCCGTCGTCCGGGCAAGCCCTCACCCACAACTATCATAGCCGTACCCGAGCCGAGCGGCAATTGCCGCCTCCCGGCGGGCCCTGGCGGAGCAGCACGACGCTGGCCGGGCACTGCTCTGCGGGCGTGCTGTGCTGTTCGCGCCGGACTGGCAGAGATTAGAGGCCGCAGCACCACGCGAACGCGTCGAATTGCGGCCGCTCTGGTTTTCCTCGCAGGAGTTCTCTTCCAGCTCCCCGTGCGCGCGGCGGAACCATCGAGGCCGACCATCCTCTGGATCATCGTCGACGACATGTCTGCCAACTTTCCCTCCTAGGAGGTAACGCTGATCGAGGCGCCGCAGGTCGATCGCTTGGCCGACAAAGGGGTCCGATTCTCGAACGCGTAGGTAATAGCGCCGGCGTGTTCGCCCAATCGGTCCGCCTTCATCAGCGGCATGCACCAGAAATCGATCGGCGCTCACCACCACCGCAGCGGCCAGCGGGAACTGAAGATCCACCTGCCTGACGGCATCCGGCCGCTCCCTGAGCTGTTCCAGGAGGCCGGCTCCTGCGCTGCGATCACGGGCTGGCCGAACAGAGATCGGCGCAGCCTCGGGAAGACGCGCCACAACTTCGAGTGGGATACAGCCATGCGTCTCACGGACAAGTTCGTGGGCGATGTAGTCGAACGACTCTAGGAGAAGAATATCTGGCCAGGTCCGGTGATCGGGATTAGCTCTCGGTGCCGGGCTTGGGCTGCGAGTTGCAACTAGCTCGTGATTTCTAGGCGAAGTGCAGTTTTTTTAGGCGGATTAGGGTTGCCAAGCAGGCTACCAGTGCATAGGCTCAAGCGGGGGTAAGCATGCAACAGCTAGCAATCAGGTTTCTGGGCATCGTGCCACTGGCAATAGCGGTGCTCCTTGCTCCACTCGCGTTGAGTCAGATCGAGACCGCGCGGATCCAAGGAGTCGTCAGCGACTCCACGGGAGCGGTAATTCCCGGAGCGACGGTGCGGTTCGTCCATGTCGACACGGGGCAGGAATTCAACGTCTCTACCGGTGCAGACGGGCTCTATCGCTCGGTCCCACTGCGGATCGGCGAGTACCGGGTCGAGTACGAGGCCGACGGCTTCAAGCTAGCAGTCCGTTCGGGCATCAACTTGGAACTGCAGGAGACCGCAGTCATCGATGTGGCGCTTGAGATCGGCGAGGTGACCGAGGTGGTCGACGTGACCGCGGACGCGGTGCTGCTCGAGACCACCGAAGCCACTCAAGGGCAGGTCATCAACAACCAGCGCATCGTCGACATGCCGCTCAACGGCCGGGACTACATCCAGCTCGCGCTGCTGTCGGCCGGGGCGGTCCGCCCGATCGGCGGTAGATTCGGCGGATACAGCGCAGGCGGGCAGCGCACCACCCAGAACAACTACACCCTGGACGGCGTCGACAACAACGGTCTGCAGATTGCCGCCCAGGGCCGCCGCGCCGAGGTCGTCAAGCCGTCCGTCGATGCGATCGAGGAGTTCAAGATCTCGACCAACGCCTACAGCGCGGAGTCGGGACGCGCCTTGGGAGGGACGGTCAATGTCTCGATCAAATCGGGCACCAACGAGCTGCACGGAACGGTTTTCGAGTTCCTGCGCAACGAGAAGCTCGACGCAAAGAACTTCTTCGACTCTCCGACGGCGCCCAAGCCTCCGTTCAAGCGCAATCAGTTCGGGTTCTCGCTCGGCGGGCCGATCAAGCGGAACTCGACATTCCTGTTCGGCGACTTCGAGGGCACGCGGATCCGCGAGTCCGCCACGTTCGTCGAAACCATCCCCACTCAGGAACAACTGTCCGGCGACTTCAGCGGCGTGCCGCAGACGGTTTACGACCCTGCAAGCCACGACTCCGCGGCGAACCTCAGGAATCCGTTCCCCAACAACGTCATTCCCGGCGACCGCATAGACTCAGTCGCCCGCAAGGCAAGCGAGTATTACCCGGCGCCGAACAGTCCCGGACTCACCCAGAACTGGCGCACGGCATCCCCTGACAACGAGGACGATGACAAGTGGGACGTCCGGCTGGACCAGATTTTCGGTGCCAGCGACAACATGTTCTGGCGCTACAGCCAGCAGGACAGCTATGTGCCCTCGCCGATCCGATTTCCTTCCCAGCAGGACGGGGACGGCACGGAGTTCAATCACCGCGGCCAGAACATGGGGCTGGGCTGGAATCACATCTTCACGCCAACCCTGATCACCAACATCAAGCTCGGCTGGAACCGGATCTACACCAACCGCCAAGCGCTCGCGCAAGCCAACCTGAACCAGGAGCTTGGCCTCACCGGCGTGAGCCAGTCCCTCCGGGGCGCGGCTCGATTCAACATCAGCGGGATGCGGCCGGTCGGCACCTCGAACTTCACGCCGAACCTGATCGACTCGCAGAACCGGCAGATCAACATCGACACCAACTGGACCAAGGGCCAGCACAGCATCAAGTTCGGCTACTCGCTGCAGATGCTGCAGAGCTACCTCACCAACCCCCAGCAGGAATTGGGGCAGTTCATCTTCAACGGCAACTTCTCCAGGCAGACGCAGAACGTGGAGGGCGGCCGCGGCGGCCGGCCGGTCGCAGACTTCCTGCTAGGCATTCCGTTCCGCACCGACATCTCGAACTCGGTGTACATGAACCTGCGGGCGCCCTGGCAGCATTTCTACATTCAGGACGAGTGGCGCGTCAACGACAGGCTCACGTTGAATCTGGGCCTGCGCTACGAACACAACATGCCGTGGTACGACAAGGACAACGGCATCTCGAACTTCGACATCGACACCGGCCCCTCGAACCCGGACTTCTTCGTGGCGACCGACGGAAGCATCGCTTCGCGCGCGACTCTGGATCCCGACCTGAACAACTTCGCCCCCAGGTTCGGCTTCGCCTATCGCGTAATGGAGAAGACGGTGCTGCGGGGCGGATACGGCATCTTCTACGCAAACTACGAGGGGACCGGCGGGGGGCAGTTCTTGGAGACCAACCCGCCCTTCCACATCAAGTCGCAGATCTCCACGGACAGCATCAACCCGTCGGTCCTGTTGCGTGACGGCGTCCCCGACGGGGTCGTCACGCCCGAGCGAGCAGTCGCCTTGAGGTTCTCCTCTTTCGAACGCGACCCGCCGTGGCCGATCTCGCAGCAGTGGAACTTCAACATCCAGCAGTCTCTCGGGAACAACACGGTGTGGGAGATCGGCTACTACGGGACCAAGGCGCAGCATCTGGTCAACCGGCTCGACGGGAACTATGCGTTGCCCGGCCCGGGCAACATCAACAGCCGGCGGCGATACACGAGCGCGGTGTTCCCGGGCACGGACATCGTGGTCGGCCCGCTGGCCGCGATGAACCGGCATGAATTCAACGGCAACTCGCTGTTCCACTCGTTCCAAACGCGGCTCGAGCGACGCTACTCGAACGGCTTTACCGTGCTGGCCGCCTACGTGTGGTCCAAGAACATCGGCGATGTGCCTGGCTTCTCCGGGTCTGGCAACGCGCCGAACAGCGGCATCCAGAACCCCCTGAACCGACGGGCGGAGCGGAGCCTCGACAACCAGCACCGATCGCACAGCCTCGTGAGCAGCTACATCTACGATTTGCCGTGGGGGCAGGGTCGTCGTTGGGGCGGCTCGTGGGGCGCGGCCCCGAATGCCCTGCTAGGCGGCTGGTCGGTAGCGGGCATCGTGTCGGCGGCTTCCGGGCGCCCATTCGGCCTCCGAGTTCGGGGCAACCCGGCTAACAACGGCAACTTCAGCCGACCCAATGTCGTCGAGGGCACCAGCCCGCACCTTGCGCGCGGGCAGCGTGACCCGGAGCGCTGGTTCAATACCGGCGCCTTCGTGCGCAACAACGACTTCGAGTACGGCAATGCAGGGCGCAACGTCCTGATCGGTCCCGGCATCACGAACTGGGACTTCGCGGTCTACAAGCGCTTCTGGATCGCCGAGGGGCATTCCTTGCAGTTCCGGTTCGAGAGCTTCAACTTCACGAACACGCCGGTATTCAACTTCCCGAATTCCGAGGTCGGCAACAACAACTTCGGCAGGATCACGGGAGCCGGTCGGCCGCGGAACCTGCAGTTCGGCCTGAAGTACATTTTCTAGCGCCGCACCGCCGGAATCACCGGCAGCTACGCACCCCGGGAGGAATGGCTCCTTCCGGGGCATCCGTGGGCTTGCAGATCTCCTGTCGGGCACTCCCGGTCCTCTGGCAGAGGTTCGACCTGCCGGAGCCACAGCCCTTGGAGATGACCGAGCACCGCGCCCACCCCAGGGCGCGCCCGTCCTGCGCCCAGCAGACGCGGGCGAGGCCTTCCGGAGGGGGTGAACGCGCCGGTGCGGTACGGTCCGCGCGTGACCGCCACGGCGGTCTACCTGCAGAACGCCCAGTTCCTGCCGGAGGAGCGCCTGGCGGACATGATGCAGGATCTGTTCGGCGCGCAACTGTGCGCGGTGACGCTGGCGAACACGGCGGCCACCGCGGCGCAGTTGTGACGGCGATTCAGCGACAGCGTGCGCGAGCCGCTCACGGCTGCGCTGGACGAGACCGGATTTCGCATCCGAGGCAAGGCGCAGTGGCTGCATGTGATCGGGACGCGGCGGATGAGGACCCAATTGGAATTTCCGGGCGCTCCGAACAGAGCGCTACAAGTACATCCGCAACTTCCTGCCCAATCGTCCTCGCCGCCAACCTAAGCGCTACTAGGATGGGGAGTAGATTCTCAAGGCCGCGAAGATGTCCAAGAGGTCAACGAAACTCTCAGACGGGCCCGCAATCGAACGATCCGGCGCAAAGCCGAGACTCCTCAGTGGAGGCAACCCTCAAATCGCCAAGGCCGACGGCGACGCCCCCGTGCAGGCCTACATCGCAGCCATGCCGGGCTGGAAGAGCGATATCGGACGCCGCCTTGACACGCTGATCGCGCGCAACGTTCCGAACGTGCGCAAGGCCGTCAGGTGGAACTCGCCGTTCTATGGCATCGAGGGCGAAGGGTGGTTCTTGAGTACCCACGTGTTCACCCGCTTCGTGAGGGTGACCTTCTTCCTCGGACGGTCACTGCGCCCCGTGCCGCCCGGTTCTGGAAAGGACAAGGACGCGCGCTGGTTCGACATCTTCGAGGGCGAACTCGACGAGGAGCAGATGGTGAGGTGGATCCGGCAGGCGGCCGCCCTGCCAGGCTGGCGTGGCTTTGACAAGCTGTGAGTTCGATCCATCACCGTCCACAAGAGCGGGTCGAGCGGACTCTAAACCTCTTCAGCGCAAGCGAGCTCCACGAATATGAGCCGCGGTGCGCGGTGCCGCACTGACTCCTCCACACGGGTCTGCTCCATGGGCACAGCCCGTGTTTCACCAGCGCGATGGATATCCTGCGGGGCCGACCGTCCCTTCTCCTGTTGAGGAGAGCCTCTGAGGCCGCGACATAGAACGAGACGCAGGAGCTTCTGTTCGCCTCCACCCGGCCGAAAGAGGAGCTCTACGACTTGACCGAGGACCCCTTCGAACTCCGCAACCTAGCCGGCGACCCGAGGTACTAGGCTCGACCGGGGAAGCTGAGGAAGCGCCTGGACCGCTGGATCAAGCGAACGAAGGGCCGCGGGCCGGAATCAGAAGCCATTTGCGACAGCTGCATGGCCGTCCTTGCCGCCTCCCCGAACGCTGATGCCGAACAGGCACGCATCCTGAGCCGCAACATCCCCTCGATGAAGCGGTGGGCCGCCGAAGGCAAGTAGCGCGTTCTCTCAGACTGGCCATGCAGTGCTGGCGCGGTGCATTCGGGAGGCGTGTCAGCCGGCCGAACCTCAGGCGATCCATTCGGGGCGTCGGCCCTTCCCGATTGGACCGGCGACGTCCCTCATCGAAGATGGCCGCATTGGCCCGCAGCGCGGACGGCACAGTTCCCGCGTATCAGTCTGGTCCCGGGTGGAGCGGGACATAGTTCGCGGCGTCGGAGGCGCGATAGTGGTCCGGCAGGAGTTCGGTGAGCCGGCGGCGCTCCGCGGGCAGGTCTTGGAACTGCATCACCTTCTTGCGCGAAGGAGTTCTAGGCAGCATCGCTGCAAGGCGCCGTTTCGTCTCGGCGTGCTCGGGGGCGTCCGCCAAGTTGTGCCACTCGTCCGGGTCGCTGTCGTGGTCGTAGAGCTCTTCACCGTCCGGATAGCTCGTGTAACGCCAGCGCTCGGTGCGGATCGAGGTCCTCTCGGGCCCCATGGAAGTGATCGCGGGGTGGTCCCACCGAGCCTGCGGGTTTTCCAGCAGGGGCCGCAGGCTCTCGCCGTCGAGTTCCCGGCGTTCGGGCAGTCCGGCCAGGTCGCTCAAGGTCGGATAGATGTCGAGTAGCTCCGCGGTGCGGTCGCAGAGTTCGCCCTTGGCCTCGATACCCGGGCCGGCGAAGATGATCGGGACCCGGCAGGCACGTTCCCACAGGGTGAACTTGCGCCAGTGCTTTTTCTCGCCGAACTGCCAGCCGTGGTCGGTCCACAGGACGACGACGGTGTTGTCGGCGTGAGGCCCCGAGTCCAGCGCCTTCAGCACGCGCCCCACGTTGGCATCGGCGAAGTTGATACAGGCCAGATAGGCAGCCACGGCGCGCCTCCACTGGCCGGCCGAGGTCACGTTGTCGTGATCCCGCAAGCTGCGTTTCCCGGTCGGGGTGTTGATCGCGGCCGCGGGCACCTCGTCGAGGTCGTTCTCGAGATAGCTCGGCAGCATGGTCTCGGCCTCGGGGAACTTGTCGAAGTACTTCTGGGGTGCGTAGAACGGCAAGTGCGGGCGATAGAAGCCGCATGCCATGAAGAAGGGCTTCGAGTGGTCCTTTGCGAGGTAGTCAGCGGCCCAGTGCGCGAGCTGGGTGTCGGCGGTGTCCCCGTCTTCAACAGCGAGTCCGCTCCAGTCGAAATGACCGCTGCCGAGCTTGTTCACGGGAGGGTTGGGAGCCCGCAGAAAGCCGCGGAAGCTGTTGTAGTAGTCCCACGACTCGGCCTCGTTCTGGGTGTTGTGGAAGGTCTTGCCCCCGCCGATCGCTTCATAGCCGTGCAGCATGAAGTGCTGCGGCAGCGTAACGGCATCGGGCATCGCGTCGCGCCAGACGTCGCCGTTGGTGTAGCAGCCCGAGGTCGTCGGGCGCATGCCGGTCATCAGGCTCGCCCGCGACGGGTTGCAGGCCGGTGCTTGGCAGTACGCTCGCCGGAAGGCGACACCGCGCTTGGCGAGCGCGTCGATGT
>JAJDZN010000164.1 GCA_022824585.1 Bryobacterales bacterium | reverse complement strand
CGTGCGGCGCGCTCGAAAACACCTCTCGGCTGTACCGGACACCGCCCTCCGTCCAATCGGTCCGCGCGATGCCGGTTTCCAGGTCGAGTTCTCGCCGATAGCTGGCCGGGCTCGGCGAGTGGGCCGAATCAATCCACAGATCTCCGAGGGTCTGGTAGCCCTTCGGGAAGATCCGCTCTCCCATGATCGTTTCCTCGATCATGCGCTCGGCCTCGACATACTTGCCGTCGAAGAGCATGTTGCGGATCTCAGGGAGATGGCGGAACGCTCCCGCGATATCGCGTTCCTGCGGCGCGCCCGCCCAGAGGGTGTCTTCGTTGAGTTGAATGCGCTCGTTCCCTGTGACGCCGAACACCATGCCCCCGAGCCGTCCGTTGCCGACCGGAAGAGCTTGAACCCACTCTGCGGCCGGGCTGGAATACCACAGCAGCGGCTCGGACGAAAGTGGGAGCACAACGAGGAATGCGAGAGCCAACAATCTCATAAGAGACTTGGAGAATACCAAGCTTGAACGTTCTTCCGAGGAGCGCGCAGAAATTCCCGCGCGGCCCTGCGGAATAGTTGCCCGAGCGGTCGCGCTCGAAAGCTCCCAGGGGCGCCCGCAAATGGTCTTGGCCGAACTCGCACCGTTGGCAGCTCGGTGCTGTGATGGCGCGCCCGGTTCAGTACAATCTTGACCACAGGAGCCCCCCGATGATTCGATTCGTTGCCCTCGCACTACTCTCCGCTTCACTCTGCGGAGCCCAGCAGCTCAAGATCCTGGTCGCCGGCCAGAGCCCGGAGACGATCGCAGACTGGCAAACCGCTTCCGACAAGGTAAAGCTCATGCGGGTGACTTCAGAAACCGCGATGGGCGAAATCTCCGACGCGGACGCCTACATCGGCAACATTTCGCCCGAACTCGTGCAGGCAGGCAAGAAGCTGCGGTGGGTGCAGACCCTGAGTGCCGGCGTGGAGCAAGTGCTGCACAAGTCTGGGTCCGACGCACTGGCCAACAGCGACATCGTGCTGACAAACAACCAGATCGTGCAGGGACCTGAGATCGCCGATCACGCCATGGCCATGCTGCTGGCCCACACGCGCTTCCTTCCGACCTATATGCAGCGCCAGGCCGACGAGAACTGGCAGGCTAGGCCCTATACCCTTGTCGAACTCAACGGCAAGAATGCCTTGGTCATAGGCATGGGTGGCATCGGCCTGCAGATCGCGATCAGGGCGTGGGCGCACGGGATGAGCGTCGTGGGCGTCGATCCAGAGGACATCGCCTATCTTCCGTATGTCGACAAGATCGTCAAGCCGGACATGCTCGACAGCGTGATCGGTGACGCCGACGTGATCTTCATGGCAGTTCCCCACACTCCAGCCAGCCACAGGATGATCGGCCCCAGTCAGTTCGATGCCATGAAGCAGGGAGCGTACTTCATCGCCGTGAGTCGTGGCGGCACCTATGACCTCAACTCGCTGGTCAAGGCGCTGGATTCCAAGAAACTTGCCGGTGCCGGGGTGGACGTCACGGACCCCGAGCCGCTGCCGAAGGGCCACGCGCTGTGGAAGATGGACAACGTCATCATCACGCCGCACATCGCCGGACGCTCGGACATGGATCGCGGGCGCATGCTGGGCATCGTCAAGTCCAATATCAGGCGCTTCGCGGAAGGGCAGCGGCTCCACAACGTCGTGGACAAGCAAGAGGGTTACTAGCTGGCGAGACACCGTGCCGGCCTGAGGTGGATCTATCCAATGTCCCTGCGCACTCGATCGCAAGTCCTGGCGGCATGCATTGCAGCCGCATGGCTGAGTTGTGGCACGGTTCCTTCGCAACCGATGCCGCCGAATGTCGTTCTGATCATTTCGGATGACCACGGATGGACCGACTACGGGTTCATGGGCCACGACACGGTCCAAACGCCCGCCCTTGATCGTCTCGCGTCACAGTCGATGGTCTACACGCGGGGGTATCTTCCGTCGCCGCTGTGTCGCCCGAGCCTGGCCACGATCGCTACGGGCCTGTATCCGCACGAGCACGGCATTACCGGCAACGACCCGCCAGGCAAATGGCCAGAGGGCGCCCGCAACCCCGAAACCCGAGCCGCCATGGAGCAAGTGTTTGCCCAGAACGCGAATGTGGCGGAACTTCTGGCACGCTCCGGATACGTCAGCCATCAGTCCGGCAAGTGGTGGGAAGGCAATCCGCTCGATCACGGCTTCACTGCCGCGATGACCCACGGGGATGTGACCCGCAGGGGCAGGCACGGTGACGAAGGTCTTGTGATTGGCCGGGAGGGCATGGACCCGATCTTCGACTTCGTCAGCGGACGGGGGCAACTGGCTGAGGGTGGCGGTACGACTCCTCCGCCATTCTTCCTGTGGTACGCGCCATTCCTGCCCCACACGCCGCATGACCCGCCGGAGCGCTTGCTGGCCAAATACCGGTCCCCGGACCGAGCCGAAACGGTAGCGAAATACTACGCCATGGTGGAATGGCTCGACGAGACCGTCGGTGAGCTGTGTGACTACCTCGACGAGAGCGGACTGTCTGAGAACACGCTGGTCATCTACTTGGCAGACAACGGCTGGATCGCGGCCGAAGACCGCACCGAACAGCCGAAGATGCGGGCCAAGATGTCTCCTTACGACATGGGCGTCAGGACACCGATGATGATTCGCTGGCCCGGCAGGGTCGCTCCGGGCCGCGACGACACCACTCTGGTTAGCAGCGTCGACATCGTGCCGACCGTGCTTGCGGCGGCGGGCGTAGAGCCACCAGAGAAGCTGTCGGGAGTGGATCTGTTGAACGAAGCGGCGCGATCCGGGCGCGACCATGTCTTCGGGGCGACGTTTGCCCACACGGCGGTGGACACTGCGAGCCCGGTCGCAAACCTCAAGTACCGCAGCGTGGTGCGTGAGGACGGTTGGAAGCTCATACTTCCGTACGTGCCCAATCAAGACGTGACGCTGATGATTCGCGGGACGATAGCTGATTGGATGCGATTCGATCCCGAACTGTATAACTTGGCCGAGGATCCGTTAGAAACGGCGGACTTGGCGGGAGAGAGGCCGGAGCTGGTGGAAGCCTTGCACGCGAGCCTCCAAGAATGGTGGGAAGTGCCCGAGTAGCCCAGGCAGGCGGATCGGTCCCATCCATGGGCGTGCGTTCGGCAAGGGCTGGCTTCATGTCAGTCCGGGACCACAGACTCAGGTTGAGGCCAGCGACCTCTTGACCATGACGCTCTAGTTTGCGCCCTTCTGGCTCTTGGAGCGGGTCGCTGCAGGCGATGCCCTTTCCCGGAATCCACGGTCCGCAGGAGGCGAACCGGAATCCAAACGGTCTGGGGAAGTCCTCCGCACGTTGGGCTGTGCTGTGCCGTGGGCCGAGAATGCAACGCTGCCCGGGCTGTGTGAGGTGTTTCGGTCCGCGGCCTACGCTGCCGTGACGCAGAGCTTTGCGCAACAAAGAGCCTCTTGCGCAACTTAAAGCTGCGCAAAGGAATCAATCTTGCGCAATCTGGCGAGGGGCAGCGGTACGCTATTCGAGTAGACCGGCTCTGCCGGTCGCGTCGCGTTGTCAGCGTGATTGCTTGCCATCGGCTGCGGGCTGCCGGATAACGATCAAACCGCCTTCTTGGCCGGAGATTGCCTGCGTGGATCCGTCGGGCCACGACACGTGCACGCGCTCGGCCCGACCGCTATCGCCGAGACCGAAGTGGAGATCGTCCACATTCGACGAGAGATAGCTCCCGGCGCTTGCGCGAAACCCAAGCTGCTCCCTCCCGTCCTCTGTGCGCACGCGAACCGACGCCCCGATTGCATCGCGATTCGAGCCAGCTCCTTCGAGCCGGATCGCGATGCTCTGACCTGCGTCTGATTGATTGCGCAGGATCAACGCCTCGCCATCGTTGACGTTGACCACCGCATCTACCTTGCCATCTCCATCCAGATCGCCGAAGGCAACCCCTCGGGCGGCCAGGCGTCGTTCGAAGGCAGGGCCAGCCTTCGAGGAAGTGTCGAAGAATCGCCCGAACAGGTTGCGCGCGAGCAGCATCGGTTCCTCGTGCGCGAGGGCCTCGTCCGAGCGTTCGATGTCGTCCATCACATGGCCTTGCCCTACCAGCAGGTCTCGCCAGCCGTCGTTGTCGAAGTCGACGAGTCCCATACCCCAGCCGGACCGCAGCTCCGAGAGCGAAGCGATCCCGCTCAGTTCGGACACTGGCTCGAAGCGGTCGCCCAGATGCCGGTAAAGCCAATAGCCCTGTCGGCCCAGGGCATTCACGAGCAGATCAGGCCGCAGGTCGCCATCAAAGTCTCGCCAGACCACGCCCATGCCTGCGTAGTCACGCCCCTCAGCGTCGTATGCAGCGCCGAGAGGGATCGCCACCTCCTCGAATCTCGTCCCGCGCTTGTTGAGAAAGAGCTGCTGCGGGTACGAATCGTTCGCGACGAAGACATCGACCCAGCCGTCACGATCGAAGTCATTCAGGGCGACGCCAAGGCCCTTCCCGGGGTGGTCTGCAACGCCCATCCGGACCGAGGCATCCTCGAATCGCCCGTCGCCGAGGTTGCGGTAAACCTTGTGCGCGACCGGGCCGAATTCCCGGGGATGGCAATACGAGAGGCGATCCGGCCGACCTTCCCCGCAGGGCTTGCTGGTTTCGAAGCTCCAGTCGAGGTACTGCGCCACAAAGAGGTCCAAGTGCCCGTCGTTGTCGAAATCGCCGAAGGCCACGCCGGCCGACCAGCCTTCGCCGGCAACACCTGCCGCTGCGGACACCTCGGTAAACTTGCCGCTGCCATCGTTCCGGTAGAGAAGGTCCGGGCCGAAGTTCGTCACGAACAGATCCGAGTCTCCGTCACCGTCGTAGTCGGCCACGGCTGCGCCCATCCCGTAGCCGCGGCCGGCTACTCCCGCCGACTCGGTCACATCCTCGAACCGCCAATCTCCCAGATTCTTGTAGAGGCGGTTCCAGAACTGCTCGGCAACCTTTGAGGGGCCGTTGACATCGCTCACGTTCGATAGGTCGGCACCGTTGACGAAGTAAAGGTCCCATAGGCCATCTCCGTCGTAGTCGATGAGCGCGACACCGGCACCCATCGCCTCGACGAGATACTTCGGAGGCTGCTTCGAGGCGGCGTGATGGAACGAGATCCCGGACTCGCCAGTTACATCGCGAAACCGCAAGTCTGCGGTCAGAACGCACGGCACGAAACAGATGAGCGAGATCCGTAACAAGAATGAGAGGACCCGGCCGGCTGCATGGACGGACCGATGGCTTGTCGGGCGTATTCCGCCCGGGGCGTTAGTTTGCTCGGCTGCGGGGTTGTTCGGCACTACGATCTACACCGATCTCACAGGGATATTCTCTTGCATAGGGTGCTGAACGTTCGCAACGTGTAAAGGGGCGAGTTGGCACTGGTGGCGCAGGAATACGTGATAATGAGTGCCGCAAGCCTGCAGTTGCGGAATCGATGCTAGCTCTGTGTAGCGTTTGATCGCGCCGGTGCGAGGCCACGCCTTGTGCGGGTGCGCGACCTGCTTGGCCATCTGCTCGCAAGGAACGAAGAATCGTCCGCATTCATGATCTTCGCTTCGGCAATTATGGAGGTTCGTCAGTCGCAACCCGAAACGTAATGAACGACCTCTGAACGGTTGAGGCCACAGCTCAATGGGGCCCAATGGCGGGGGAGATTGAGGTTCAAGAAAGGGGTTACATCATGGGAGTCCGACGCCCGCGTTACAGCAAGGAAGAGTTCGCTCAACGTGGCCAGGAGATCTATGAGAAGCGGGTAAGACCGCAGGTGGAGGAAGGGAACAGCGGGAGGGTCGTGGCGATTGACATCGAGACTGGAGAGTTCGAGATGGGAGACGACGCTCTTGCCGCTTCCGGCGAACTCTTGGCACGGTGTCCAGACGCACAGCCGTGGCTGGTGCGTATTGGGTACCGCGCAGTTCACCGGTTTGGGCACTCTCATGCGCGGAGCACAGCATGATCGAGGGTACGGTGAATGAGAACCTTGAGGTAACCATCCGCCTAAACCTTCACAGCGTTTCTGGAGAAGCACAGGAAATAGAGGCCATCGTCGATACGGGTTTCACGGGTCATTTGACCCTCCCAATTGAATTGATCGAACGCTTGGCCTTGTCTTGGCTAAGTCGCGGGCATGCCCTGGTGGCAGATGGCAGCCTTCATGTCTTCGACGTTTACATCGGTACGTTGACGTGGAACGGGCAGGCCCGGACCGTGGAGGTCGACGAGGCTGAGACCGACCCGCTGGTGGGAATGCGGCTGCTTAGGGATCACAACCTGAGCGTGGATGTGGTCGACAACGGGAAGGTGAGGATCGAGGCGTTGGCATGATTCTCGCGGTCTATTGCAAGACACGCTGAGATCGGACAACACCGACGAACTGGCGTCAATTCCGGAGCGATGGCTTAGACTGGGTTGCTCACGTTCGCAGGACGCGTTCACCGATGGTTTGGGCAATGCTATACGTGCGCGGCGGTCGTATAGCGGCACTAGTCGGCGCGATGCTGTGTGTAGCGACGTTGGCCCACGCAGCCGAAACCCGGGTGGCAGTTGCAGCCAATTTCCGCGATGCCTGCGCTGAGATCGGGCGAGCATTCGGCGAGGCGACCGGTCACCGGGCGGTGTTTAGCTTCGGACCCACAGGACAGCTCTATGCTCAGATCGCGCAGGGGGCACCGTACGACGTCTTTCTCTCGGCCGACCGAGCTAGGGTCGAACGCGCCCTAGCGGAGGGTCTCGCCGTCGAGGGAAGCAGGCAGACCTACGCCTCGGGCCGGCTCGTTCTGTTCAGCATGGACACATCCTTGGTAACCGGTCCTGAAACCCTCACGGGCGTGGGTTTCGAAAGATTGGCAATCGCTGAGCCGGCCATCGCGCCATACGGCTTGGCCGCGATTCAGGTGCTGCGCGCGCTCGCCGTGCATGACCGTATCCGGGGCAGGGTCGTGCGCGGACAGAGCGTGGCGCAGGCGTACCAGTTCGTGTATAGCGCCAATGCCGATCTGGGCTTGGTCGCCCTGTCTCAGGTTGTCCTGCACGAGAAGGGCTCGCGCTGGGTCGTGCCTGAGCGCCTGCACGAGCCGATCCTGCAGGATGCGGTCTTACTGCACCACGGCATCGCCAATGAGGCCGCCCAGGCATTCTTGGAATTCTTGCGAGGTCCCCGGGCCGACGCCGTGCGGGCGCGATTCGGCTATGGCTTGGCGAGGTGAGCAGCTTGACCGATCCGAACAGCCTCTTGACGCCGATTTGGTTGACACTCCAGCTGGCCACTTGTTCGACTGTCCTGCTGCTGCTGATCGGCACCCCGGCTGCTTGGTGGCTGGCGCGGTCGAGAGCCCGCTGGAAAGAAGCGATCGCTGCTGTCGTCGCGCTGCCGCTAGTCCTGCCTCCGACGGTCTTGGGCTTTTACTTGCTGATCGCGCTGGGCCCATCTGGACCGGGGGGCTGGTTGGCTGGGCTGGCTGGTGCGCGCACGCTCGCATTCTCGTTCTTCGGGATCGTAATCGGCTCGGTGATCTACTCGCTGCCCTTTGTCGTCCAACCGATCCGCAACAGCTTCGAATCGTTTGGAGACAGGCCGCTGGAAGTGGCGGCAACGCTAGGCGCCACGCCTTGGGATGCGTTCTGGTCCGTGGCCGTTCCTCTCGCTCGGCCGGGTTTCATCACCGGGGCAGTGCTGGGCTTCGCCCACACGGTCGGGGAATTTGGCGTGGTCTTGATGATCGGAGGCAACATCCCGGGCGAGACCAAGGTGCTCTCGATCGCCGTCTACGAGCTGGTCGAGACACTGCGGTGGACCGAAGCGCACCTGTTGGCCGGTGGCATGCTTGCGTTCTCATTTGCGGTGATCCTATCGATGATGGTCCTGCAGAAGAGGACGGGAAGCGGGGGCGCGTAGTGCCCAACTCAGATTCCATCGAGGCGGCCTTCCGAGGGCAACTCGGCGCCTTTCGCTTGGATGTCGAGTTCGCGGCGCCGTTGCGAGGCATCACCGCATTGTTCGGACCCTCGGGATGCGGCAAGACCACCATCCTGCGCTGCTTGGCTGGCCTGCGGAGAGTGCCGGGACGGCTTAGCGTGTCTGGGCAGACTTGGCAGGATGACGCTTCCGGCATATTTCTCCACCCCCACCAGCGTTCCTTGGGTTATGTGTTCCAAGAGCCCAGCCTCTTTCAGCACCTCTCTGTACGCGACAACCTTAGATATGGCTGGCTGCGGTCTTCTCGGACCGGATCGCATCCGGTCGTGGATTTCAGCGAGGTCGTGGAGTTGATGGGGCTCGCTTCGTTGCTGGACCGCTCGCCATCCGCTCTGTCGGGCGGGGAGCGGCAGCGGGTTGCCTTGGCCCGGGCCTTGCTAGCTCGTCCTCGGCTGCTGCTGATGGACGAGCCGCTGGCGGGCTTGGATCAAGTCGCCAAGGAAGAGATCCTGCCGTACATCGAGATGCTGCACGAGAAGCTGTCGGTGCCAGTTCTATATGTCAGCCACGATCTGCGCGAGGTCGCCCGGCTCGCTGACTCGATGATCGTGCTGTCGGCTGGGCGCAAGGTCTGCGAAGGGCCGGTTCAGGAGATTCTGGAGCGCTTGGACTTGGATCCCGGTGACGGGGAGTTCGAAGCCGGCGTGATCTTGGAGGCGCGGGTGTCCGGTCACGACGCCGAGTTCCGCATGACTAGGCTGGACCATCACGGCCAGCGAATCGTGATTCCCGGCATCGACCTAGCTGTCGGAGAATACGTCCGCTTGCGTATTCGCGCCCGCGATGTCGCATTGGCCGTGGCCAAGCCTGCCGCCATCAGCGTGCGCAACATCCTTGAAGGCACGGTGTTGGATACGGCGCAGGACCCAGACACGGCGTTTGCCGAGGTCTTAGTGGATGTCGGCGGCGGGCGACTGCGCGCGAGAATCACACGAGACGCCCTTCAGGACCTGGGCTTGGCGGCAGGAAGCCCGGTCTATGCGCTGATCAAGAGCATTTCGTTCGATCGCCCTGTGATCGGGCGGGTCGCCGTAACTACTCACGCCTCGGTTGGTGTCGAGGCGGGAGTTGGTGTCGGGCCATAGTCTTGTTCGAGCGTGGCGACAGCGTGGCCGGCGAGCGCGATTTGAATGGCGACCAGAGGATTGTAGCCGAGCGCTTCCATGGACTG
>JAJDZN010000018.1 GCA_022824585.1 Bryobacterales bacterium | reverse complement strand
CGGAAAAAGTCAAGCCCCGGCGAAAAACTTCTCTCTGATCGCGAACTCACTCTATTTCAGTCACTTACCATCACTTACGATTTCGTCGCCAGTCACGGACTCAAGTTAATGCCATTGGGCCGAGCCAGGTCGACCTCTTCGACCACAAGCCGGAACTGGAGAAACATGCCGGGGCCGCGGCTCCGCGCGATATCGCCAACCAGCTCGAATTCACCGACGAGGTCGGAACGCTGATGCCATCCCCGTACGGCTTCAGCCGGCACGGCCAGTGCGGCATGGAAATTTCGGATCTGCTGCCGGGCCTCGGCAGCGTCGCGGATGACATCACGCTCGTCCGTTCGATGCACGGCGAGCATTTCAACCACGAACCCTCGCTGTACTTGATGCATTCCGGCGCACCCTGCCGGGGCGCCCGACGTTGGGGGCCTGGGCAGTCTACGGTCTGGGGACGGAGAACCAGAACCTGCCGGCATATATCGTGCTCGATGACCCGCTCGGGTACCCGATCAACGATCTTCAGAATTGGCAGTCGGGATGGCTGCCGCAGGTTTACCAGGGCACGAAGTTCCGGGCCGAGGGCCCGCCGGTGCTGAACCTGCGCCGGGAGCAGGAACTGCCCAGCCCGCTGATGGAAGCCGAGCGTGCGCTCGTGCGGAGGCTGAACCTCGCCCATCGGGACGCTAGGCCATTGCAGCCGCAGCTAGACGCCCGCATCGAGAGCTACGAGCTGGCGGCCCGCATGCAGATGGCTGCCACCGACGTTGCTGACCTGTCGTCCGAGAGCGAGGCGACCAAGGATATGTACGGGATGAACGACGAGCGCACGCGGGCCTATGGAGCCCGGCTGCTGCTTGCCCGTCGTATGGTGGAGCGGGGCGTGCGTTTCGTGCAGGTCTTCATCGAGTACCAGATCTGGGACAACCACCTGAATCTGGACCGCGAGCTGGGCTATGCCTGTGCCAAGACCGACAAGCCGGTCTCGGCGCTGATCAAGGATCTCAAGCAGCGAGGCCTGCTGGACTCCACCCTAGTGATGTGGGGCGGGGAATTCGGGCGCATGCCCTTGGCACAAGTCGGCCAGGCCGGCACCACCGGTCGCGATCACGGCCCGGCCGGCTTCAGCATTTGGATGGCTGGTGGGGGTGTCAAGGGCGGGCACGTCCACGGTGCCACGGACGAGATCGGCCACAAGGCCGTGGAAGATCGAGTCAGCGTGCACGACTTCCATGCGACCATGCTGCATCTGCTGGGCCTCGACCCCGAGAAATTGGTCTATAACGTGCATGGCCTTGACGAGCGTCTGATCGGCCAGTATCCGGCCCGTGTGGTCAAAGAGATCTTGGCCTAATGGCCTCGATGGCTCGACCCGAACGCGTGAGCGTCGAGCCGACCTGACTTCGCGATGCTGCACGCCGTTCTGTCGGCCACACGGAAGCAGCATATCAAGAGTATCCAAGCACTGCGGCAAGAGCCGGGCACCCTAGCCCGACCCTCTGGCGAGCCGTAGATTCAGAAGCGCTTCACCCACTTGGAATGGCTGGACCACGTTGCGAACTAGCGTTGGACTGCGGATTCGGGCAAATGCTTGGTCCAGTGGGCATCCAAAATGGCACAATTCCGAGTCCCTGATTATTCCGAGTAGATCCCTCAAATCGAGCTGGCCCCCCGGGCTGGATGGGTTATCGAACTGAGAATAACCACGGACCATTCAGGACAGCCTGAGCCTCGTCGTCGAGGCATGGACTTGCTGCCGATGGCTCGGAGGGCGTTCCTAACGCCATCGCCTCCCCGCTTTGCCGACGAACCATGGGCAGGTGGACCTGCATGGCCCATCGCCGCGGAATCTCGCCAGTCCGGGCAGCTGGCGTGATTATTCGAAGCGCTCGAAGGCCATGGAACATCTTAACGCATAGAAAAACTGAAGGTTTTCCACTACTACCGAGACGTTCTCAAAGTGATCCGAGACCCGGAGTAAATGGCACCCTTCCCGGGGGGCTCGAGATAGGCACCGGGCACCACGGCTCCCGCGGAGCGACCGGAGTGCGTGACGGCCTCGCTGGTCAAGCACTACGGCACTGGCATCGTCCGGGGCCTGAACCGGCGAGCGTTGATGGCTTCCAGACGCGACCGAATCGGGCTAGTGGCGGCCCACGGCCCCGAGTACCGAATCGTCAACATCGGTATGCCCTTACTCACACAACATGAGATGTTCTAGGCGCAGCGGTCCCCGCCCTCCTATGTGATCGACGTCGAAGTGGACAGCCGGCCGTCGTCGAGGACGGAGCAGTTCCCAATACGCGGCAACTCAGCCTGTAGACCCGCCAGCATGCTAGAGACCTGCTTTGCGATCGCCAACCCTAGGAGTGGGGGCACCGCGTTTCCGATCTGAGAAAACTGGCTTTGGCGGGATCCGATGAAGCGGAACCAATCAGGAAAGGACTGCAAGCGAGCTGCCTCTCGTACGGTCAACATTCGACGGCGCCCGCAAGGCAAAGAAAGGCGAATCATGTCGCTTGTGGCGCCACCCAGATTTCGCACAGTAAGCGTCCTTGCTGGCCGATCAAGGTGGAGGTCACGAGGAACTCTACAGCCGGATGCCTTTTCGTATCGAGCAATGTAACTGTCCATATCCGGCGAGAGAAAGCGCGCATCCTCTTGGGCGAGCTTGCACGTCTCAGGAATCGCATCGCCAACTGCGACTTGAGAGTCCCATTGGCCGGGGATTTCGATCGTGGCCTCGCCGCGAACTGCCATGACAAAGAAGCGACGCCGGTTTTGGGGTACGCCGTAGTGTGCCGCATTCAAAATGGCCTCCTTGACTGCATAGCCATAGGCGACGAGGTCCTCGAGGAAGTCGTCTAGCCGCGCCCGACGGTCGTCGCGCGAGATGTCGGGGACGTTCTCAACAACGACGACTTTCGGATTGACAATTCGTATCGCATGAGCGATTGCTAAGAATCCATCCCGGGGATCCGATCTTCCCAATTGCTTCCCGGCGCGGCTCCAAGGTTGGCATGGGGGGCCGGCGATCAGGACATCGACTGTCGGTAGAGAGACTTCGAGGCTCAAGTCCAAGCACGCCGCCGGTCCAACGTTGGTGGAGAATGTGGCGATGGCATCGGTGTCTCGGTCTATTCCTTGGACGCGAAAGCCCGAAACCGCGAAACCCAGCGAAAAGCCACCCGCGCCACAGAACAGATCCAGAGCAGAATAGGTTTTCTGTGCGCTCGGCGTAAGCGCGAGATGCATTCGGCGCAGCCAAGAAGTTTGGACTATTGGGGAGGTCATTGACGAAGCCGCTCTAACATCTGGCCGGTCCAGTTCTCCATCCGTTTCCGAAGCGAACTGGGAAGATCGCGATCTCGCAGGATGTACAGGATACGAAAGCGATCGAAGGGTAGCGCTGAGAACTCTTCGGGTAGGCCGTCTCGTTCGGCCTTGGTGATGAGTGAAATGGACTCTACAAATGCGATAACGATCGTCGGTTGCGTCAGGAACTTGATCAGAGCGCCGGACTTCCATTTTGGGGAGGGGTGCTTTTTCGGCCACTCTTGTTGCGATATAGTCGCTTGTCCAATGGCGACCAACTTGCCTGGATGGGAGTCGCCGAGCGCCTTCCACGCGATCCCGTCGCCACCGTAGTCCCGGCCGTTTGGCAGTCCAGTCAAATTGCCACGTGGCTCGTGCATCCGCCGCGAAAGTTCGTCTAGGGCGTCGTCGGTTTGGAGCGGCAATTCACTACCGCGGGATCCACCCGAAACACCGAATCGGATCGAAGAATCTCGGTTGGTGCCCAAGTAACCTCGCAGGACATGCGGAAGCAATTCCTCGAATAACTCCCCGGCTACTTCGCCGTCGTCACCCAGGGCATGGTGATAAAGATGCCGGGATCGGAGCAGTGTCAGAAAGGAGGCGATAGCGCCAGAGTCAAAGCACGAACTAGCGGTTGCGCTCTCTCCATTGACAGTTAACGGGTAACGGGCTCCAAACCACTCCGATCGCTGGCGCAATTCAAGGAAAGCGGACTCAGCCGTATTCTCTGCTTGCTCCCAGTAACCCGGACTCATGTCTGCGCGGTCGAGGTCCTCAAGGCCGGCTGGATAGTCGAGGCGGTGCTCACTAGTTGTGGAGTCGTCGGGTGGGTCCGCAGCGATCATTGCCGTTACTTCGGCTAGCGAGACAGCGGACTCTTCCTCGGTCAGCACGTTCAACTCGATCCAGTCCGCGATCTGAATCGTCTCTTCGGAACTGGTTGTGGCCCGGGATGGACGTGCGTACATCAGTCTTGATCCAACCCGAAACGCACAAGCATATCTTCAGTTAGGACACGGACCCGCTTGACTTGAAGCTGGACCTCGTTGTCGTCGCAGAATTCTCTAGCTTGGCCGTTGGCTTCCGCCAATCGCGAATAAGCACCTTCTAGCAACGCAAGCAACTCTTGGCGACCGCCACCAACGATTCGCCAAGCTCGGTCTAGGTTTCGGTCCGTGAATAGGCTTCTTCTACCACGGTCGTCGGCCAAGACCTGGCCGAGCTTTTTCAGGTCGCGAGACTCGTCGATGACCTTTTCTAACGCACCAGTCACGTCCCCATAGAGAAGGCCGATCAATTGCCTCAGGTTCTCTAGGCATTCGGAAGGAACGCGAACTTCGGACAATGTCTGGATTTCCGACTGCCTTCCTAGGCCGAGAAATGTCCGGACGCCGGGCTGATCGAGAGCATTGTAGAAGACCCCGAACGCCGCTTCGACTTGATCCATCGGCACGTCGCGTTTGAGCGCCTGTGAATATATCGCGTGTGCTTCTGCGAACCGACGAACAGTACGGTGATTGCTGCCAATGCGGCGGGCAACTGCGCCGATGCTTTCGCCGGCGCCTAGTAGGCGGGCAATAAACCGAGCCTTCGCTTCTGGTCTCCAAGGTGTGGGTCCCGTGATGTGGCGGAACCCAAGATAGTCGTTCAGCGCCTCACGGCTGTCGTACAGTACAACCGGGACGGGATCCAACTGCTGTGAGGCAGCCTGTTCCGCGAGTTCACCCCACGTGCTCGTAGCGCGGACTTGCCTTCGGTAGTCCGCATTGGTCAAGAGTTTCAGTGCGGCGAGTCGGCGGTTGCCTTCGACGACAATGTATTGATCTGCCTCATCAGGGTGAGAGATTGCTAGCAGTGCCTCTGCATGACGTGGCGTGAAGCCCTTGTCAGCTATCGAATAGGCTAATTCGATCAGGTTGTATCGACGATAGAACTCGTGCAGGACTTGCTCTTCTGGTTCAGACGACCAATCTTGCTCACGCGGAAGCCGAGGATTTTCCGGGTCGAGGTGGAGGTTGGCAAGTGGTACTAGCTTGTATACCTCGTTGATCACTTGGTGTTCTCCTTTGGTTGGGCCCGGCCGCACAAGGTCACCTAGCGTTCACCCGATCCGCATAAGATGGAGGTCCAACGTCCATACAAGCCGACGCATCGGCCATTGTTGCTGTAGCGGAAGCAGATGAGGTGATGTCTGGGCGGAAGAAGTATCGCACATGCGCTCGGAGTGTCCTAACCCCAGTTTGACGTTCCAGTGGGTGCGGATTCCACAAGGCTGAATTAGCGAAACGCACGCACTGCGGTACCATTGAGGCCCCAAGCAGCGACGAAGGGACGCCTCGCGTACCAATCCGACTTGCTGAAACCAGCGCAGGTAGCTGTCCAGATACTTCGTCGCCACCCCCCGGAATGGTCGCAGGAACTGTTTCCACTGTTGGTGGCGGTTGTTTATCGTCTGGATGTGGTGGCTGCCGCGCACGCGCCTGCCGGCCGACGCGTTGACCGCGTCGTGCTGCACGCCCAATCGCCTCGCGGAGCCCGGGTACGCTCGCCCGCCATCGCTCAGCAGCACCGCATCACGCGCCAGCAGCGGCTCCAGCGCGGCCGGTAAGCTGGCTTGGCTCACCGTCTGCAACACTTGGCCCGCAGTCGCGCCGCCGCGCGTGGTCGTCAGCAAGACTGGCACCTGCTGCTTCGACAGGCCCCGTTTGGAGGCCCGCCGACCACGCCGCCGCGCTTTGCGCGCCGGTTGGCCGTGCCCCTTGCAGCTATGCAGCAGATACGTTTCTTCCGCCTCCACCAGCCCATCCAGTCGGCCCGCCAACTGTCCCGTCTGCTCCGGGAAGCGATGCCGATAGCGAAACGCAGTGGTCACTGCCACGCCGCAGCGCTGCGCCGACTGCCGGACTGACTCCCGCGTCACCAACAAGTGCACCAACGTCAGCCAGCGTTGCTTGTTGTGCGATCCAGACAGCGCCGTGCCCGTCAACGCATTGAACGTCTTGCCGCAGCGCTTGCAACAGTAGCGCCACAGCCCTCGGCTCAGGCCGAGCCGCACCGCGCCACCTCCGTGGCAGTGCCGGCAGCGCCGTTCGCTGTCCACTTGCAGTTCTATCGCAGCAAGCGCCGCGCCCGCCTCGCTGCGCTCCTGCACGGCCGTGTGGAGTTGGGACCACTGAGCGTCGCTCAAGCGGTCCAACCCCGCCAGCCAACTTTCGAATCTCTGGATCGTCATCGGGCACTGTCCTCCTGCAACTAAACGAATTATATCAAATCACGAATAAAATACAAATATTTCTCCGTATGTCAAGGCTTAGGAGGTTGCATCTCGGCATTTAGAGGAACGACGAAAGGGTGATCGGCCCAAGACGAACCTAGAGAACTTTGAGCGACTGGCCAAGAAGTGGGATAGCTGGTACCACTTGGAGGTCGAAGGTCTGAAATCTAGGCAGTTTAGCCTCAACTGCTTGCGAGTTTCTGCAGTCGTCGGAGGATCGACTGGGGCGAATGCGGATTGGTAGACAGTCGAAGGCATAGGCGGTGCTAGGGACAGGTAGTGCGTCCATGGAGTGCTGCTGGTTCTTCTGGCCGACGAACCAAGGCCCCACGTTTGGCCGCTCCGCGGATGCCGGACACGCTGGCAGTACTCCTGCCTCCGCCGAGTTCTCCGGTCAGGGGTACGCTCAGTTGAGAGTGCCGCTCGCTCTCGAATCTCCCAGCGTGGGGAACTACCCTTGCAAGTTTCGGCCTCGAGCGAGCAAATGCGACGCTTGGGCAGCTTGTGGAGACCAGCCGAGGGCCTTGATTCCGAGCCCGCGACGATCGAACCGGGTCTGTATCCTAGTCCTGTGATTCGACGCGAATTCCTCCAGTCCTCTCTTGCCGCCGCTGGCTCCACGCTACTTCCGAACTGTCGCGATTCCGAGCCAGGGCAGAGGGCGGCCAAGCGACCGAATGTCGTTTTCATCCTCACCGATGACCAGCGCTGGGACTGCCTCTCGGCAGCTGGCCATCCGTTCCTGAAAACGCCCAATCTCGACCGGCTCGCCAACGAGGGTGTGAGGTTTGCCAACGCGTTCGTCACAACCTCGCTCTGTTCGCCTTCGCGGGCCAGCTTCCTTTCAGGACTCTACGCGCACTCGCACGGTGTGATGAACAACTTCACCGAGTACCCCGCTGACTTGGCGAGTTTCCCCGTCGCCTTGCAGGATGCCGGCTACGAGACCGCCTATATCGGCAAGTGGCACATGGGCGAGGACAACGACGAGAAGCGCCCTGGCTTCGACTACTGGATCAGCCACAAGGGCCAGGGCCAATACTGGGACACCACCTTCAACGTCAATGGCGAGCGTGGGGAGGTCAAGGGCTACTACTCGAACGTCGTCACGGACTTCGCCGTCGACTGGCTCGAACAGGAGCACGACGAGCCGTTTCTTCTGTGTCTCGGCCACAAAGCGCCACACGGCGTCTGGATTCCCGACACGGCCTACGAGCATGTCTACGACGACCTTGGAGTGACCGAGCCCGAGACCGGGCGCTTACTCGAACCGCTGCCTGACTGGGTCGGCGAGCGCATCGAGACGTGGCACGGAATCGATGGCAACCTCTACGGGCTGGAGGACTTCGGCAAGTTTATCCGCAACTACCATGCGACGATCCTCTCGGTTGATGACTCGGTCGGCCGCATCTATGACGCACTCGAGCGGACGGGCAAACTCGATGAGACGCTGATCGTATTTGCCGGCGACAATGGATTCCTCCTGGGCGAGCATGCCTCGATCGATAAGCGCACCATGTGGGAGGAGTCGATCCGCGTGCCGCTGCTGGTGCGCTATCCTCCACTGATCGATCAGCCGCGAGTCGTCGAGCAGCAAGTGCTAAACCTAGACGTTGCGCCTTCGATTGTCGACATCTGCGGGCTACCGCCGCTTGGCGACATCCACGGTCGCAGCTTCAAGCAACTCGTCAGCACGGGTGAAGATCCGAGTTGGCGCAAGAGTTGGCTTTACGAGTACAACTTCGAGACCCAGTTTCCGTACACGCCGAACGTGCGCGGCGTGCGCACAGACGAGTGGAAGTACGTCCACTACCCCAACGGCGAAGGCCGGCCCGAAACCCACAGGGCCGAACTTTATCGCGTTGCTGACGACCCGCTCGAGAAGCGCAACCTCATTGACGACCCGGCGCATGCCGACAAGCTGGCCATGCTCCAGGCTGAGCTTGAAAGGCTCAAGCGGGAGACCGGTGCGCTTCCGGACGAGATGCCTGTCGACCCGGAACTGCGGATGGAACTGCCCGACAAGGACATTCGCTAGCCCCAACGGCCCCGAACCAGCCTATGGCCAAGCTCAGTCTTGGGCTGCGTGATTGAACTGAGGCAACTCTCCAGATTTCAATCATTTAAGCGATTTCGACAAGCTTCGGCTTGGTTCGCTCTTGGACGGTATCACGGCGTTTTCGTCGGGCCGCTACTGGCTAGGTTGACACCTTCGGCATACTGCCGACAGCCTCTTTGCGTTCGGTCGACCACCGCGCTGGGCGCGTTTGGAACGCAGGCAACTCAAACACGCGCTCGTGCGGTGGTATCAGATGTCAAGAGTCTCTTTGCCTCAGGAATCTTCGGCTTGCGAATGCACTCGGTCCAGTTCGTCGAGCACCGCCAATCCGTGCTCGACTTTGCCGCGGGCCGCTCGCAACCGGAAACGCATCTCGGTATCGTGCTCGGTCAACGCATGGACGGAGAGTTCCTCCATCAGTTCGTTTACGCTCACACCGCGTTGAGCGGCCATCGCCGCCAAGCGATCTCGATGGACATCGGGTACCCGGATCGTCAATGTTGCCATGGCAGTCCTCCTCCTTCAGCCAGTTGCTAAGCGAACCGATCCATTTGCAAGCCGGTTGCTCGATGCTACGGTCCGATCGGTGGTACCGACAGCCGACGGCAGATCTTGCGGACCAGTGGGCTTGGGATCTCTGTATGGCGAGGTACAGCTTCAACTACCCCTGTTCCTGGATTCGATCAAAGCGAGTGCGATGCACCTTCGCGCTTGAGATAACAGCCATGTTTGCGCAGGTGTCACAGCAGGCCGACGCGCTTCATTGCACGACGATCGTGTCACGCTCGGCGTCGGCCGGTAATCCGCGAAGGCCTTCTTCGCGCCGGTCCTCAAGAACCAACGCGACGGCTTGCGCAAGACTCTCTCTCGCTTCGTCCTTCGTTCGTCCCTGCCCGTTAGCGCCTGGGATTTCGGGGCAGTACGCGATGATCCATTCCTCGTCACGCTCGAAGATCGCTGTGAATTCGTTTTGCATCGCCGGAAATCGGCATTCTACCAGCGAATCTCGCCTCGAAGTTCCAATCGGCCATAGTGGGGTTCTGTCAGTAGATGGGCGACTAGTTCGAGAGTAGTCGCAACTGGAACGGCGTTGAGAGACGGAGGGCGAACAGCCAGGCTGATTCCGGAGGCGTCGCGTCGTCTGTTCCACCTGCCGGCAGTCGCCAGCGATCAATGCCGCCGGCAAGGCGCGTCGACGAGCGCCGGGCGGCGACAGCCGAATCGAGCGATGGATTAAGACATTCCAGTGCCGCCACCCCGACGCCATGAAGTGGGCCGATACGTGCTAAATTCTGGGTGGCCCCGGGGCTTGCGGGGCGACTTGAAGACCGGCCAGCGCGCTCTGCGCCAACACAACCATGAAGACTTCCCTTACTCACACGCTCGTCACAGTCACGCTCGCTGCCTTCGCCGCCTCCTGCACGTCGGATGTGACACCCGCAACCAAGGAGATCGCGCTCGCTGAGCTGCGTGACAAGATTGCTGGCGGCTGGGCCGGTCAGATGGTCGGCGTGACCTTCGGCGCACCTACGGAGTTTCGCTACCTAGAGGAGATCATCGCCGAGGAAGACCTGCCGCAATGGGATCCGGACATGGTAGAGAACGCGCTTCGCCAAGACGATCTCTACGTTGACATGACGTTTGCGCAGGTGCTGGACGACAAGGGGCTGGACGCGACCACAGAAGATTTCGGTGCCATGTTCCGGGATGCGAAATACCGTCTCTGGCATGCCAACTTGGCTGCCCGCAGGGCGCTCAAGCGCGGCGTGCCGGCCACGCTCAGCGGCACGCCGAAATACAACGCGCATGCGAATGACATCGACTTCCAGATCGAGGCTGATTTTGTGGGGTTGATGTGCCCCGGCCTGCCCCAAGCGTCCAACGACCTTTGTGATCGGGCCGGTCGCGTCATGAATTACGGGGACGGGATCTACGGCGGCATGTTCGTCAGTTGCATGTACGCGGCGGCCTTCTTCGAGAGTGACCCAGAACGACTGGTCGAGGCCGGGCTGGCCTGCCTTCCACCCGAAAGCCCGTACGCAATGACGATCGCAGATGTACTCGCCTGGTCGAACGAGCATCCCGACGACTGGATCGAGGTTTGGGGTCTGATCGAGGACAAGTGGAACGACCGCGAGCCCTGTCCGATCGGTGCCACCCAGCCTTTCAACATCGACGCCAAGATCAACGGGGCCTACGTGGCGCTGGGCATGCTGTATGGCGAGGGCGATTTCGGCAAGACAATGACCATCTCCACCCGTTGCGGGCAGGATTCTGACTGCAACCCGGCCAGCGCCCTCGGGATTCTTGGCGTGGTCTTGGGCTACGAGGCTATTCCGGACGCGTACAAGAGCGGCATCGAGAATATGGCCGATGAAAAATTCAGCTATACCAACTATTCATTCCGCACGATCGTGGATAGCACCTACGACCGCGCCATCTCCATGGCAGAGCGCCACGGAGGGCGCGTCGACGGCGACCGGCTGGTGATCGCTGTCCAAGACGCCATCCCGGCCGCGCTTGACATCTGGGACGACTATGGGTCGCCGGTCGAACGCATCGCGGTTACCGATTCACGTTGGTCTTGGAAGGGAGAGTGGATCGAGTCCACGACCAGAAGGCGCTCGGCGTATACCGTCAAGACCAGTTCGCAAGAAGGGTCCGAAGCGCTGATCGAGTTTGAGGGCACTGGCGCGATCATCACGGCATCCTTCGTGCCCACTGGCGGCCAAGCCGATGTCTACCTCGATGGCGAGTTCTCTCGCACCGTCGATACTTATCCGGATGAGGACTCGTTCAAGCGCTCTGACGCGCTGTGGCACGACTACTACCTTGAGGACGGCAAGCACACGTTGCGAGTCGTCGTGCGGGGCGAGCCCTACCACGGCTCAGCGGGCTCCGAGATCCAACTGCTTGATTTAGTGGTGTTCCGCGGAGCTCGGCAGCTTTAGTCTGGAGTGGTGACATTCAGGCCTAGCCGTACTGCTTCGGTGAGTGCCTCGCGGGAAGTCTCATCTGCGGTTGCTCTGGGATCGTCTCGAATACACCATTCCACTGAATCCGCCCGATGCCAGCTACTTGCTGCGCTATCTGCAAGCGTTCGAGGGGGGAGGCGGAGCTAGCCATTGAGAATCTGCTTCCAATGGGGGCAGGGTGCTCAGAGCAATCGAAACGACGCCGCGATCAGCCGCGGCTCTCCGTTAGTTGGCCACTCCATAAACGCTTGGCAAACTCTAGGGCGGGCAGGATCTCGATGCCGTCATCCGTGCGCCACGGCCTGCGGTCCAGGCACACCACTACCCGCCGCGTCACGCGAGGTAGTTCTTGAACCAGCGCCTTCAGCCCTTTCAGGTGTTCGCTGTGGATGCGAGAACTAGCTTTGGCTTCGACGGCGAGATCGATGTCGTCGACCACGAAGTCGACTTCCAAGCCGCTTGGAAGGCGCCAGTACGCCAACGCGGAATTTGGCCTGGAGTATGCGAGGTAGCCCCGGAGCTCGTGATGCACCCAGTTCTCGAACGCCTTTCCGAACAACTCGGACCCCGGATGCAACCGCCCGCGACGGGCGAGAGAGTTGACCACTCCCACATCGGCGAAGTAGAACTTCGGCGACATGGCGAGCCGCCGCTTGACACGCTTGCGGTAGGCGGGCAGCCAGGATCCGAGCAAGGTGTCTTCGAGTATCTGGAAGTAACCCTTTACAGTCTTGCTCGAGACCCCGCAATCTCGCGCAATGTTCGTGTAGCTGACGATGCCGCCATCGCTCAGGGAAGCCGCGTCGAGAAAATCCGAGAACGAGGGCAAGTTGCGAACCAAGCCCTCGGCGGCAATTTCCTCTCTCAGATAATCCGACACATAGGCGTCTAGGCGTGCTGCTGGTCGGCCAGACTCGTAGATCCGAGGGAGATAGCCGTGGTTGAGGATCCGCTCCAAGTCGAATTCTGATCCCAGCTCATGCGCAGTCAGGCCGAGCAGCTCGAACCGCAAGGCGCGGCCCCCGAGAAGGTTGGCCGCCCCTCCCCGGACCTTTCTGGCACTCGATCCGCAAAGGGCAAAGCATAGTCTTCGATCTTCGATCAGCCCGTGAACTTCGTCCAAGAGGGCAGGCACCTTTTGGATTTCGTCGATAACAATTTGTCGAGCAGGGTCTGGAGGATCCGCCTCGATCTCTAGTCGGAGAAGCTCGGGGCGCGTAGCGTACCGCCTGAATTCCTGGCTCCTAAGCAGATTGATCCAACGACCGTGGGGGTAGCGCCGCTTCAAGAGCGTGGTCTTGCCGGTCTGCCGGGGGCCCCAAAGGAAGAAGGTCTCGGTCCCAGCAGCGGGCAGATTCAGGGAACGGTTGAACATCAAGTCCAAAATATCATGAAATAAGGTACTGGAACCTCCAAAATATTCGATTTCGGAACTGTCGATGGCCGCGCGAATCGCCGAATTCTCGCCGACAGCCACATGGGTGAGTGCTCGAACGGCCGCATCGCCTACAATCGCCGCGATGCCGCCAATTGATCGCAGAAGGTTCCTCCAGCAAACCGCGGCCGGTGTCGCGGCCGCCAACGCCGGCTGGGCGAGTTCGGCGGCGAGTGGGATTCCACCCCATGCGGAAATCTCCGTGCCCGGAGTGCATGCCTATTCACAGCGCAGTTTGGAAGCCGGAGCGAGTGTCGACTTCCGGGTCAGCAGCGACACGCCGTATGAATTGACGGTCAGCCGGGCCGGCGCCGGGGAGACCATTGCTAGGCTGCGCGAGCCGCGCCCTTCAATGCAACCGATTCACGTGGGTCCGTATGCCCACGTGGAGGGCGGCTTGGCTGGAAGGACATTCGATGCGCTGACGATCGAGGTCTGGATCCGCAGCTGGTCGGCCGAACGAAGGCAGGGTATCGTCACTGCCTGCGATGGCGACCGGGGCATTGGGTTGTTCGTGTCCGCAGGGGGGTGGGTCGAGTTTCTGCTCGGGGATCGGAACGTCGCGCACGTGCCTCTGCATCGACGCCGCTGGCGCCACGTCGTGTTGGCTTGGGATGGAGCGCTGACGAGCCTGTACGTCGATGGCCTGTTCCAGGGCAGCTGGAAGCAGACTGAGGCCATCGCGGCCGTCGAAGCGCCGCTGCGTCTTGGAGCGTCCGGAGATAGCGGCCGGGCGGCCGAGTTCCTTGATGGCGACATCGCAATGCCCGCTAGTTACGGCAGAGCGCTGTCGTCCCGTGAAGCAATGGAGCGTTTCAGATCCGGCGGGCTCGAGCCTCCTGCCAGGGATGTGCTGGCCTGCTGGCCTCTTGATGAAGAGCGCGGCGATAGGATTCGCGATCTCGGCGGCGACGGTCTCCACGGAGTGCTCATCAATCGCGCCACTTGGATGATCGGAGGGCCGTTGTTCGATGCTGGCTCCGTGCCGCGGTACGGCGACTACCGCCCAACGAGCGATCCGAAGCGCGGGCACGGACTCCGATTCGCCTCGGACGATCTCTATGACTGCCGCTGGGAGCCAAGCCACAGCGTCGAAATCCCTGCGAGCGCTAAGCCGGGGGTCTATTTCGGCCGTTTTGCCTTCGGCCGCGCGGGCAAGCCGCTCCGGTACGATGTCGCGTTCTTGGTGCGCCGCTCCCCCGCTCGTCCCAAGGCGCCGATCCTTGTGATTTGCTCGACCAATACTTGGCAGGCCTACAGCGCGACGCCGTTCGCAGTGAACTCCTTGGAGCCGTTCTGGGGGACGGCCGGCCAGGAGAACGCCCACCCGGCTGCGCCGGCCTACTGTTGCTACCGCAATCACGCGCAGGGGCAGCCGACGTACGCCGTCGGGATGAAACTGCCGTGGCCGGTCGCGGGGCCAGAGGTGATCTTCAGCCAGCGGAATCTCAACTACAGCCACCTCATGCGTGGCGAGCTTTTCGCTCATCGCTGGCTGGAGCAGAATGGCTATCAGTTCGACGTGGCCAGCGATCACGATCTGCATCTCGACCTCGAGCAACTCCGGGGCTACAAGGTCGTGGTGATCAACGGTCACAGCGAGTACTGGTCCGCGGAGTCCTACCGGGCTGTGGACGAGTTCCTGCGTTCGGGCGGCGCGGCGATTGTCATGAGCGGAAACACCATGTTCTGGAGGGTGTCCTACGATCCGGACGGCTCCGCGATGGAGTGCCGCAAGCACGGCATCGACATCGGGGGCAGGGAGGGTGCCGACATCGGGGAGATCTTCCACAGCCACGACGGCCGCCGCGGCAGCTTGATGCGATTCTGCGGCCTGCCCGCTTGGAAAGTGCTGGGCTTGGAGTGTATTGGCTGGTGGCCGATTACCGAGTCCCACTTCGGGGCCTACAAGGTGGTCCGTCCGGACCACTTCCTCTTCCACGAACCGGAAGCTGTCGGGCTGCGGGCGGGAGAGATGTTCGGGCAGGCCCCAGACGGCCAGCCGCCCCGCGCAGGCGGTCACGAGTCCGACGTGCGACCAAGCCTGATACAAGCGATCACGCGACAGAACCCAGCTGGCGCGCCCGTTCCGGACGATCCGGCGGGCATCGTGCCGTTGGCGCAGATCGTGGACCGCGAACGCCGGGGAATCGACTACTTCGGGCGCTGGGAACCGCTCGAGCACGGCGTCTATGCCGAAATGACGTACTGGGAGCGACCTCAGGGCGGAAACGTGTTTCACACAGGCTGTATCGCGGGAGGCTGGGCGCTGTCGGCCGATCCCAAGATGCAGGCGCTGATGAGAAACGCACTGCACCACTTCGGAGTACAGCGCGCCTAGCAAGGTGCCTGGCCTGAGACCGTGCTCCAGTGCGTGCGTCTCAACCTCGACGTATTGAGGGCACAAATCGAGGCGCTGCGCTACGTCTAGCCATGACCGCCAGCCTATGCAGCCGCAGACAGCCGCTTGCGAGCTTCGGCCAGATCGTAACGGGCTTGACGCCATAGCCACGATTCCGCGCTGCCCCATCCCGCGGACTCCAATCGGACGGCCATGTCCGGCGAGATCGCGCAATGGCCGTGGATGACGCGGGATAGTGTCTTGCGATCCACGCCGAGCCGCTCAGCAGCCGCGCTCACGCTCGCCGCGCCGCCATGCGGTGCCGCTTCCTTTCCAATGCAGGCATCCGCGATGGCCGCACCCGGATGCTGCGGATTCAGCCGCTGCCATGCATCCTCTCTCGCTTCGATGTCGTCCATGAGGACCTCCTGTCAGTGGTGGTAGTTCTCGTAGCGGACGGCCCGCACGTCCTCGCCGTCCAAGCGGAAAGTCACGCGCCAGCCATGCGATACCCGGACGCTCCAATCTCCCGCCCGCTTGCCGTGCAGGCGATGCAGGCGGTACACCGGCAGGGAGAGCGCCCGCAGCGGTTCCGGCCCGTCCAGCGCGTCCAAAATGTCCCGAAGCCGCTGCACATGCGCCGGATTGACGCCCCGTGTGTCATTGCGATGGAAGAACCGCTCGGCCGCGCCGTGCTTGAAGCTCCGTATTGCCAATAGCCGTAGTGTACCGCGGTAAGGTACGGTCTGTCGGGCCTCGGCGAGAAGCGCTCTCATCAGGCTTCAACTCACGGCGGGCTCTCGCAAGGGGCAAGCCTCATCCCGCCGGAGACTCACGTTGGCAGGTGCGGGCAGTTGTCTGCGAGCGCGAGGAAAGGCTGGCCCGGACTTGCGCGCGCGCTCGCCTCGGAAAGGCAGACCGATGACACGGTGAATTGCGACGGATGCGGGAGCAGCGAGCGCATGGTTAGCCAGGCCACCGCATGCCGGTCTTGGTGCGGGCGATCGTCGGTGCCGCTCGGCCGGCCAAGGCTGAGGTGGACTTCGGCGAGCAGGTCTTCCCGATTCTGCAACGGTCTTGCCTCGGATGCGACGGGCCGGACCAACAACTTCGCGGTTGGCGGCTGGATGCCAAAGCGTCCGTCGTGGGCACCTCCGCGCTGCGCTCCTTAGTGGTGTCAGGAAGCGCCCAAGACAGCGGGCTGTGCCGGCGAATTGCCGGTCTCAGTCATGGCCCGCGCATGCCTATGGGCGGCACCCTCTCTGCCGTTGAGATCGACACGATTCGCCAGTGGATTGAGGCCGGAGCGGACTGGCCGGAGGGCGCGGGCGCCGGAGCGGAGGAAGTCAGGCGGCGCTGGGCGTTCGTAGCTCCCAAGCGCCCGTTGCCGCCGGGCGATCGGTTTCTCCACCCGATTGACGCGTTCGTTCGAGCCAGGCTCGCTGACGCTGGCTTGGAACCTATGCCGCGAGCGAGCGACGCTGCCGTCCTTCGGCGTGTTAGTTTGGATCTGACAGGCCTGCCCCAGTCTGTGGAGGAATTGGAAGCGTTCCAAGAGGAGCCGGGAAATCGGGCACTGTTCGTGCGCTCGTTGGCGTCGCCGCACTATGGTTGGATGCGGCCCGAGACGCCGATTCCGATGGCTACAAGAAGGAAATGCCGCGCCAAGTGTGGTTCTACCGCGATTGGGTCGTGGACGCGCTGAACCGAGATCTTCCGTATGACCGCTTCGTGGTCGAGCAGATTGCTGACGACTTGCTGCCGGGAAGGATACAGCAGCAGATTATCGCAACCGGCTAATTGCGCAACTCCATGGTCAACGAGGAGGGCGGGACAGAGCCCGGACAGTTCCGCAGGGAGGCGCTATTCGACCGCATGGATGCCATCGGCAAGTGCATTTTGGGCCTCACCATCCAACGCGCGCAGTTCCATTCGCACAAGTACAACCCGCTCATGCACGACGAGAGTTACCGCCTGTTTGCGTTCCTCAACAATGCTGACGAGGCTAAGGTGTCGGTCTATACCGCCGAGGATGCTCAACTTCGCCAGGTGGTGATCGACGAGATCCGTGCCATCGAAGACAAACTGATGGCGTCCAATCCCGAGTGGCAGTCCCGCATGGCCTCGTGGGAGCGGGATGTGCGCGGCAACCAGCCGCAGTGAACCGTGCTGCATCCCGAGGTGGACGGTTTTTCCACCGGCGGCCAGCGGTACCTGCTGCAGAGCGATGGCTCGGTGCTGGCACAGGGTTACGCACCGACCGAGCACCTGGCCGAGTTGACCGCACAAGCAAGCCTGCCTGATATCACAGATGCCGGTTGTCGCCGGGATTCTACGCCAACAGTCCGCAGCCGTGGAAGGCGCCGTCCAAACGGCGGCGGATGCCGACCATGGTGAGGAGGCGAATCACGAGCTCGGGGTCGGCGCTCCTACGTTGTCCGCCGCCGACACTTCCGTTCGAGGCCCCGAGATGCCGCAAGCCAAGCAAGCGCCGCCCGCATAGCCTAATCGGTTGCCGGCGCTGACCCTCCCTGCTTCACGTAGGTTAGCGTTCGGTCGTCGCGGATCACGCCGTTCCAATTGAGCCCGAAGCCGAAGTCATATGCGTTGCCCACGGCGTCTACGTGAGACCGCATGTCATGCGGCGTGTCCTCCGCCTGCTCTTCGACAGTGTCCATGTCTGCGGGCATCTGCAGCGGCAATAGCCCCGATGGCTCTGCATTGCCGCTGAGGACTTCGATAACTGCCTGGTCTTGAACGCCGAAATTCACTAGGATTGCGTCGACGCTCGGCTCGAATTCCGACACAACGGTCGGGTTGGACATCTTCAGGACGACGATCACGGGTTTGCCCTGCATCTTCTGTCGAACATCGAGTACCGATTGCAGGTCTGTCACGTTGGACGCGGTAACGCTCTTCCCCCTGTATGAGCGGTTTGTGAAGGCCTCGAGCGGATCGCCCCCCGCGATGCTCTTCGTGCGTGCGCGCGAGGCGGTGTACCGCCCGTATTGCAAGGACATCGGCAGGTACCCGTTCCCACCGGCCTCTGCGTCCGACCGCTCGTATCCTAGCCCGGATTCCGGGCTGTGAATGACCACGATTGCTGCGTCCGCCCCGGCCGGATCGTCAGTCGTGTTGAAGAACTTCCCCGCGACTTCCAGATTGACGCCGTCTTCGTATCGCGCCGGATTGACTCTCCCGAAGAAACTGCGGCTCTCCGGGAAATATCGCTGGGGGATGTAGACCGTGGCGCCTTGCTTCAGCGGCAATACGCCGCCCTGGTTCTTCACAAGGACCAAAGACTTGACCTGCGCCTCGTAGCCGGCGGCCATGTATTCGGGGTTTCCCACGGCAGCGACAGTGTCCTCGACAGCGACATACGGGTTGTCGAACAGTCCGGTCCGGAACATGTTCCTGAGCAGGCGAACGGCGGAGGCCTCGAAGCGCGCCCGCATGAAGTCCTCGCCGTGCTCTTGCACTCCCATCTCATAGGCCTCGATGACCGGGTCTGGGTCATTGTTGCCACCGAACTGGTCCACGCCTGCCAGCAGGGCCTTGTAATGTCTCTCCGCCTCCGTGAGGCTTTCCACGCCCCACGGGGATGCGCCGAAGCGGTCGACGCCGGCGGAATCCCGGGTCACCCCCCAGTCGGTGCAAACGACGCCATCGTAGCCGTACTTGTCTCTCAGCAGGTCAGCAATCACGTACTTGCTGTAGGCGTTGCCGACGTTCTCTCCGTATGCCTTGTCTTGGTCGTGGGAGATCGTGTAGTACGGCATGACCGCCGACGCGGCACCCGTTCCGCCGGCCAGCTTGAACGCGCCGTTCGTGAAGGGAAGCAGGTGCAGGTCGAAGTTGCCGCCCGGGTACACCGCGTACTTGCCGAAGCCATAGTGGGCGTCGCGGCCAGACTCGCCCGATCCTCCCCCGGGCCAGTGCTTGACCATGGCGTTCACGCTCTGGAATCCCCAGCCGCCCTCGATAGCAGCAGGTTCTCCGGATGACTGGAAGCCATCGACGTATGCCCGGGCCATTTGGGTCGCCAAGGCTGGATCCTCGCCAAACGTGCCGCTGAAGCGGTACCAGCGGGGTTCGGTAGCCAGATCGATCTGCGGCGAGAGAGCCGTCGCGATCCCGAGCGCGCGGTACTCATTCGAAGCAATTTCGCCGAACCGCCGCACAAGATCGGGGTCGAATGTTGCGGCGAGTCCGATCGAGTCCGGCCACATGGAGATGTTCCCACCCGAGCCGGCGTTGAATTCCGCCTCAGCCCGCGTGCGATGGCGGGGATCGGAGCTGTTGTTGGCCGGGATCCCGAACCCGATTCCTTCCACTAGCGCCTGGACATTGTTGTTCCAGCGGGCGGCCGTTTCGGGGCTCTCCACCGACGTGATCAGCACGTGCCTGACATCCCCGTTGGCGAGGAAGTCCCTCTGATCGTCCGAGAGATCCCAGGCATTCGCGCCACTCTCGGCGAACGGCTTGCCATCGTAGGTGGGCGTGCCGAAGAAACCGGTTGTCGACGGGATCGCTTGATGGGAACTGTAGAGCATCAGGCCCGCGATCTGCTCGACGGTCATCCTGGAAGCCAAGTCCTTCGAGCGGTCCTCGGACGGGCGGCGCCAGTCTTCGTAGGGATCCAATTCGCCGTTTCGGTTCAGGTCCTTGAATGCGAGTCGGTCGACCGTGAGCAGCTTTAGGCCGGAAGTAGCCGAGTAGCCCAGTGTGCGGCCGCCTCGATTGGTCACGGTCCTGACAACCCCGCCGGACTCCGTTTCGATCCACTTTTGGCCGCAGCCGGTCGATACCGCCAGCGCCAGCAGAAGCGATAACAGGCTCGCGGGCCACTTCGGAGCATGTTCGCGTTTCATGTTCGACTTCCTCTTCGACAGATTCCCTCGCCAGATTCCTACCGCGCAGGTTCCGCTAGGATCTGGTTATAGGTGCGCTGCCGCATGGGTATCGCTTCAAGCTGGGGCAGCGCGCCGTTCTTCTCCGCCTCGATCCACCACAAGTCCTGCAGTTCCTTGAGCTTTTCCGGGTATTGGGTAGCTAGGTCAGTCGTTTCTGTGAAGTCCGCCTCTACGTTGTAGAGTTCCCAATGGTCGGACTCGAAATCAGCCCCCGGGGTGTGGAACGCTACCGCCTTCCAGCCTCTGTGGTAGATTCCCCGGCTGCCCCACAGCTCGAAGAACTGCGTGTCGCGTGGAGCAGGAGCCGCCGGATCGTCGAACGCCGCCCTCATGCTTCCGCCGTGCATGGGCATCTGGCAGACGCCATCGAAGGCTTCCGGTGCCTCGATTCCGAGGTAGTCCAGCACGGTGGGAGTGATGTCGATGACGTCGACGAACTGCTCGCGCAAGCCGGGCCTGCGAATCCGATCGGGCCACGAGACGATCATCGGCGTGCGCACTCCGCCATTGAACGGCCACAGCTTGTAGTACTTGAACGGCGCGCTGGAGGCCATCGCCCAGGGCCGGGGATAGAGCGGCTGCGTGCCGCGGCCGCCCAGTTCGTCGAGCCGTTCGTGCATCTCCTCCACGGTTGTGGGATCGCCGTACGAACGCGCGAAGTTCCCTTTCACGCCAGCTTCCGGCGCGCCGCCGTTGTCCGAGATCAGGACGATCAGGGTGTTGTCGAACTGGCCGCTCTCCCCCAGAAACGAGATCAGCCGGCCGATCTGCTCGTCCGTGTGCTCGGTGAACCCGGCGTAGGCTTCCATGAACCGTGCGTAGACTCTGCGCTCGGTCTCGCTAAGATCGCTCCAAGCCGGGTCGCCCGGATTGCGCGGCGGAAGCCTGGCTCCCGACGGAATTATGCCGAGTTCCAACTGCCGGCGATAGCGCCTCTCCCTGACCGCGTCCCACCCGTCGTCGAACGCGCCTTGGTACCGCTCGATGTAGCGCCTGGGCACTTGGATCGGAGCGTGCGTGGCCCCGAACGCAAGGAGCAGGAAGAAGGGTTTCTCGCTGTCCGCTTCGAGGTTTCCCGACAGCATCGCGATCGCCTGATCCACGATGTCCTCCGAGAAATGGTAGTCCGCCCGCTCGGGCGCCGGAACTGCGTGGTTGTCCACCACAAGGTCAGGCTGGTACTGGTCGGTCCAGCCGGAGAGGAACCCATGGAAACGGTCGAAGCCTTTCTGCAGCGGCCAGTGCGTGCGGTCCCCCGCCGGCGTCATGTCTTCGCGGGGCACCAAGTGCCACTTCCCGGACGCGAAGGTGCTGTAGCCGTGGCGGCCCAGGATCTGTGCGATGTTCGCCGCCGATGCAGGCACCCGCCCGCGCGTATGGGGGTATCCTTGGTCACCGCCCGGGAGTTCCTTCATCCCGACCGAGTGCGCGTTGCGGCCTGTCAGCAGCGAGGCCCTCGTCGGAGAGCACACGGCCTTCGACTGGAAGTTGTTGAATAGCAGGCCACCCTTGGCGAGCGAATCGATGTTAGGCGTCGATACCGAGGAGCCGTAGCAGCCCATGTCTCCGAAACCGGTGTCGTCGAGGACGATGTACACCACATTCGGACTGCCTGCTGGTGGCCGTGCTGGCTGCAGAGGGGAGGGTGTGGAATCTTCGGCCGTGCGACCGATGACACCCTCGAATCTCGGTTCCGGAGCTGTCTCGCAGGTCTGTTGGGCGTAGGCCCCTGCCGCGACAATCCAGAGGATGGGAATGGCTATGAGCTGTCTCACGATTCGTTTGCAGTGCTTGTATTCCCGAACAACGACATCACGCGGTCGATGAGATAGTCCGCGTAACGATCCGTGTGCGGATCGAGCGTCAATGTGGTCTGCCGGACGGTGTCGCACTCGATGAGCCCGCGACGCACGAGGAGCCTCTTCTCCATCTGCAGCAGCAGTTCCATGTTCTGCAGGCTGAATGCCAGGTAGGGCATCACCGCTTGGAACCGATCCATGGCACCGTCGCGGCTGCCCCCGATCGCGAGATCGTAGACTTGCTGGAGTATGTCGGCGACGCCCAGCGCCGGCATGGCCCCGCAGATTCCAGCGTCGATGCCCTCAAGCAGGTACATTCCGCCCCAGCCCTCGAAGACTTGCACGCCGCCATCTGTCGCCTCTAGGATTTCGGCCACTCTCGGCGCCATCAGCGGCTGTTCCAGCTTGAGGTAGCGGAAGTTTGGGAATTCAAAGTGCAGGCGCTTGGCTGTTTCGGGCGAGATCGTCGGACCGCCCGGGTTGAAGTCCTGCACTAGTACGGGAAGGGACGTCATGCCTGCCACATCGGCCACAAACTTGTACACGTCTTCCTCGGAAATGTCGAACATTCTCGGCACGGCCACCGAGATGACATCGGCGCCTCTTTCTTCATTGGCGCTTGCGATCGTCGCGGCATGGATGCCGGCAAAGTGGTTCGACTGCGCGATGACTTGGATCTCTCCGTCTGCGGCATCGACTGCGGTGCCGACCACCATTTGCCGCTCCAACTCGGTCAGCTTGTAGAACTCGCTCGCGTACGCCGGCAGGCAGACGGCGCCGAAACCGCAGATCGCGCAGAATCGGACGAGTCGCTCCAGCGACCCGAGGTCGAGCTGCTCCTCTCTGTCGAACGGCGTCGGCAGGACAGGGACGATACCTGTGATCTGGGCCGCGTTCATTCTGATGCCGATGCCGCTCCGACGACACACCCGCCGTCACAGGTGATGGTCGTGCCAGTTGCGTGGTTCGAGGCGTCCGAGCCCGAGAATCCAACGACACCGGCCACATCGAATGCCTGCAGGGTCCTGCCTGTCGGGATCAGCACCATGTGTGCCCTGGCTTGGCCAAGCGCCAGCCCTTGCGGCGGCGCGAGGTTTGCCGGCACTTGGCGGACCGACCCGATCCGACGCTCGAGCATGGTACCGGACTCGCGGACTTTGTCGATGCAATGCAACACGTTGCGGCCGATCCGCGGCGGCTTACTTGCCATTCCGCGCTGCGGATAGTTCGCTCGCTCCATCGGACGGCGGTCCCGGAAACTGCGATCTAACGGCGCCTAGAATACTACAGTTCGCTCCGCGCACGAGTGATCTCCCCGGTCCACTGTCGGCAGCCGCGGCCCAGTCTCTGTCGCGAAGGAGACCGGGAACACGCTGCGCATCGTCGGGCGCTACGCGCGCGGCTGCCCGGTTGTGCTTCCAACCCATCGAGGCCGCCTCCGTGCTGGACCCTGCGACCTGCCGATCAGTGACGGCAAGTCCCTGCCGCTCAAACGGGCGTGGTATCGTCGGCGCCCCACTTACGCACAGGTGCGGGCCCATCTGGCGCGACCGCAACGGGTTCGCCGTCGAATCGGAGCCCTCGTTCCAGTCAGCATAGAAGAATCCTCAGTGCTTCGCGGTGTGAGAGCGCCCGCCGACTTCCAGCAGCTCGGCTTGTCGGCCTTGGGCGAGGAAGACCGTCAGAATCGCAGGTCGGGACGGCTGGTCGGACCCGTACTTTCAACTTGGCCGGAACATGTCGGCAAGGCGGCCGGGCGATACACCCGGGACGGGCGTGCGGAAACCTGGTGGTTTGCGGCGCCGGTCCTTGCTAGCTAGCGCCGCAAGGGTTCCATGGCTGCCGCCGACTTGGCTAGCCGGATCAAGTTGACAAACTCGGCACGGTAGCCGAACCGGTCCTCGCCCTTGGCACTCGTTGCCAAGGCAATCACGTCGTCGTAGTCATAGTCGCCGGTGTAGAGGCCCCCGCGGAGGATCTGCGCGAACGCGGCTACAGCCACGGAGAATCGAGCCTCCCGGGCGACCGTTCCGGTCTCGCCAATCTCGTTGGCCCGTGATATCGGTTGAGTGATCACAGTGCTTGTGTCGCCATCCGGAGCCTTGAAACGGATCCTTAGATAGGCATGCTCGTCCGAATAGGCGCTTTCGGGCGAGTTGGTCTCGCGCCCATAACGAGGACTTGCCACAAGCGCTGCTTCCGATCCTGTTGGGGTCAGTTCGTAGATCGCGGTCACCGTGTGGCCGGATCCGATTTCCCCCGCGTCAACCTTGTCGTTGCGAAAATCTTCGCGTGCCAGCATGCGTGACTCGTAGCCGATCAGTCGATACTCCTGGACCACGTCGGGATTGAACTCGATCTGGATCTTGACGTCTTTGGCGATCGGGAACAAGGTCGCAGTGGCTTCCTCGACCATCACCTTGCGTGCCTCCATGAGATTGTCGACATAGGCGGCATGGCCGTTTCCGGCTTGGGCCAAGGCCTGCATCAGGGCATCGTTATAGTTGCCCCTGCCGAACCCGAGCACTGACAGGTACACTCCCTTCTCGCGTTTGCGCTCGACGAAGCTCTTGAGTTCTTCCGAGTCGGTGATGCCGACGTTGAAGTCACCGTCAGTGGCAAGGATCACGCGGTTGACGCCGTCCTTGGCTAGATTTTGCTCGGCGAGCAGATAGGCTTGGCGGATTCCTTCCGCACCAGCCGTCGACCCGCCTGCGCAGAGTCGTTCCAGAGTGGCGAGGATCGTGCTCCGCTCCGTGGCCTTGGTCGGCTCGAGGGCGACATCTGCCGAGCCGGCGTAGGTGACGATCGCCACCGTGTCCTCTGGACCGAGCGAATCGAGCAGGAGCCTGAGTGAATTGACTAGCAACGGCAGCTTGTTTGGTTCGCCCATCGATCCAGAAGTGTCAACTAGAAAGACCAAGTTCGCGGGCGCCGCACTGTCCCGGGCCAATTCGTATCCCCTGATGCCAATATGAAGCAGCTCGGTGCCGGTGTTCCACGGCGTCTGCATCAGCGAAGCGGTGACAGAGAACGGCGATCCGCGATCCGCGGGGCTTGGGTAGTCATACGGAAAGTAGTTGATCAGCTCCTCCGCTCTGACTGCGCTCTTCGGGGGCAAGACCCCCTGTTCCAGAGAGCCGCGCACGAAGCTGTAGGACGCAGTGTCTACGTCAATTGAGAAGGTCGATACGGAGTTTTCGGCTACAACGCTCACAGTACTCTCCGGGAAGTCCGCAAAGCGGTCTCTTCCCTGATCCGGAATCGATCCGGGTCGGAATTCCTCACTGCGTGCGATAGCCCGCGGGCTGACGAAGTAAAGCCCCCCCGCAGTGGTCGGCGACGGTCCCGGGGGCTTGACGGCGCTGACTGGCTGAGTGGGAGACGCAACGGCGGCCGGTCTCGCAACGGCTGCGGCCTTGGTGAAGGCGGGTGGTGTAGCGACCTCTGTAGGCGTGGCAACGGCGGCCGGCTGTATTTCGGCTAGTGGTTCCGCTGCAGCTTTCGCGGCAGTGGCATCTCCTTCCGGCCCCGGTGGGGATTGAACAGCGGACGGCTGGTGTTTGGAACTACATGCAGTTGCCGAGAGCAGCGCGACACAGCACAACGAGAGCAGCCCGAGTTGCGCGCCTCCGGGCAGAGGTGCGGTCCTCGGGATGGGTGGGGCCGGTGAGGCCGTCGTGCCAGAGCGCGGCTGGGACGATTTTGCCGATCCGGCCGCGCCGAAGGCTTGGAAGCGATCAACAAGAATCGAAGCGGCGGGATGGCCTGATGCGAGGAATCGTGCCCCGCATCGCGGCATTGGATGTCTCATGCCGTATTTGACACCCTCCGGCTACGATTCGTTCCACCAGCGGGCGCTCGGGGCTAGGGCTCAGGATCCGTCGTAGGCTCGCTGCACATCGCATGGAAGCCATGCCTTGGAGCGGCCCAACACGGTGGCGAGCCGAATTAAGGATGGCTGGTATGGTGACCGACGAGGCGCGGAACGGTGCTTGCGGAGTTTCCCCAGGGGCGGGCGCAGCGAAGGCTCTTGCTCTGCCACCGCTGTTCTCGACAATGGCTGGAACTTGTCGGCAATCCGGTTTTGACGATGTAGCAACAAGTTGCTACATTAAATGGCATGAAAGCGGTCGGGATCAGGGTGCTCAACAGTCGGCTGAGCGAGTACCTGCGAATGGCAGCGGCCGGGGAGACCATTCTGGTTACAGACCGCGATCGGGTCGTGGCGGAAATAGGCCCCCCTCGGGAATCACGGAGCCCCGTCTTGGGAGACGCGGTTCTGGCCGAAGCGGTTCGCAAGGGTTGGTTGACACCGCCGACCCTGCGCCTAGAGAGCCCTCCACCTAGGCCGAAGCCTGTTTTGCCGCTTCAAGAAATCCTCGCGGACCTAGAGGCCGACCGAAGCGACCGGTGACCTACATCGACACCTCCGTGGCCCTTGCGCACCTCCTCGCAGAGGACCGCTGCCCGCCGACCGACCTCTGGGAAGGGAGACTCGTCGCCAGCCGATTGATCGAGTACGAGATTTGGACGCGGCTGCATGCGTACAAGCTCGGAGAATCCCACGGAGAAGCCGCTCACGGAATCATCGAACGTATCGCGTTGGTGGAGCTCGCTCCTCCAGTAGTTGAGCGGGCCTTGGACGAATTCCCTTGTCCTGTGCGCACTCTTGATGCTTTGCATCTGGCGACGTTCTACTTCCTGTGGCACCAAGGGCAGCCGATCAAGCTTGCGAGTTACGACCACCGGATGGTAGACGCGGCCCGCGCTATGGGAATGCCCGTACTGGACATGCAAGCTAGTTGATGGTCAGGACCGCCGGTGCTGCGATCGCTGCTCTGGCCTAAGACAGCGCAAGCCCGCAGGCCCAAGGTGTCCGATACGAGCCGCTGCTTGGTGCTAGCGAGCCAATGTCGCGCCTGCGAGCGGAACAGTCGAAGGCTTCTGCGCACACGTCTCGCAGAGCTTGCCAGTAGACGATGTAGCGCTTTGCGAACACGTCCACAGTGGAGATTCCGGGCAGGTTGCCCAATACGATCGCGCTGGCTAGGTTGAGCAGGACGTAGTCCATCACGCCGATCACGACGTACGTCCGGCGCACAGTCCCGCTGTAGCGCAGATCGAGGGAGTGTGGCATTGTGACCATGCGGTCGCGGGGTCACACCGGAGCGAAGACGCCGATCAGCAGCGTGTAGCCCGCCAGGCCCACCATCGGTACGGTGCCAAGGGTTGCCCCGATGGTCGAGAATCCGACGACAGCCCGCGAGAGTGTTCCCGGTGACAGGAAGAAGCGGAACGCGCGCGATCGGATACGTTGGCGGCGGGTTGCCGCAAGCCTCTTTGTCGGGCCAAGGGTCCGCTTCAGTGACTGCTTCATGCGTGCCAGACGCCCGGCCGCCGTGTGCGATTAGCTACGTCTGAGATCGCCGCTAGCGCTGCGTCTACAATACGCTGGAAGTAGACGATGAAGCACCTGATTCCGCTCCACCCACCGCTGAAGATCGGCTTGGCTATGCTGCTCTCAACCGTGACTATCGCTGCCGGCACGCGACCGTATGTCATGGGTACGCGAGGCGTCGTCGTTTCGGGTCACCACCAAGCCAGCGATGCCGGCCTTGACATGCTCAAGGCCGGTGGCAACGCCGTTGATGCGGGGGTCGCCACGGTGTTCGCGCAGGCAGTCATTGAATTCGACCGCTTCGGACTTGGCGGGGAAGTCCCGATCCTGATACACAGCGCCGCCGAAGGCCGCGTGGTCGCCGTGAACGGGCAGGGCCAAGCACCCCGCAAGGCGACGCTGGAATGGTTTCGCGCCAACGGCATCGCGGCCATTCCCGGGGATTGCTTCCTGCCGGCTCCGGTGCCGGCCGTCGTAGGCTCGCTGATCGCAGCGCTGCGCGAGTTCGGCACGATGAGCTTGGGCGAGGTGCTGGCCCCGGCCATTCGTCTGGCAGACGAAGGGTTCGCGGTTTTTCCGAGCTACTTGGACAACTTGCGCAGGGTCCAGGGCCGCATGCGGGCAGAGTGGCCGACCTCCGCGCGGATCTTCCTCCCGGGCGGGGATCTGCCCAGCGTCGGGGACCTGCTGGTGCAGAAAGACCTGGCCCGCACGCTTCAGCGGCTGGTAGAGGCCGAGCGGCAGTCCTCGGCCGCTGGCCGGGAGGCGGGCCTGCAGGCCGCTCACGACCTGTTCTATAGCGGCGACCTCGCCGCGGAGATCGTTCAGTTTCAGAAAGACTTCCGGTGTACCGACGCCAACGGCTTCACGTCGACCGGCCTTCTGGAAGTCGAGGACTTCGCGGCGTTCCGCCCGGTGATCGAAGAGCCCGCCCGCACCTCCTATCGCGGAGTGGACGTATACAAGGTGGGCTTCTGGTCCCAAGGCCCCGTGCTGCTTCAGACGCTGAACCTGCTCGAAGCCTATGACCTGCGCTCGCTGGGGCACAATAGCGCGCCGTACCTGCACTTGCTGGCAGAAGCCATGAAGCTGGCCTTCGCCGACCGCGAGTGGTACTACGCCGATCCTGACTTCGTCGGGGTCCCCGAACACGGCCTGCTCTCAAAGGAGTACGCCGCGCATCGGCGCGAGCTCATTGACTTGGAGGCGCCTTCCCTCAAGTTGCGGCCGGGCAATCCGTACCCGTTCCACAACGAGCAGCTGGCACACGCCGCTGTGCCCGACTCCGTCCCGTTTCGGCCCGACCCGCCAGGCACTACCGGCACTCGCGTGGCGGATGCAGAGGGCAACGTGTTCTCGGCGACGCCCAGCGGGGGCTGGTTTACGACCTCGCCGATCATCGAGGGCCTCGGCTTCGTGCTCGGCACGCGCGGCCAGAGCTTCGTCTTGTCCGAGGAACAGGCGAACAGCCTGCAGCCGGGCAAGCGCCCGCGCACCACGCTCACGCCCACCCTGGCGATGATGGACGGCCAGCCCTTCATGGCCTGGGGCACGCCGGGCGGTGACGCCCAGGACCAGGTCAATCTCCAGTTCCTCCTCAACGTGCTGGAGTTTGGGATGGACATCCAAACGGCGCTGGACGCGCCTCTGATCCAGATCCTCGACTTCCCCCCATCATTCTTCCCCCGCCAGACGCAGCCCGGCGTCATGCGTGTCGAGTCGCGCATGGCGCAGTCCACGGTGGATGCTCTCACTGCCATGGGCCACACTGTTCTCGACGCCGGGCCATGGTCCATCGGCGACGCCACGGCCCTGATGCTGGACCGTCGGCGCGGCGTGCTTTACGGGGCGGCCGGGCCTCGCCGCGACAAGTCGTACGCTCTGGCTTGGTAGCGCCCGCGGGTTGCCGCGCCGGACTTAATCCGGTGCGATTTGGCAATGCTACGATGGGACTTCCGCGGCTCGCCGAGGTGCTGTCTTAGGCTGCGGAATCCCCCGGATGCGCTGGAACAGCCTGTTTATTCCGACGTTGCGCGATGCGCCGTCTGACGCCGAGGTCGTGAGTCACAAGCTGCTCTTGCGGGCGGGCTACGTGCGCCAGCTCTCGGCGGGGCTGTACTGCTACCTGTACCTCGCCCAGCGCAGCCTGCGCAAGATCGAGCGCATCATTCGCGAGGAGATGGACGCTATCGGGGCGCAGGAGATCTACACGCCCGAACTCCATCCGGCGGAAATCTGGAAAGAGAGCGGGCGTTGGGACGCGATCGGCGACGACATGTTCCGGCTCAAGGACCGCTTCGGCAGGGAGCACTGCTTGGGGATGACCGAGGAGGAGGTCGTCACCTTCATCGCCCGCGGCGAGCTGCGCAGCTACAAGCAACTGCCGCAGATCTGGTACCAGATCCAAGCGAAGTTTCGCGACGAGCCGAGGCCCAAGGCAGGCCTGATGCGCGTGAGGCGCTTCACCATGAAGGACTCATACACGTTCGACATGGACAGCGCGGGCCTCGACGCCGCTTACCAGCGCCACTACGTCGCCTACTGCCGTATCTTCGACCGCTGCGGCTTGGAGTACTTGCCCGTCGACGCGCATTCCGGTGCGATGGGGGGCAGCGAGTCGTGCGAATTCGTTGTGCCGTCCCCTGCTGGCGAGGATTGGCTGATCGAGTGCCCCGCTTCTGGCTATCGCGCCAATTTGGAGAAGGCGGTCACCCTGCCCCGGCCGCCCTCTGTGCCGGACCCGGAAGGCGACGCTATGCCCGAAGAGTTCGCCACGCCGGGCAAGAAGACGATCGAAGAAGTGTCCGAATTTGACGGCCTGCCCGCGTCGTCGCATATCAAGGCGTTGGTGATGGTTGCTCAGGGAAAGCCCCTGATGGCGTTGTTGCGCGGAGACCACCAGCTCAGCGAGACAAAGCTCGCGGCCGAGGCGCAGGATCCAGACGTCCGGCCCGCCCATCCGGCCGAAATCGAAGAGTGGCTCGGGGCCGAAGCGGGCTTCATTGGTCCGGTCGGTGCCGGCGAAATCACACTGCTCGCCGACCAGGCCCTGGAGGGGCGTCGCAATCTGGTCGCCGGCGCCAACAAAGCCGACGCCCACCTGCGAAACGTCACGCCCGGCCGCGACTTCCGGGCGCGCTACGCGGATCTGCGCGAGGCCGAGGACGGCGATATCGATGTGGCCTCGGGCCAGCCCGTGAGGCGGCGCAAGGCCATCGAAGTCGGGCACATCTTCAAACTGGGTTACAAGTACTCAGAATCCATGGGCCTTTCGGTCTTGGACGAGAACGGCAAGACCGTCACCCCGATCATGGGCTCGTACGGCATCGGGGTCGAGCGCGTCCTAACCGGCGCCATCGAGCAGAACCATGACGATGCCGGGATGGCCCTGCCGGTCTCGATCGCCCCGTTCGAGGCAGTTATCACGCCGGTCAACCTCAAGAACGAGGACCAGCGGCGGGCGGCGGAGAAGCTCTATGCCGAACTCCGCGAGGCTGGCGTCGATGTCCTGCTGGACGACCGGGCCGAGCGGGCCGGCGTCAAGTTCAAGGACGCTGACCTGATCGGGATCCCGTTTCGGGTCACGGTGGGTCGAAACATCGCCGAGGGGTCGGTGGAATTGACCGAGCGCAACACGGGACGCTCCGAGAATGTTAATCTCGAAGAGATAGCGAAACTGCTGGTTGGCCGGATCAGCGAGGCCATGGCCTAGCGCCGGCAGACGGGCACGGGAGCGAAACGGACGCAGCCGGGGTTGCGTCAAAACGTTAGAGCACCGCCCGTTTCCGGAGGCGCTGGCCGGGCTCTGCAGCCGCCAGCGGTCGCTTGAGCCGGAGAATCGCCTCTCATCGGGTGCACCGCAGCATGACCACTGCGAAGAAGGTCCATCCGGGACCGAGCGGGGCCCGGCATCGGGGGGCCAAGGTGCGCTTTCGCCTCGGCTTCCTCAACCGAATCGCTCGATTCGTGCGGACTCCGCTCGGAACCGTATCGCTGGGCGTGTGCCTAGTCGCCGGCGTGGTCGGCGGCGTCGTGTACAACCATTACTACTGGAAGTACAGCGCCATCATTGACTTGCGCCTCGATGGCGGCGCGTTCGACCGGACTGCCCGCTTCTTGGCCACGCCTCGCACGATCTCTGTCGGTGACCCGGGGACCGTGGCGGCAATCGCCCGCAACCTGCGAGCCGCCGGCTACACGCGCGATCCGGAAAACCGCGTCGGCTGGTACGAACTTGGGGACGGCCACATCGAGATCCACCCCGGCCCCCTGTCACACTTCACACCCGACCCCGCCCGAATCTCTGTCGAAGACTCCCACATAGCCGAGATTGTCCTGACAGACACCGGCGAGAAGTTGGAGGCGTACCAGATCGAGCCCGAGCTGATCACGAACCAGTTCGACCAAGAACGCTCCAAGCGTCGGCTGTTCAAGTTCAGCGACTACCCGCAGCACCTGATCGATGCGGTCATTGCGATCGAGGACCACCGGTTCTACTCGCACCACGGCATCGACTTCATTCGCACTACCGGAGCGGCGATCGAGGGCCTGAGGGAGTGGAAGCGGCCTAGGGGAACGTCAACGCTGAGCCAGCAGCTCGCCCGCAACTTCTTCCTCACGAGGGAAACGACGGTGAAGCGCAAGCTTGCCGAGGCCATGATTGCCGTCCAACTCGAGGGTCGGCTGACCAAGGATCAGATCTTCGAGAACTACTCGAACCAAGTCTTCATGGGTCGGCAGGGCAGCTTCAACGTCCACGGCTTCGGGGAGGCCGCGCGGGGCTTCTTCGACAAGGACGTGCGAGACGTGACCCTGCCCGAGGCGGCCCTGATGGCCGGCTTGCCGCAAGGGCCTAGCTACCTCAACCCGTACCGCTACCCTGACCGGGCCAAGTTCAGGCGCAACCAAGTGCTGTCGGCAATGCTGCGCGAGGGCTTCATCGACGACGCGACTTTCGAAGAGGCCTCGGCCGCGGAGATCGAGCTGTCGCGCGGGCACATGGAGTCGCGCGACGCGCCGTACTACATCGACTTGGTCAACAAGAGCCTCGAAGGCCACTTCGAGACAGACGATCTCGTCACGAAGAACTACTGGGTGTACACCACGCTGGACAAGCAGCTGCAGGAATTCGCCGTCGAAGCCGTCCGCGAGGGCATGAAACTCGTGGATGAACGGATCGCGCGGCAGCGCCGCTACCGCGACCAAGAGCCCCCGCGGGCGCAGGTAGCGCTGGTCGCGATGGACCCCCGCACGGGCGAAATCAAGGCGGTTGTAGGCGGCCGGGACTACGGCGGGAGCCAGCTCAACCGCGCGCTGGCGAAGCGCCAGCCGGGTTCGGTCTTCAAGCCGTTCGTGTTCGCGGCCGCGATGGACACCGTCCTGGACCGCGAGCGCCAGCTGACCATCGACCGCGGCTACGGCCAGGCGCTGCCCGAGTACGCCCGCACGCAGTATCCGCCGCCTCCCGGCGTGCTGACGCCGAGCACTCTGGTGCTTGACGAGCCCACTTCGTTCGAATTCAGCGAATTGCAGCCGCCCTACGAGCCGTCGAATCACCTCGACCACTACTACGGGCTAATCAGCCTGCGCTACGCGCTGATGCGCTCGATCAATGTCGCGACAGTGAAGGTGGGGCAGATGGCGGGCTACCAGCGGGTGCTCGATCTTGCCCGCCGCGCCGGAATGGGAACCGACATACTGCCGGTTCCTTCCATGTTTCTCGGCACGTACGAGGTGACGCCGGTCGAAGTCGCCGCGGCATACTCGTCATTCGTCAATGGTGGCGTGCGCGTCGAGCCCCGCTTCGTGCGCTACGTGCGCGACGATGCAGGCGGGACGCTGTACCAGAGCGAGGTCGAACAAAAGCCGGTGATGGACACCCGCGTGGCCTACATGGTGACGCACATCATGCAGGACGTGATCCGGCACGGCTCGGGCATTCGGGCTCGGTTTACGTACGGCATTACCGACGCTGCGGGCAAGACCGGCACCGACGATGACGGGTGGTTCGCCGGCTTTACAAATGACCTGATTTGCGTGGTGTGGGTCGGATTCGACGACAACACCGATCTCGGCCTGGAAGGGGCGCATTCGGCGTTGCCGATCTGGGCGATGTTCATGCAAAAGGTCCGACAGCTGGCCACGTACGCGAATCCGGGACCCTTCACAGAACCCGAAGGCGTCGTGCGCGTGCCCGTCAGTGCCGTGCAGCGAGTGCTGGCCGACCACTACTGCCAAAACTGCAAGGAAGAGGTCTATGTGGCGGGCACGGAACCCGATACTGCGGACACTTCCCGGCATCGGGACGCCCGCCGGAGGGCTGCGTTGCGGGCTGAGTTGGAAGCGAACGCTCCCCCCAAGCGCGGCTTGCTGCGCCGCGTGCTCGGAGCCGTCAAGGGCGCCGGGGACGCTCAGGAGTGACCCAGAGTCGGCGAAGCGGACCGAACGCTACCAGTTCGCGGGGCGCTCGAAGCCCGGCGGGGGCGTGACATTCGTGGTCTTGCTGCGGATCGGCGGCTCGTGAGCGGCGCTGCCGCTAGCCCCGTGGCGCGGGATCAGCAGTTCCGGCGACCTGGAGATCGTCCCGATCGGCCTCGCAGTCGGCGGCAGAGCGATGCCCGGATCGCCCGGCCACACCGGACCGTCGCCCAGAGCCTCGCGCGCGTGCTCCAAGAGCGACTGTAGGCGCGCTTTCACCTCGGGATGGGTCGCGGCCTCGTCGCGGCTTTCGGCGATGTCGGCTTCAAGATTGTAGAGCGTGCCGTCTGTGTGCAGTTTCCATGCTCCGCTGCGAACGGCGCGCAATTCGTAACCCCGGTAGTAGTAGAAGGCCTCGTAGGGGGAGTCTCGCGCCGTGTCGCCCTTGAGCACGCCGGAGATGTCGTGGCCGTCAATCCGCTCCGCCGGGTACTCGCCGCCCGCTAGGCTGGCGAACGTCGGCAGGATGTCCATGGTGGTAGCGGTGTCGCCGTACGATGTGCCGGCCGGGATCGTGCCGGGCCAGTACGCCACGGTCGGCACGCGCAAGCCTCCCTCGTAGGTGCTGCCCTTGCGTCCGCGCAGAGGGCCTGCGCTGCCTCTTGCGGGCCCGTTGTCGGAGGTGAAGAACACGAGCGTGTTCGCGGCGATTCCGTGCTCTTCGAGCTTGTCGCGAATCTGCCCCACGCTCCAGTCGATCTCCTCGATGCAGTCGCCGAGGATGCCGTTCTCGGACGTGGCCTTGAATTGCTCGCCCGCCCACAGCGGAACGTGAACCATGGAATGCGGCACGTACAGGAAGAACGGCTGGGCGTGGTGGCGGTCGATGAAGGAGAGTGCCTCGGCCGTGTACGCGCCGGTGAGGAATGACTGGTCTTCGGGCACCTCGCGGATCACGTCGCCATCGCGCAGTAGCGGGAGCGGGGGGTGGTTGCGAGGATTGAGCGGCATGAACGGGCTCATGTCGTTGGAATACGGCAGGCCGAAGTAGTAGTCGAAGCCGTGATTGTTGGGAAGGAACTCGGGCTGGTCGCCGAGGTGCCACTTGCCGACGATCCCTGTGGCGTAGCCGCGCTGCTTGAGGACTTCCGCAACCGTGACTTCGTCCGGATGGATGCCCTGCGGGTCGGCCGGCATTAGCACCGGGTGCCAATAGCCGGTCTGCAGCCCGTTGCGAATCGGGTAGGCCCCGGTCAGCAAGGCGGCCCTCGATGGCGTGCAGACCGGATGGGCGTAGAAGCTTGTGAGCTTCATGCCTTCCGCGGCCATGGCGTCGATGCGAGGCGTGCGATTCTCGCGCGAGCCGAAGGCCCCGATATCCCCGTAGCCCATGTCGTCGATGAAGACGAGCACGAAATTCGGTCGATCACCCGGCTCGCGGCTGGCGGGCGTTGTTCCGCTGCCGCACGCCAGCGCTGCGACCGCCAGCGCGGTCGCTGTCAGGACTCGGGGAAGCTCTCGCATGCCGACCGTATCTTCTCACCTGCCGCCGCGCTGCGGCAACGATCCGGCTAGTTCGAAGCTTCGAGCGCTTCGATCAGCTTCGGCACCACGTCGAACAGGTCGGCCACGATCCCGTAGTCGGCGATCTCGAAGATTGGCGCCCCGGCATCCTTGTTGATCGCGACGATCGTCTTGGCGCCCTTCATGCCGACCACGTGCTGGATCGCCCCGGAGATGCCGAGCGCGAGGTAGAGATCTGGCGCGACAGTCTGCCCTGAACTGCCGATCTGGCGCTCTAGCGGCAGCCAGCCGCTGTCGCAGATCGGACGGGATGCGGCCAGCTCTCCCCCGAGAGCCTTGGCCAGCGCCTCGGCCTGCGGGATGTTGTCCGGATCTTGGATGCCGCGCCCGACCGAGACGATAATTGGCGCCGAACCGAGGTCCACCGCATCCTTGGCGTCCTGATACGGAGGTTCCGCCTGGGTCCGTATCACGCTGGCATCCAGCGACACTGCGAGGTTGCGAATGGGGGCTGGCGCCGGGCCCTCGGCCACCGCGTCGGCCCGGTACGCGCCCGATTGCACGGACACGAAGTGGGGCGGCTCGCCGGATGCGGACACGTCGGCGTGCAGCTTGCCTTGGAACAGCTGCCTGACGAAGATCGGCGCGCCGCCGTCGAATCGCATGTCAACGATGTCGCTGACGAAGCACCCTCCGAGCGAGGCGGCGAGCTTCGGGACTAGGTCGCGCACTTGGTAGGTATGTGGGAAGAGAACCAAGCGAGGATTGACTTGTTCGACCGCTTGGCGCAGTGCCGACGCGAATCCGTCCGGGCTGTATTGGGCCAGCTCGGGACTGTCGATCGCGACGACCTCCGAGACTCGCTTGCTGGCAAGTTCGGCAGCGAGCTGTCCGACTCCCGATCCGACGACGGCGGCAACCAGTGGCGAGTCGATGCCGGCCGCGGCTTCTTGAGCGGCCGCCAGGGCTTCGAACGACATGCGGTGCCACTTGCCGTCCTGCTGTTCAGTGACCAGTAGGATGCTCATATCACTCGCGCCTCGAACCGAAGCTTGTTGAGGAGCTCTTCCGCGACCTCGCGGCTGCCACCCTCCAAGAACACGGTCTGTTTCGCTTGCCGCGGCTGGTAGAGTCGCCGAACGCTCTGTTGCGCCGTGATCTCGATACCCAGTTCGTCGGTCGTGTAGCGCTGGAGCGGCTTCTTGCGGGCCCGCTTGATTCCCATCAGGGTGGCGTAGCGCACTTTGTTAATGCCGCTCTGGATCGTCAGCAGGGCTGGCTGGGGCAGCGTGACCGCCTGGAACCAGCCAGCCTCCAACTCGCGCTTGCAGCGCAGCTGCGAGCCCGAAGCGTCAATCTCCATGATGATCGTCGCATGCGGCAGGCCGAGTTTTTCCGCGAGGATCACGCCAGTCTGGCCGAAGCCCGAATCGTCGGACTGCAGGCCGGTCAGGATCAGGTCGTGCCGCTCCCGACCGATGGCCGCGGCAAGCGCGGCCGCGGTTGCGTGAGTGTCGGCTTCGACAAAGCGATCGTCTTCGATGTGGATGCCTCGGTCGGCTCCCTTGGCGAGCGCTTCGCGCAGCGTGGAGGCAGACCGCGCCGGGCCGGCAGTCACGGCCACGACCTCTCCCCCGTGCTTCTCCTTGAGCCGCAGCGCCTCTTCGAGCGCGTAGGTGTCCGGCTCGTTCATCTCGAAGGTCAGGCCATCGTCGCGCACCCATGTCGCGCCCTCGTCAAGGCGGATCACGGAGTCCCGCGCCATGACCTGCTTGACGCAGACAAAGATATTCATGGTGCAGAGGGGAGCGCGGCGTCAAGGCCGCCCAATCAGCAATTCTAGCAATCAGGGCCCGATCAGCCGCTGTAGCGCCGGAAGACCAGAGCGCCGTTGGTGCCGCCGAAACCGAACGAGTTGCTCAGGGCGTACTCGATTTCCATCGGACGGGCCTTGCCCGGCACGTAGTCCAGATTGCAGCCCTCGCCGGGACGTTGCAGATTGATCGTTGGCGGTGCGATCTGGTCGCGCACCGCCAGCGCCGAGAAGCCGGCTTCCAGGCCGCCGGCACCGCCGAGCAGGTGTCCGGTCATGGACTTGGTCGAGCTGACCGCCACCTTGCCGGCGTCCTTGCCGAACAGCCGCTCGATCGCGCGGGACTCGATCACGTCGCCGACCGGAGTCGAGGTGCCGTGGGAGTTGATGTAGGAGACGTCGGAGGCGGAAACGCCCGCATCCTCGAGAGCGCTGCGCATGACGCGCTCGGCTCCCTCTCCGTCCTCGGCCGGAGAAGTGATGTGGTACGCGTCGCCGCTCATGCCGTAGCCGACCATCTCGGCCATGATCGGGGCTCCGCGACGCTGTGCCGATTCGAGCTCCTCCAGCACCAGCAGGCCGGCCCCTTCGCCGACCACGAAGCCGTCGCGGTCGGCATCCCATGGCCGGCTGGCTGTTTCCGGGCAGTCATTGCGAGTGGACAGGGCCTTCATGGCCGCGAAGCCGGCGATGCTCATCGGCGTGATCGCCGCTTCCGCGCCTCCGCAGATCATGGCGTCGGCGTATCCGTTCTGAATCAGGCGAAACGAGTCGCCGACCGCGTGAGCGCCGCTGGTGCAGGCGGTCGCCGTGGCGGAGTTAGGGCCCTTGGCATTCCAGCGAATCGAGACGTTGCCCGAGGCCAGGTTGACCACCGTGGCCGGGATAAAGAAGGGCGTAACCCGGCGCGGTCCGGCGCTGAGCAGCTTCGCGTGCTCGCGCTCGATGATGTCGAAGCCGCCGATGCCGCTGCCCACGTACACGCCGACGCGCGGCGACAGGGCCGGCGTGATCTCCAAGCCCGCCATCCCCATCGCGAAATCGCTGGCCGCGATCGCGAAGAAGATGAAGCGCGCCATCTTGCGCAGGTCCTTGGCCGTCACGAAGTCCCGCGGGTCGAAGCCTTTCACCTCGCCCGCGATCTGGCAGGCGTAGGCGCTGGCGTCGAAGTGGGTGATACGCTCGATCCCGTTGCATCCGCGCAGGATCGCGGACCAGCAAGCCTCCGTGCCCACCCCCACGGGGGAGACGAGGCCCACACCGGTAACGACGACTCGTCTTGCCAACAGTGCCCCTGTTATTCGTCCGACGCGGCCGCTTCGATGTACTTGATCGCGTCGCCGACGGTGCGGATGCCCTCGGCTTGGTCGTCGGGGATTTCGATATCGAAACCCTCCTCAAACGCCATGATCAGCTCGACGATATCGAGCGAGTCGGCGTTGAGGGTCTCTTGGAATTTCGCCTCGGGAGTCACCTGCGACTCCTCGACGCTGAGTTGCTCGCAGATGATTTCGGTGACCTTCTTCTCAATGTCCATAGTTGCTCCTGTTGCGGGCGGCCGTACCCCATCAAAGGGACTTGGGCGGCCGGCGGCACGACTTCGCGGTTGCGCGCCCATGCATCGGGCTGCGCACTACAAGCTCAGGACGTAGGCTGTGATATCGCTCTTCTCCTCGTCGCTGAGCATCTGCTCGAACGCGGGCATGCCGTTGCCGCCCTTGTTCAGGTTCTCGAGGACATTCTCCAAGGTGGCTTCCTTGCCGCTCGGCAGCGTGCCTTCCTTGATGCCGGCCAAGCCGGGTCCGATCTTCTTCTCAGCGCTGTCCTCGAAGTGACAAACCAGACAGCGCTGCTGGAATGCTTCCTTGCCCTTGGCGACATCGCCAGGCTGGTCGTCGGCCACAGCCCCGCCGACAACGAATAGCGCTGCGCTCAAGAGCGCGAGAGTTACCCTAGACATGCTTGTGCATGAACCTCCCACTTCCAGTCTAGCGCAGTGTGGCGGCGACAATCGACCAAGGCGCTGAGGGCCCAGCGCGAGTGGCGGGCCCGATTCTTCAATCCTACCAGCATGTGCGTGTCGAGCGCGGTCCGCCAGGGCTTCGGGACATCGTCGCGGCGTCGCGGCAGACGCGGGAGACCGAGTCAGGGCTTGCGGGGCTTTATGATGTTGTGGTCATGAAAGCCCTGTTTCTCGCGATTCTTCTAGTCTCGGCGGTCGGCCCGCGGGCGGCGGGCGCGACGTTGGACATCTACTGGATCGATGTCGAGGGCGGGGCAGCGACCCTAGTCGTGACACCTGAGGCCGAGACCATCCTAATGGATGCCGGCTGGCCGGGCTTCGAGGGGCGCGATGCCGAACGCATCGTGAAAGTCCTCGGCGAGGAGGTGGGCAAGCTCGAATTGGACTATTTCATCGCGTCGCACTTCCACCGCGACCATACGGGAGGGGTGGCTGAATTGGCCGATCGCGTGCCGATCCACAATTTCGTCGATCACGGCGACAGCGTTGAGGTGGGCTGGAACGAGCGCGCGGACGCACTGTGGCAAAGCTATGTCGACACCGCCGGGGACGGGCGCATCCGGGCCGAGCCCGGCCAGAGGCTGCCCTTGGCCAGCACGGACTTCGTCTTCGTGGCGGCCCGCAGCCGCTTCTTGGATGAGCCTCTGGCAGGGGCGTCCCCCAACCCCGCTTGCCGCGGCGCCGCGGCGAAGCGTGTTGACAAGGGGGAGAATGGCAAGAGCGTCGGGTTTATGATTCGCGTCGGAGACTTTGAATTCCTCGACTTGGGAGACCTGACTTGGAACTACGAAATCGAGACCGCCTGCCCGGTCAATCTGTTCGGCGTCGTCGACCTGTACCAGGTCACCCACCACGGAATGCACATGTCCGGCGCCCCCGCGCATATCCAGGCCATCCAGCCGCTCGTGGCGGTGATGAACAACGGGCCGCGCAAGGGAGGCAGCCCGGCGACCTTCAGCGCGCTGATGTCCACCGAGTCCCTGGTCGATCTGTGGCAGGTGCACCGGGCGGTGGAGAGCGGGGCGGAGCACAACCCCAGTGAGGAGTTCATCGCCAACACGGGCGAGACCGAGGGCTGCGCCGCCCACTGGATCAAGGCGTCGGTGCAGCCTGACGGCCGGTTTTCAGTGACGAATTCACGGACTGGATTCAGCAAGAGCTACGAGCCGCGCTAGGAAACCGGAATCTGGCTCTTGTCCATCAGGCTGGCGGCTTGCGCGAGCAGCGATCGAGCGCGCAGGATGACGGGGTCGTAGCTGGCACGGATCCGCTGTCCTTCGTCGTAGTCGAAATAGGACACGTGCAGGTGGGTTGCTAGGGACCGCATCAGGAACTGCCGATCCGCTGCTGACATCTGCCGGCCAGTCAGGATTCCCAGCTGCCCCATGAACGCCAGAAGATCGGCCAACATGTCCGGTGAAGGCGTCTCGCCCTTGAGCATTGCGTAGCCGCGGGCGCGGAGCCGCGCCACGAAGCGCTCGACAGCGCGATGCCGGCCCGCCAGCCGCTGCACGGCCGTCCTGCGCAGGCCCTCGATTTCCACGTCTGGCGCGATGCCGCCGAACTCGTACACCTTGCGTCCGCTGTCTGTGAGCCGGACCGTGCCCTGTTGCGGCCTGTACTGTTCGCTGCAAGGCTCGGTGAAGTACTCGTTCGGGGCAATGCTGGCATAGGGACGTTGGATCAGACGGCCGCTCGGAGAGTAGTAGCGCGCCGTGGTGAGCACCATTCCCGTGGACTCCGGCAGCGCGAAGACTGACTGGACCAAGCCCTTGCCGAAGGTACCGCTGCCAGCAATCAGAGCCCGGTCGTGATCCTGCAGCGCGCCGGCCACGATCTCGGACGCGGAGGCGGACCCGCAGTTTACGAGCACTACGATCGGATAGTCGAGATCGGGGTCCTCCGACTTTGCGCGGTAGTGGCGCTCCGTTGACGCCCGGCCACGATGGGACACGACGCTTTGCCCGGGCTCCAGGAAGTGGCTGGCGACCCTGACGCCGGCCGAAAGCAAGCCGCCCTTGTTGCCCCGCAGGTCCAGGACCAGTCCGGTCATGCCCTGGCTCTCCATTTGATCCAAGGCGTCTTCCAGTTCGTCGGGAGTCCTCTCCCCGAAGCTGGTCAGGTGGAGATAGGCGGTGCCGTCTTCGAACAGCAGGCGGGTGGGAATCGTCGGCCGCGGGATCACGTGCCGCAGGAGCTCGACGTCGATCCAGCGGTCCAGGCCCTCCCGCGACAGGCTGAGGCCGACAGGCGTCCCGGCGGGCCCTTTGAGTCGGCTCGCAACTTCATCGAGTGGCAGTCGGCTCACCGGGCTGCCGTCGACCATCTCGATCGCGTCGCCCGGCCGGATTCCGGCCTCGAACGCGGGTGTCTCTGGGAACGGGAAGTCGATGATCGTCTTGTTGCCGAAATTTACGATCTGCACGCCGACGCCGGCATAGCTTCCGCGCTCTTGCTCGCGCATGGCAAGGAAGTTCTCGGTGTCGAGGAACGTCGAATGCGGGTCGAGCGTGGCGAGCATGCCGGGGATCGCCCCTTGATAGATCGCGTTCTCCCACTGCACTTCTTTGGCGAAGCGCTTCTCGATCAGCCGCGTGGCCTGCCGTGCCAGGTGCAGCTGGCCGTTGATCGGCGCCATCTGGATGAAATTGCCGTTGGTGCCGATGCGCAAGCCGTAGAGCCCGCCCAAGACGGCGCAGACGGCGATGACCGCCGTCATCAGCAGCACCGAACGGACGACTTTCACGATGTCCGTCCTCTGCCTCATGAATACGTCGCTGGCGGTGCGCCCGCCCGAGCGCCCTTACGAGTTTCGCAAGCTGTCGATCTTCGCCGCCAGCACGAAATCGGATTCGGTCAGGCCATCGATCTTGTGGGTCCAGATCTTGACCCCGACTTTGCCCCAAGTGAGAAAAATGTCGGGGTGGTGCCCCTCGTTCTCCGCCACTTCCCCGATGGCGTTGGTAAAGTCCAAAGCCTGCTGGAAATTGGAAAAGCCGAACTCGCGCTCCAAGTGGTGCCCGTCAATCACGCTCCAGTCCGCCACCTCGGCGCTGAGCCGGGCCAGCTCCTCGCCTTTGACCGGCGGCACGCCGCCGGTGCAGGGGACGCACGACTTCTGGGCCAATGCGGACATTCCGCCAGATCCTGCGCTCATAGTAGCACGGTGCCAGCCGCGCTCGATCCTGCGGTTGGCCGGGTGCCAAGGGCGCTCTGGCAGGCCGCCCTGACGGCGATGCGATGGCGCCGGGCGGTTCATGTAGACTGAACTCGTGGAGGGGCGAGCGTAGGTCCAATGGACGGGTCTGCTGCCGCGGGGCGGAGCGGCCGCTGCTGCGCCGCGCTGTCCGGTTCCAACTCGGCGCTCGTCGCCCTCGGTTGCGCGATCCTGGGCTTGGATCTTTACACCAAGGCCCTTGTAGCGGAGGCAGTGGCGCACGGGGAGTCCGTGGCGGTATTGGACGGCTTCTTCAACCTCGTGCATGTGCGCAACGTGGGAATCGCATTCGGCCTCTTCGCGGACGCGCCGGCCTGGTTCCGCGACTGGGCCCTTCCGGGCCTGGCGCTGGCCGGGGTCGTTGTCGTCCTGGCCATGTTCCGGCAGTCGGGCCAGGCTTCGGGTCTGAACCGCTGCGCATTTCCCTTGGTTCTGGCCGGGGCGGCCGGAAACCTGTACGAGCGCTGGTGGCAAGGCTATGTGACCGACTTCCTGGACTTCTTCGTCGGGACCTACCACTGGCCGGCCTTTAACGTGGCCGATTCGGCGATCACGGTCGGAGTCGGTCTGCTGCTGCTGGACTCGTTTCGCGGGCCGAGACGCGATTCCGACGCCCAAGGCTAGGCCCGCTGCTGACCATGTTTCCCAGGCTGCTCGAGATCGGCTCGCTCTCGGTGCCGACATATGGCCTGCTGATCGCCGCCGGCTTCCTGGCCGGCATTTCGCTCTCCGCGCGGCTGGCGAAGCGGACCGCGATCGACCCGGAGCGCATCACGAGCCTGGGGATCGTGCTGCTGCTATCGGCGATCGTCGGCGCCAAGCTCTTCCTGATCGCAAACAGCTGGAGCTACTACGCCGCCGACTGGGGCAGGCTGTTCTCGCTGTCCGCCTTGCGCTCAGGCGGGGTGTTCTACGGCGGCCTGATCACGGCCCTCGGCGTGGCGTACTGGTACACGCGCAGGCACGGCTTGCCTTGGCTTGCCACGGCGGACCTGATGGTGCCGGGCCTGGCCTTTGGGCACGCCATCGGCCGGATGGGGTGCTTCGCCGCCGGCTGCTGCTGGGGCCGGGAGACCCACGTGGCGTGGGCGGTAACGTTCAGCAACCCCATCGCCCATGATTTCACGGGCGTGCCGCTGAACGTTTCGCTGCATCCGACACAGCTCTACGAGGCTTTCGGCACCGCGCTGATCGGCGCGTTCCTGTTGTGGCGCTTCTTGCAGCCGCACGCGGCCGGAGCGATCCTCGGCGCCTACCTGGCCCTGTACTCCTCATTTCGCTTCGTGATCGAGCCGTTCCGTGCCGATGGCGCCCGGCCGGCGCTGGTAGGCGGCACGCTGAGCACCACGCAGCTGGTGGCGCTCGGCCTCTTCGCCGTGGGGGTCTGGCTCGTGCTCGCAGCGCGACGCAGGGCCTAAGCCCGGCACATCAGGCCAAGGTGTTCAGCGCCTCGGCAGACTGCGATTCGTACGCGGTGATCGCCGGCATGCGCTGCTGGATGTAGCTCAGCTGGTCGCCCCCTTCGAGCAGGCACTGCTTCGAGAAGTCGTCGATAGGAAACGAGACGCCCCTGCCGCTGGGCAAGGTCAGCGTTTGGCTGGCCAGATCCACTGTCAGCTCCAGCCCTTCGTCAGAGCTGGCGGCCTCGAAGAGCTCGGCCAGCGTGGCCGCGTCGACTGCGACCGGCAGCAGGCCGTTCTTGAGGCAATTGTTGCGGAAGATATCCGCGAAAGACGTGCTGACGACCGCGCGAAAGCCGAAGCCCAGCAGGGCCCAGGGCGCGTGCTCGCGGGAACTGCCGCAGCCGAAGTTGTCGCCCGCCAGCAGGATCGTGCCGCCGGCCGCCCGCGGCTGGTTGAGCACGAACTCGGGATTGGGTCCGCTGTCGGGCAGGTAGCGCCAGTCGTTGAACAGGTTCTCGCCAAGCCCCAGTTTCTCGATCGTCTTCAGGAAGCGAGCCGGGATGATCTGGTCGGTGTCAATGTCGGAGACGGGCAGAGGAACGACCTTGCCGCTGAAGCTGGTGACGGGTTGCATGGATTCTCTCCGGGCGTGCTACAGGTAGCGTCGGGGGTCGGCGACCGAGCCCTCGACCGCCGCGGCGGCAGCGGTCAGCGGGCTGGCTAGGAAGGTGCGCCCGCCCTTGCCCTGCCGGCCCTCGAAATTGCGGTTGCTGGTCGAAACGCAATACTGGCCGCTGTCGAGCTGGTCGCCGTTCATGGCGATGCACATGCTGCAGCCGGCCTGGCGCCAGTCCGCCCCCGCGGCGCGGAAGATATCCGCAAGGCCCTCGGCTTCGGCCTGGGCCCGGATCCTTTCCGAGCCGGGCACGACCATCATGCGGACCCGCGGGTCGACCTTGCGGCCCTGCAGCAGGCTCGCGGCCTGGCGCAGATCGGTCATGCGCGAGTTAGTGCAGCTGCCGATGAACACGACATCGACCGGCTGCCCGATCAGCGGCTTGCCCGGCTCCAGACGCATATAGTCGAGGGCCTTGCGGACGCTCGGGTTGCCGTTCGGCTCGGGCACGGGCTGGCTCACGCGCACTCCCATGCCGGGATTGGTGCCCCACGTGATCATCGGCTCGAGCCCGGCGGCGTCGATCTCGACGGTCCGGTCGTAGACGGCACCCTCGTCGGAGGGAAGCCTTCGCCAGCGCTCCACCGCGGCGTCCCACTCGGCACCCTTGGGGACAGTCGGCTTGTCGGCAAGAAACTCGTACGTCGTATCGTCCGGGGCGACCATGCCGGCCCGGGCGCCGCCCTCGATCGACATGTTGCACACCGTCATGCGGCCTTCCATCGAGAGCGAGCGGATCGCCTCGCCGGTGTATTCCAGCACTTGGCCGGTACCCCCGCCGATGCCGATCTCCGCGATCAGCGCCAGAATGAGGTCCTTGGCCACGACACCGTCCGCGACGCGTCCGGCGAAGCGCACTTCGCAAGTCTTGGAGCGGTGCTGCAGCAGGCACTGGGTGGCGAGCACATGCTCGACTTCCGTGGTGCCGATGCCGAAGGCGAGAGCGCCGAACGCGCCGTGCGTGGAAGTATGGCTGTCCCCGCAGACCACCGTGATGCCCGGCCGGGTCAGGCCCAGTTCCGGCCCGATCACGTGGACGATCCCCTGTGACTCGTCCCCGAGGTCGGCTAGCGGGACGTCGAATTCGCGGCAATTGATGCGCAGCTGCTGGACCTGCTTGGCAGCGATCGGATCCACGATCGGCAGGGCTTGGTTCTGGGTGGGGATGCTGTGGTCCATCGTCGCCTGGGTGCGGTCGGGGCGGCGGACCTTGATTCCTCGGTCGCGCAGGCCCTGAAAGGCCTGCGGCGAGGTCACCTCGTGCACGAGATGCAGGTCGATGTAGAGCACGGCCGGGGCTCCCGGCTCGTGGGTGACCACGTGGGAATCCCAGACCTTCTCGTATAGGGTGCGCGGCTTTCTCACAAGCTCTAGTCTAGCCTAGGCGGAGGAGGGCACCGCCGGCTCCGGGGCGTCTCGGATGAGCGCGCGGGCCGTCTTGACAGCGTATCGGGGCACCAATAGAATTACGGAATCGACAGCGCTCGCAAGCGGCCGATCGCTCGGCCTCTGTGACGAAGTCCCGGCGATCATGCACCCCAAACGACTTGCAGGACTGCGGAAAGTTCTCGAGTTGAAACGCGAGCAGCTCACCAACACGCTGGCCAAGACCGCGGACGCGAGCCGTGCCATAGGCGAGGCGGGCGGCGGCGACGAAGGAGAGGAAGCCGCCGCGGCTTCCAACCGGGACTTCCTCAGCGCTCAGGGATACAGCTTGCGCGAGCAACTAATATTGGTCAAAGACGCGTTAGTCCGACTTGACACCGGAGAATTTGGTATTTGTGAAGAATGCGGGCGGGCGGTCAACCTCAAGCGGCTCGAAGCCGTGCCTTGGACCCGCTATTGCCGAGATTGCCAGCAAGAGGTTGAGAGCGAAATCGGGTCATCTGGCGAGAGGTGAGCTTTCTCCAGTCAATGGGCTAATCGATCATTCTGGCCGCCCAGGCGGCGTGGATGCTGCGTGCGCGCCGCACAGTGCCCCGTTGCGCCCGGGCTCGCAGGGGTGCCCGGCGACGGTCTGCGTCGGCTGCTAGCGCGAACTGATCGGCCAGGGGGTGTGGGGTGACGCACGAGCACTTCAAGGTCAACCCTCTGCGACGCCCCGTGCTGGTCTTGAACGCCAGCTACGAGCCGATTCATGTCTGCGCCGTGCGGCGCGCACTGATCCTGCTTGTGAAGGGAATGGCGTCTACCGAGGAAGCTGGCGAGGGCCGCGTGCACTCTCCGTCCCAGAGCCTGGCCGTCCCCTCCGTGATCCGCCTGCTGGAGTACCGCCGCATCCCCCGCCAGATGCGCGCGATATCGCGCAAGAACATCTTGATCCGAGACCAGCACACCTGCCAGTACTGCAACAAGCAGTTCGGCACGGGCGACCTCACCTTGGATCACGTGGTCCCGCGCTCGCGCGGCGGTAACAACACGTGGGAGAACTTGGTCGCCTGTTGCTTGCGCTGCAACAACCGCAAGGGTGACCGCTTGCCGGTCGAGGCGCAGATGAAGCTGCAGCGACAGCCGAAGCCGTTCAACTTGCACACCAGCCGCAGCCTCATGCGGCAGATGGGAAACCACCAAGAGAACTGGCGCAAGTACCTGTTTTACTAGCCCGGACACGGATCGCAGCCTTGATCCGGCGCCTCGTCGCGGGCACGATGACGCGAGATCCCGCCGCGCCTGCGAACTTGCCGCCCTCGCGGCCCCCGGCAGTCCGATCCGTCCGATCCGATGCATGTTGGATACTGGTTCGGTGGCGAGCGTTCCCTGGCTCATCTGCGATGCCGACGACACTCTGTGGGAGAACAACATCTACTTCGAGCACGCGATCTCGGAGTTCATTCGGTACTTGGACCACCCGCGCCTCTCGCCGGTCGCGGTGCGTCAGCGGCTCGATGAGATCGAGAGCCGCAACATCAAGCTCCGCGGCTACGGCACGAAGAACTTCGCCCACAACTTGGTGGAGTGCTTCGAAACGCTGCGAGGCCGACCGGCCACCGAAGAGCAGCGCCGCCGAGTCGTCGGAATGACAGACAGGATCAGCAGCGGTGAGATCGAACTGTTGCCCGGCGTGGCCAAGACGCTAGCAGAACTTCGCCGGCGATACCGTCTGGCCTTGCTGACCAAGGGAGACCCTGAAGAGCAGCACACCAAGCTGGATCGATCGGGTCTCAAGGCCTTTTTCAAGCCCGTCGCCACTGTGCCCGAGAAGGATGTTGAGTGCTATCGGGCCTTGGTCAGCCAGATCGGCGCTGACCCAGCGACCACGTGGATGATCGGCAACAGCCCCAAGTCCGATATCAATCCGGCCCTAGAAGCTGGGCTGGGAGCGGTGTTGGTGCCGAATCCAAGCACCTGGTCGCTTGAGATGCAGGCCGTGCCGGAGTCTCACGAGCGCTTTCGCACGGTGGAGCGCTTTGCCGATCTGACGGCACTGTTCTAGGCGGCCTCAGCCCAGCAGCTGCTCGTATACCGCCAGGGTTTGTCCCGCCATGCGCTCCGCCGTGCCGTGGGTGTGTAGCTTGTCGCGGCCCAAGTGCCCCAACTGGCTCGCGGACGCGGCGTCCGTCATCAGTGTCTCCAGCTTGGCGGCCAGATCCTCGCTGTCACCGGGCGCGCATGACAGCCCTCCGCCTGTCATGTCGAGCAATTCCGGAAACACGCCGATGCGCGGTTGCACGACGGGAACGCCGGCAGCAAGGGCTTCCAAGACGTAGAGGCCCTTCGACGCGCGGTAGGTCGTCGGGACGGAAAACGCGTCCAGGCCCTCTAGGAACGCGATCTTCTCGTCGCGCTCCAAGTACCCAAGGTCCTCGAAGCCGTACCGCCTGCGCAGTTCATCGATGTAGGCTTGCTTGGTGTCGGCTCGCCAGCCCGCTACGCGCAGCTCGATTGTCCGTTCGGGATGACGCTTGCGCAAGAGGTCGACGGCGCGGGCCAGCACGCTCAGCCCCTTCTCTTCGGAAATGCGGGCGAGGAAGCCGACGACGAAGTGATTCTCCGCGCGGACTCGCGCCCGGCGGAACCCGTCCGTTGAGATGCCCGGCAGGATGGTCTCGAACTCCTCGGCCGCCACGCCGAGAGCGGCGCGCATGGCTTCGATCTGGTCGCGGCAGGGCGCGATCCAGCTGTCCACTTGGGCCGCGTGTTCGCGCAGCAGGTTGTAGCATTCACTCCGGCTCGGCTCCGGCAAGCCGGTCAGGAAGTCGGCCTCTCCTTGCAGGGAGCAAACGACGGGCACGCCCAGGTGGCGCTTGATTGGAGCCACCACCGAGGCCAGCATGGAGTTGGTCAAGTGGACGACGTCTGGCTGCAAGTCCCGCAGCACGCCGAGAAGCTTGCGGATCTCCCGCCGGTACGGCCCTTGATCGCCTAGGAACGTGTCCCGCGTCATTTCTCCCAGCTGTGCGGGATTCGTCTCCACTGCGAAACTCGAGGCCCACCGCAGCAGGCGGGGGTGGTCGAGGAGAGGGTCTAGCAGGCCGATCGAGCGGGCCAGCTTCAACTTGCTCTGCAGGTAGAGGTTGACCCCGCTCAACACTACGCGCGGCTCGCTGACATCTTCTTCGTCGGTCAGCAACGGCGTGTAGGCTGGCAAGAGCACGACATCGTGGCCAACCTTCCGCAGGGCCGCGGCGAGAGCGTTATCCCGCAAGCAGTTGCCGCAGATCGTGCCGGCCGCGCCGGCAGTGATGTAGGTGATCCTCACGGCAATCAGAGCCCGGTAGCCCAGACGCCGGATCCGACCGGCGCTTGCAGTCCAGTCTAGCCCGCTTGGCCCGCGAGGCTCCTGCCGGCCTCAGCCGGGCCGGTTGCGCGCCGGCGCGGCGCCCCTTAGCAGCCTGTGGTTTTAATCGCTTTGCCGACCACGTCGGTCGGTGGCCTTGCTTGGTGGTCCTTCGACGGCCTATGCGAGTTTTTCGGCGAATTCCGGGCTCTCTCCCCGTCTGAGGCCCAACAGGCCCCTGAGCAGGC
>JAJDZN010000263.1 GCA_022824585.1 Bryobacterales bacterium | reverse complement strand
CCGGATTACGCGCTTGTCTCCGATGCGGTGTTCCAGAAACCGGATTGCCCAGCTTCGGTCCAAGTTATCGAAGAATCCGCGAATGTCCGCGTCCAGCACCCAGCCGACCTTGCGCCGTTCTATCCCGACCGCGACCGCGTCCAGCGCTCGGTGCGCTCCGCGTCCCGGTCGGAACCCATAGCTGAAGCCGAGGAACTCCGTCTCGTAGATCGGTACCAGAATCGTGTCCGTCACCGCCCGCTGGAGAATCTTGTCCTCCAGCGCTGCGATGCCGAGCGGTCGTTGCCCGCCGTCTTCCTTGGGGATATACACCCTGCGCGACGGTGGTGCCCGGTACGCTCCCCGATGCACGCGGGCGTGCAGGTCGATCAGTCGATCCTCCAGCCCCTCCGCGTAGCCTTCCCATGTCACGCCGTCGACTCCGGCTGCCGCGTCCCGCCTCAAGGCGTGGAACGCAGTCTCCAGAGCTTCCACCGTGATGTGGTGCAGGAGCGCGACGAGTCGCTCTTCCGGGTTCCTCTTCGCTGCTGCCCGTATCCGCTCCGCCGCCTGTTGCACGCTTGCCCGCTTCTGTGCGCGGCACGTGTCACGGCGTCCCGGCTTCCCTTCCGGTCCGGCCCTTCGCTCCACCAGCTCCGCCGACGCCGAGGCGTCTTTGTTCGCTCGCTTCTCCGCTACTATGCCCGGATCCGATTTCTCCGAATCGTGCCTCATTGGTTTCGGTTTCTTCCTTTCCTTTGCGGCCCCGTACGACTCGGGGCGATTCGGAGACCTCCCAGGTCCCGGCAGAAGACGTGCATGCGTGCTTGGGTTCTTCGACGCCGCGGGGCCGGAACTGGCCCTCACCATGTCGGACCAGCCCGTGTTGCCTTCGACACTTTGGACAGCCTCGGCACCCCGGAATCAAAATTAATTTCGTCGCTCAATAGCCCCGTCCGCATGCCCCGCTACCGACGCTTCACCTGCCGCCTCGCGGCGACCGGCGCACGGCTCGCGGAGGGAGTTGGCTGGTTAGGCCTTGCTCCCAGAGGACTTTCACCTCCTCCCTTCTGCCAGTTAGCCTGGCGCTCCCAAAGTCCAATCATGTTTACCTCAGGCAGTATTATGTGGAGCCGGCGTTTCGACGGAAGGGGTACGGAAGAGCTGGAATCAAGTTGTTGACCAACGACGTATGGCATGAATTCGCACGGGTGAGACTCGAGGTCTTAGTGGGCAACGATGCTGGCCTGAGATTCTGGAAGTCCATCGGCTTCGAGGACTACTGCGTAACCATGGAGTTCCAGACTGGTGATAATTCGCGACCGGAGAAGTAGGCTTGCAGCGCGGATCGGCACTTCAGAACGAGATGCACGAGTGTCCGATTCAAGGTGCACTGGAGGCCGCGTGACAGCCCTCCTGTAGGTGACGTCAGTTTGGTACCCGGATGGCTAATCCTAACGTCTAAGGTTTCCGTCTGAATCTTCGCGGAGGTGCGCAAGTGAGTCCGAAGTGTTTTCCAGCCTCAGCGATTCGCCTGTCAAAGGCTCCGCGCGCAATAGCTGTCTTTCTGTGTGCCAGCCTGTCGCCCTTGACCGGTGCGGAGAGTCCGTCCTTCGGCGACTTGGTGTCAGGAATCAGCGGCCAGTCGGCCGACCTAGTGGAATCCATCAAGCGAATGCGCCTCAGGGGTGACATAGCTGCGTCTGGCCAATCTATCGGCCAATCGTTGCGGCAAGCTGGAATTCCGATGTATCTCGCCGGGAGCCCAGCCCCGCAAGATGGTGCTTCGCCAAGGATTCGGGTGGGAGTCAAGCATCTCGTCTTGGACGGGATAGAGTGGGCTCACCACTTCTCGGACTCCGAACAGACGAAATGGGTTGACATTGTCCGGTTCTCAAATGTCGATTCGGCCCGCGCCGTCTTCCAGCTCAGTCGACAGTGGCACTCGGGAATCTACGCGCAGGATCACTTCGCATTCTTCACAACGAGCACGGAGGAGCCAAACGGCATCAGCATTCTCATACTGAAAGACGAGTACTTGGTAAATATCGGACGGGACCTCCCCTTTGTCTTGAGCTATGAGAAAGAAAACCCCCCTGAGCAAGCTCAAGAAGCTAGCGAGGCGATTGATGAGGTTCTGACGGTGACAGAGGCCTTGGCTAGGTCGATTGTTGCGCCGGATTTTGTTGGCTACATTCCCAATGCTCATCCGACAGACACCGACATTCGGGACCTGCGCGTGACAGGATTCGCGAAGATGTGGAGCGCCGTCAAGCACAACTTTGTTTTCTTGGATCAGCGACCTAATGTTGACTGGGAAGGTATTCTGCCCTTGTACCTGCCCCGGATTGCTCGGGCTGCATCGAATGCGGAGTACTTGGGCTTGCTGGAAGAGGCGCTTGCGCTGCTCGAGGACGGCCATACCAGACTCTCGGGAACCATCGGCCTGAATGACATTCCGGTTCTGCGAATCGAATCGGTGGAAGGGCGACCGGTAGTAACCGAGGTGGGTGACACCCCGGAATCAGTAGAGGCCGGAATCGCGGTCGGAGCCGAAATCCTTGAAGTGGACCGAATCCCCGTCGAGGATCTTCTCAAGCAGCGCTTGCGCCGCATCTCTGCGTCTACGCCGCACTACCGCCGGGACCGTGCCTATCGGAGCCTACTGCAAGGACCGGTGGGGGGTACCGTTCCAGTCACGTTGCGGGAGCCGGATCGCGAGCCTCGGACAATCACGCTGCAATGCAATCTGCGAGAGAGCCGGTCAGCGGCCCCATGGCTCTCCAGGCCTCGCTTTGAATACCGAGAACTTGAGGATGGGATCTCCTACGTGGCCCTGAATTCGTTCGGTAGCGATCGCATCGTGGAAGAGTTTGACGAGCACTTTGATCGAATCGCAGCGTCAAGGGCATTGATCCTTGACATTCGAGAAAACGGCGGCGGCTCGACCGGAAACGGATTTGCCATAATCGCTCGACTAATCGAGGATCAGATTGCAGAAACCTCGATCTGGCGAACTCGGCTCTACCGACCGACGTTTGAAGCATGGGGTCGGCCGAGTGAATGGCACGAAGGCGATTCCGACGTGATCGAACCCAGGGGGAGTTCGTCCTTCACTGGTCCTGTCGCTGTGCTGATTGGACCGAGGACCTTTAGTGCCGCCGAAGACTTCCTCGTACCTCTAAAGGCAACGAAACGAGCAGTCCTCGTAGGTTCTGTCACGGCAGGCTCGACCGGACAGCCGATAATCGTTCCCATCTACCAAGCCCACGTATTGATTTGCACCAAATGGGACCGATTTCCCGACGAGACGGAATTCGTTGGCGTGGGGATTCACCCCGATATCCCGGTGGAGCGTACCATCGAGGACGTCGCGGGGGGGATTGACCCGGTCTTGCAGGCAGCCATCGTCGCAATGCACGATCGTCTGCAGCGCTAGGCTCACTTGGAATCCTCGCCTATGTATGCTCCGCAAAGGTGAGTCCGGAATTGGGACGCGGCGGGATGCGGGTCTCCAGCCCACCGACTACTCGATCATCGCGGGGTGAAGAAGCCCGGGGGCGAGTGACTTCCTAGCTTGGAAGCGCAACCACGTTTGTGCTGCCGATTTCGCAACCTGAGAAACAAGGCGCGCTGGGCAATGCTACTCGTCGCGCAGCACGCTGATCGGATCGAGCTTGGACGCACTCCAGGCGGGCAGGAATCCGGCCATCGTCGCGACGCCGAGAAGCACTAGCGCCATGGCCACAAAGGCGCCGAATTGATCTCCGTCGACCAGATAGATTTGTGCCTCCATCACTGGGACCAAGGCAAACACTGCCACGCCTCCGCAGATGATGCCGTAACCGGTCAGCCGCCAGCTCGACTGCAGCACCGACAGCATCAAGCGCCGCGGCACTTCCCCCAAGGCAAGCCTTACGCCGAACTCTCGCTTTCGCTGCCCGACGGAATAGGCGACTACTCCGTATAGACCGATAGCGGTTAGCAGGACTGCAAGTAGCGATAGCCCTCCGAGCAGGCCCGCCATCATCTGGGCTGGGCGCAGCAAGCTGGCGAACTCGCTCTCCAGGGTGGCCAGTTTGGCAACCGGCAAGTCCCCAAGCTCCTCCGCAACCACCCGCTTTGCCTCCCCGAAGACCGATGCCGGGTCCCCCGCGGTGCGTATCAGGTAAGACAGGGTCAATCGCTGGGTGCGCAGATTGCCCGGGGTTTCTTCCGCCTGCCCAGCGTACGGCAGGTAAAACTGCGGCGCCGGACCTTCAATCTGCCAAGGCGAAAGCAGGGAATCCGCAACAACGCCCACGATGACCGCCGAATTCTTCACGTCGGGCTTCCATCCATGCACGACCAATGTCTGTCCGACCGGGTTCGCCTGCCCGAACCGTTCCGACGCGAACGAGCGGTTGACAATTGCCACGTTCTGGCCGTCCGCCGGGTGAAACGCCCTGCCTTGGACGATCGGGACTCCAAGCGCCTCGAAATAGGTCGCAGAGATGGTCTGAAATCTCGGGTATCGGTAAGCTGTAGCGTCTTGGCCTCCACCCAAGACCTCGACCGTGGCACCGCGACAACAGTACGGTGGCGCGAGTGACGAGAGTCCGACTTCCCTCACGCCAGGAATTGCCGCCAGTCTCTCGCGAAGGCCGAGGCCGACGGTCTCGACCGAAGGCAGGATCGCCCAGATCCGCCGCCCCGCTTCCATTCGTCCGCTGACGGCGTATTGGGTGCGCGGCAATTCGACCTGCAAGACAGCAACCTCATCGGCAGCAACGCCCAGTTCACTGCCTTGCGCTCGAAGGAACGCGCTGAGGCTCACACCCACACCGACCAGCAGGGTTATCGAGAGCGCAGTTTGCGCCACTACAAGCAGGTTTCGGACGAGCGACCGACTGCCCTTGGCACGATCTCCGGCAGCCATGCGCGTAGCGACTCTGGATTGAGACTGCAGGAGGGCCGGCAGGCAGCCGAAGAGCAGTCCTGTGACGCAAGTGATCGCTAGAGCGAACGCCAGTGCAGATGCGTCAATGGAGACCTCTTGCAAATAGGGCGGGATACCGCTCCATAGTGTCCGGGAAATGATGTTCACGAGCGGTCCGAGTTGAAGCGCGGCGAGGCAAAACCCGGCCACGCCGCCAAGGGCGGCGAGCACGAGCGATTCGGTAAGGAACTGGCGGACAAGGCGGCCGCGTCCAGCGCCGATTGCGGCGCGCACGGCTACCTCCTGACCGCGGGCCGCCAGCCGACCCAGCATCAGGTTGGCGACATTGACACAGGCGATCAAGAGTACCAGCCCAGCTGCGATCCAGATCAGGTACAGGCTCTCCTTGCTTTGTGCTGCGAGCGCGTCGCCCAAGGGCTCGACGAAGACCCCTCTGTTCTGGTTCGTCTCGGGATACTGTTCCCGATTGGATGCGGAGATGATCTCAAGGGCTGCCGACGCTTGCCCGACCGAGATGTCCGGCTTCAAGCGGCCGATCACGTTCAGCCAAGACACCTGCCGGCCGAATGACTCGACGGCGCCCTCTTGCGAGAACGGCACCCACAGCTTGGGTGCCGGACTCTCGATGTGGAACTCTTCGGGCAGCACGCCGACGATCTCGTACGGAACCTGATCTAGCCGGACGCTCTTGCCGATGATGTCTGGATCACCTCCGAATTGCTGGCTCCAGAACCCGTGGGTGAGCATCGCGACCGTTCGCGCACCCTCGACATCCTCTTCCGGAAGGAAACCCCGGCCCAGCACAGGACTGACGCGCAGCATGGGCAGTAGCGAGGCGGACATCCTTCCGCCGAGAACCTGCTGGGGCTCCAGATCGGAGCCGCCCATGTTGTAGGTTCGGCGCGCGAAGAAGTACCCGTACTCCTCAAAGACCTCGGAGTGATCGCGCCAATCCAGCAGGTCGGGGCACGACGAGGGCGCTCGCAGATTGGAGGAGCCGATCCAGTGGGTCCACACCGCTACCAGCCTTTCGGCGTCGCCGTACGGCGCGGAACGGAGCACCGTAGCAACGACAAGCGAATAGATGGCTGTGTTTGCCCCAATGCCGAGAGCGAGCGTAGCCACCACAACGGCGGTGTAGACCGGAGCCCGCGCTAGCATTCGAAGCGCGTACCTTAGGTCGTGCAGAACACTCATGTCTTGGGGGCGGCTGGCAGTTCCCGGACGCTGCAACCGTTTCGTTGCGGGTCGGTGCGAATCATAACAGTTCTGTTGAACCTAGGGACAACGGATCGGACAACCACCCCGGCACGCGAACGTCGACCTCCCGATGCCTCAGTAGAGTCAAGAGTCGCGACATGAAATGCTCAGGGAACGCTCAGATCATTTCGGCGCCTTGGCATTCCCCGAGGCGGGACTCGCACGATCGCTCCGGGTCCGCTCTCGGCTAGTCCACCGCTTTCGGTCTCTAGTTTCCCGAAAACGCCGGTTCGGAGCCCCGTTGCACGGACCAGTCCTGCAGGATCCCCGGCAGGCTCTCCAGCTGGTCGAGCAAGTAATTGAAGCCTACCTCCCTGCACCGGGCATTATGCCCGTACCCGTAGGCCGCCCAGCAAGAACTCAAGCCTGCATTGCGTGCAAACCGAAGGTCAGCTTCCGTGTCCCCTACCACGAGAGACCGGTCGCGCAGAACACCGGGAACCCTCTGTTGGACTTCATCGAAGAGCCTTGCGTCTGGCTTCCATGGGCTGTGCGGGCGTTCAGCCAACACCGCGCTCACGTACTGTCCCAGCGCAAGACGATCTATAGCCGCTTCGATGGCCTTCAGGCCCTTGTTGCTTAGGACTATGATCTTTGCACGTCTCGCACATTCTTCCAGCGTTGCCTCTGCCCCGGAGAATAGGACTTCGTATTGACAGCCTTCGCTGGAATACACTTCACGATATCGACGCTCCAGTTCGAGAATTTCCTCGCGGGAGATATTTGAGCCTGGGTGAAGGAATCGGATCGTCTCTCGCAGAGTAAGACCGGATCCAATCGAGGTCTCGATTCGACGGGGATCCCGTAGATCGACGCACAGTTCGGAAAACGCTGTCTCCAAACTGAATCGAATAGCAGCTGCTGTCGCGCAAATCGTTCCATCGAAATCAAGCAGAAGCGTGTCCGTATCCGATCTGGCGGTTCTCAAGCTGCCTTCTCGCATTGGGCAGGATGCCGTGAGCCGGACAGCCCAGACATCTCATCGAGGGTAGCGCACGCGGCCGTGCTCTGTGAAATAACTCGCCTTCTGCCAATTACTTAGAACTAAGGCAGATGGGATCGTCGCGATTGCAGGGTGTAAAGCGTCGACTGCCAGACCGATCTTGTGGACATGGCACGCGAGGCGCGGCAAACGATGAGCGATCATGTCCGATTCAAACTCAGCCTTGTAGGACGGGCTTACGACCAGCGAGCGTGAATGGGCCTGGCGGCCTGTCCGGCTGCTGACCATCTCCTTCCGCGTTACTGGGAAACGTCGTCGTGGAGGAGGCGTGCCTCTCCCCCACCCCGCGGTCCTGAAGTTCCGCGGTCAGCCGTTACATGCCCACCAGCCGGCGGATCAGCAGCCCGTCACTGTAGTCCCGATCTGTGTCCGTAGCAATACCGCGCCACCGCCGGAGGTGGCCAAGAATGGGATCGGAGTCAGGCGGCCGCCGGCTGCTGGCCGCCACGGACGAGCTTCGACGGAGCGTGTATGCTACGAGGAACCCTGTTGGCCCGCTATGTCGTTCACTCCCACCACGGAAGCGGATGCCCCCGCCCTAACCTCGCCAGCTGCGGCCACGGCGGCACCGGAACCCGACGATGTCGAGTACCCGGAAGGGCAGTGGGTCGCGCAGAGCTTCTGGCACGGGGATGCCGTGCGGCAGGCGGCAACGGCTTTGGACCACCACTTCCGGCAGCGCCAGGACACGCTCGTGGCCATGGAAGTGAGGGTGTACTACGTGAGGGGCAACGACAAGGTTTGGTTGCAGCCGGATGTGCAGGTCGTGTTCGGGGTCAAGCGCGGCAACCGCAGTTCCTACAAGATCTGGGAGGAAGACAAGGCACCGGACTTCGTGCTGGAAGTGGCGTCACCTTCGACTGCGGAGAATGATGCGGAGCACAAGGCCCGGGAATACGCCAGCATCGGCGTTCGCGAATACTGGCGGCTCGATCCGACGGGGAGTTTGATGAGCAGCCCGCTGGAGGGCTACGTCGCGTGCGCGGGCAGCTTTGACGAGGTGGAGCCTGTGGCTCGGGGCCAGTGGCTGCGGAGCGAGGTGCTGGGATTGGAATTGCGCAGCGCAAGGCAGGCCGGGGCGACGGTGGTCGTGTTCCGCGACCCGGAGACGGGCGAGGAGTTCGACGGCTCGCTGGCAGTGCTCGAGCGGCGGCGGCGTGCCGCTGAAGATCGCGCCAGTGCCGAGGCGGAGCGCAGACGGGCCGCAGAAGATCGCGCGAGTGCTGAGGCGAAGCGCGCCAGTGCTGAGGCGAAGCGTGCCAGTGCCGAGGCGAAGCGTGCCGGTGCAGCGGAGGAGAGAGTGCGGGCATTGGAGAAGCAACTCCGCAGCCGCGCTGCCCATAGCCCTCCTCCGGAAGACGAGTCCTAACTGGCTGCGGCAGAAGTCCTGCGTGGCGGGCAGAGCTGTTCCCAGCCACGCCACGCTCAGCCGCGAACGGCTCTTCGGACCTCAGCAGATTGGTTGGGCTGAACCGAAGGCCTCCCGGCGGTCACTTGGGGCCTTCCGCATGCGAAGACCGCACGACCATCGACTTCTGCCCCAGCCGGCTAGGGGCGAGTCCATCTCGAACTCAGTCTTGCAGGACGGGCTGGCGGCCAGCGAGCGTGAATGGATCTGGCGGCTGGTCCGGCTGTTGACCGTCTCCTTCCGCGTTAGAGACATGCTGGTGCGTCGCGAGGTCAAGCTGCATCTCGCCGGCAGGGCCAGAACAATCGCAACTCCCCTCGCCGGCCGAAACATACAAATACAATGAAAAACGGCGTCGCGCGAAGGCGTTTGCGTGGCCGACCCGAGTTCGGGACCGTGACCCAGTTTCAGGCGGCTGTCCGGGACATCAGCACGGCTCTTCGATACTTCCGCCGCAACCTTGGGTTCTTCGCCGTCTCCGTCGTCAACCTGGCGCTCGGGATCGGAGCAACCACGGCTGTGTTCAGCGTGGCCGAGGCATTGCTGCTGCGCCCGCCCCCGTATCCCGACAGCGATCGGCTGGTCACCCTGCGAAGCGTCGAGACCGTGAGTGACCATCCGGTCACACGCGCGGCTCCGGGACTCCTCGCCGACTGGCAGGATCAGGCGAAGTCGTTCGAGGCGGTTGCAGGCTACCGATTGGAGACCGTCGATTTGATCGACGGGGCGCAAAGTGACCGCTTGGGCGGACTTCTTACAACACCGGAATTCTTCGACGTATTCCGGGCGCCGCTTCTTGGAAGGACCTTCCAAGACGCGGACCGGGGAGCCAAGCGCCCGCACGAAGCGACCGCTACGGGGCAGGCGTTGGTGGTCGGCAACGGGGTCTGGCGCCGCCACTTCGACTCGGATAGCTCGCTCGTAGGTGATGCTATCGATCTCTATATCCTCAATACCTCTCGCCCCGGTCCCACCAAGTACACGGTCGTCGGTGTCGCAGCGGCACCGGTTCGGTTTCCTCCGCTCGAGGCTGACTTCCAACTCGGGGGCTCCACAGTAGTCGAAACGATTGACTTCTGGATACCGCAGTTCGTTTCGGCAACCCAGCTAGCCGAGCCGGGCCCCGAAGACTATTGGTTCGACGTGGTTGCGAGATTGCGACCGGGCGTGACTCTCGCGCAGGCGCAAGCCGAAATGGATGTCATCGCCCGCCTCCATGTCGAGCGCTTCCCTGAGGTCTACCGCAACCGAATCGTCCGGGTCGTGCCATTGCAGGAGCACATGGCAGGAGGTTCCCGCAACGGGATACTGCTCCTGCTGCTGGGCACTGCCATTCTCCTCGTCATCGCCTGCTCAAACGTGGCGGCGCTGCTGCTCGCTCGCGGTCTCGCGCGGCGCAGCGAGATCGCGACACGCTTGGCGCTGGGGGCGCCGCCGTGGGTATTGGTGCGACGGTTGCTCATAGAGGCTTTGGTCCTTGCGACATGTGCCGGAGCGCTGGGCGTCTTGCTCGCGGCGTGGTCTATCAGCTTGGCGAAGCCGTGGATGCCGCCGAGCCTTCCACTGCTCCAAGGGATGGGAATCAACTTGACTGTCCTGGTGTTCGCGCTCGCCAGCGTGATCGCCACTGCGTGTATCGCCGGCCTCGCACCGGCCCTGCGATCCATCCGAGCCGCCGGGAGCTTGGCGACTGGCCTGGACGGGCGTAGTGTGACGTTGGGGAGATTGCAATCCCGCCTAGTCGGTGTACTTGTCTCGATCGAAGTCGCGCTAGCAATCGTCCTGCTGGTCGGGGCAGGGCTGCTGGTCCGGAGCACGCTTCAGGCCGGCCAGGTCGAGACCGGGTTCAACCAAGACGACCTGCTGACAATGACCGTCTCGCTGCCGCCCAACAAGTTCGACTGGGCTCATAACGCGGTTTTCGCGCGCGACGTGCTGGAAGAGGTTCGGGCGCTCCCGGCAGTCAGCGACGCGGCAGCGGTGCACGGCATACCAATGGGATCCGGAAGCTACTTCTCGAGCGGGGAAGGGATCATCGAAGGGTACGTACCCGGGAACGAGTCCGAGAAACCAAGCTATGGAATTCGCATCGTGAGCCCGGGCTATTTCGCCACCATGCAGATCCCCATAGTGGCCGGCCGGCCCTTCGAGGCACGCGACGAGGAAGGACAGATCGGAGGCAGTCGCACCGTCCTCGTCAGTGACTCCTTCGCGAAGCGCTACTGGAGGGGCCTTGATCCCCTAGGCAGGCGCATCAGCTTTGGCGGGAGCTATTCGGACTGGAAGATGACCGTGGTCGGCGTCGCGGGAGACGTGCGATATGCGGGACTGGAGAGCGGTCCAACAGTCGACATCTATATTCCTCTCGGCCTGTTCCCGCAAACGGCTGTCACCCTGATCGCGCGAACAAGAACTGATCCGCTCAACGTGGTGCCGTCAGTCCGGGAGCGCATTCGCGCCGTCGACCAGCATGCCTTCGTGACAGACATACGGTCCATGGATCAACTGGTCGCCGATTCGCAAGCCCAGCGCCATGCCGGCACTCTCTTCGTGTCCGTCTTCGGGATTTTGGCCCTCGTGCTGGTCGTGGCAGGGGTCTACAGCGTCATCGCCCAAGCAGTTGTGGAACGCCGGCGCGATCTCGCTATCCGCTCGGCTCTCGGCGCTGTGCCGTCTACAGTCGTCGCCGCGGCAATGAAGACGGCGTTGCAGCCCGCCATTGCCGGCATGTTGCTTGGCGGTTTGGCGGCGATTGCGACGACTCGCGTTCTGGCCTCGGTACTCTTCGAGGTAAGCGCCTTCGACATCGTGACGTGGGCAGCGGCATTCGCGACTCTTCTCGGGGCCTGCGTCGCGGCTGGGTTCGTTTCCGGGCGACGAGCTGCCCGGATCGATCCAGTCGCCGCGCTACGGAGCGAGTAGCGGCGGTCCCCAAGCGTCCGTGATTACCGTTACTCGTCGTCAAGCAGCGCCGGCAGGCTCTAGCTCGTCAACGGTGTGATCGACAATCCTCCCGTCGAATAGTCGCACTATTCGCTCTGCGTAGGCCTCGAATCGCGGGTCGTGAGTCACCATGCAGATGGTCGCTCCGCCCTCATGCACATCTCGCAGCAACTCCATGACGGCCTCACCATTCTTCGAGTCGAGATTCCCGGTCGGCTCGTCGGCGAGCAGCACTGACGGCTCGCCACCGAGCGCCCGGGCCACTGCCACCCTCTGCTGCTGACCGCCCGATAGCTGCGACGGGTAGTGCTTCATCCGGTGTGCCATCCCGACCCGCTCCAAGGCTTTCTCGACTCGTTTCTTGCGTTCGCTGGCCGGCATCCCTCGATACGTGAGCGGCAGGTCGACATTCTCGAAGACCGTGAGGTCGCCAATCAGGTTGAACGCTTGGAAGATGAAGCCGATCTGCCGATTCCGGATGCGTGCCCGTTGCTTCGCCTTCAGGTTCTCGACTGACTCGCCGTTCAGCCGGTACAACCCCTCGGTCGGGGTATCGAGCAACCCCAGGATCGATAGCAGGGTTGATTTGCCGCAGCCCGATGGGCCCGAGATCGCCACGTACTCGCCATCGCGAATCTCGAGATCTATGCCCGAAAGCGCGTGCGTCTCGACCTCATCTGTGAAGAACACCTTGGACACGGCTTCCAAGCGGATGAGTGGCGCACTGCCGTTCGTTGAATCTGCCATTGCCTAGCTTGCTTCCTCCTTGTGTCGCAAAACTGACCGCCTATTCGAGCCGGATCCTGTCATAGGCATCCCACGCCGACATGTCGGATAAGACTACCTTGTCCCCCTCGCTCAGGCCGGATCGAATCTCGATAGTACTGACTGAAACCTTGCCCACCTGCGCTTGGATTCGCGAAGCGTGCGTTTGGTCGCCCTCCAGCTTGAAGAGTCCCATGAGGCTCTCCTCCCGGGCATGGATGGGACGCCCCACGTGCAGCACATTCTCAAGCCGCTCAAGTTCGATCGTCCCGTCGACGCTGAGGTCGGGCCGAGCGCCCCGGGGCATTTCGCCGAGCAGCCGGATGTCCACGAGCACGGTTCCCTCGATCGCGGCCGGATCGATGCGTGAAACCTCACCCTCGATCACCCCGTTCCGGGTGTCGACCTCCGCGCGCTGCCCAACCGCTACGTCGTTTACCAATGTCTCTGGAATCTTGAGCTCCGCCTTCAGGTGCTTCGGGTCGGAAACCCGTGCTAACTCGTCACCCGGGGCAACCAGCTGCCCGACCTCGACATCCATGAGCTGGAGGATCCCGTGCAGACCAGCCCGAACCCTGAGCCGATCGACCTTGTCTTGGCGGAGCGCGAGGAGGGCTTCCATCTGCTCAATCCGAGCCCGCTGCGCCGCCAGTTGCGCTTCCACGGATGGCTTGCGGGCGTCCCCGCGAGCCCGTTCCAGCTCAAACCGCTTCTGCAGCTGTTCCATGGCCACGCGTGACTTCATGAGGGTGACTTTGTCTGTAAGCCCGGACTTGGACAGCTCGAGATCGGCATCGTGCTGCGCCTTGGCCTGCAGGTACTGTCCCTCGAAGTCAGCCGTTAGGGACTCCTGGGTAAGTCGCTGGTCCTCAAGCTGGGCCTGGAGATTCGCCAACTCGGCCTGGCCCTCTCTCAGCTGGGCCGCGGCGTCTAGGTATTCCTGCTCGACTTGCGGGCTGCTGAGCTCCAGCAGGACGGTGCCCGGCTCGACAGCCTGGCCAGGCTGGACGAAGCGTCGCTCGATGCGGCCCGCGTCACTCGCCGCGATCACGACCACGGTCTCGGGCACCAAGGTGCCAATACCGCGAACCTGCCGCAACATCTCGCCGCGCTTGACCGTGTCCGTGAAGACAACCGCGGCATCCACGCCCGGTGCCGCTGGCTCGATGCGGGACACGGCCCAAGCCACAGCCAGCAACGCGACAGCCGCAATGGACCAAACGGCAATCTGCCGCGTGCGCTTCCGCTGGGCGTATCCGATGCGCGGCTTGTCCATGTGAACGTCTGCCTAGGTAGACCGCAATTCCCCAGTTATTCTAGCTTCCGATTCGCTGCTCAGCGGCGCGTCGCAAAGCTAGCAGTGACGCTAGGACAATGGCAGCGCTGGCTGCTAGATCGCTGCGAAGTCGCTAGCCCTCCGAAACTAGTTGCGGCTTGGTGAGCGCCGGGAGAGGGACTTTCACTCTACGGCCCCCAGTGTCGGCGGGCTTTGGCACCCGCGCCGGCAGCCCATTGGGGTTAAGGCGGACAGTCCGCGTCCTGCCCAGTGGATCGAGACGTCTCGAACCACCTGTTTGAATCCGAGAGGGCGGTACTGGATACATTCCGAGAGTAGGCGGACCGCTTAACCACAGCTGACGACGGAGTCAGGAGGCGATAACGCGCAAGGCCCGAACCGGCGCCACCGCCGCGACTCCAAGTCCGCTCTCGGCGCGCCTAGCAAAGCGGACATGAGAGATCGACACCTGATGGCCATCTGCGGCGGACAGGCGATCCGGGCACGCGAACCGGCGGTCACGTACAGGCCTGGACACCATCGGTTGCGACGGCTACCCAGCCCGAATGCGATCAGTTACCATTTTTGGTGACGTGATGGTTACCATTCGCCGGTGGCGCAAGTCACGGAGTATGTCGATGCGCAAGGTCGTCGCCCGTTCGGGAGATGGTTCGATCACCCCGATAGCCAAGCAGCAGCCATAAAGGTCGCGGCGGCGCTGGATCGCATGGGACGGGGCATTCTGTCCAACACGAAAGGCGTCGGAACGGGTTCTTGGAGTACCGCATCGACTCTGGCCCGGGATATCGGATCTACTTCGGGCGGGACGGCGAGACGTTTTTCGTCCTGCTCGCGGGCGGCACAAAGAGACGCCACCAGGAAGATATCGAAACCGCCAGACGGCCATGGCGGGACTACCGGCGTATGCGGCAGGAGGGATGAGACGATGCCATTGACACGGGACTTCAAGGTGACCGTGCGGGAACGGCTCCAACGTGACCCGTCCTTTCGTGAGGCGCTTCTGGAAGAGGCGGTCGATTGCCTACTGTCCGGTGATGTGGAAACGGGCAAATCGCTGCTGCGCGACTACGTCAATGGCACTATCGGATTCATCGAACTCGGGGGGCTGACGGACGAGTCGCCCAGGAGCCTGATGCGCATGCTCAGCCAGAATGGCAATCCCCAGGCGCGCAACCTGTTCGAGATCATCGGCTGCCTACAGCAACGCGAAGGTGTGCACCTCAACACCGATTTTCATTATCGATATGGACACCTAGTTTGGGGGCACGGTGCATGGCGAGACATCGGAATTAGGAGCGCGAAGCGCCTTGGAATACGATCTCGCGGTTGCCGAGCCAAGGGATGGCCGGGGTGCCCACGGC
>JAJDZN010000025.1 GCA_022824585.1 Bryobacterales bacterium | reverse complement strand
AATGAGCCGTCGATCCGCAGCGTGGCCTATGGTCCTGTCAACCAGTTGCGCGATCCCGCCATCTTCGAAGAGGACGGGCGCGTATTCCTGCTGTACGCCGTGGCGGGCGAGACCGGGATCGCTATCGCAGAACTCCACTTCGGCGACTGAGCGAGTCGGGATCGAGCGGCTTGGGGGCTCAAGCGACCACTGTCTTGGCTGGAAACTGCGGAGCTTCGTACAGATCCTCGTTTACGCGAAGCCCCAAGCCGGGCTCGTCCGAGACGGAATATGCGCCGTCCTTGAACTCATAGCCGCTCACCGCGAGGGCGGCGCACTTGGATCGGTCATCCTCGGCCGCCGCGATGTTCTTCTGGGTCTTCGCAAGGTGCAGGCTCATCAGCAAGCCGACTTGCGAGCCCCAATTGTGCGGCACTGCCTGGGCACCGTGCGGCTCACCCAACCGCGACATGGCGCGACAGTCCAGGATTCCGCCGGTGCGAATGTCGAGCTGCATCACGTCGAAGAGACGCTCCGGCTCGACAAAGGGCCGGAAGTCCTCAGCTGCGCGCATGTTCTCGCCATCGGCAATGGGCGTCTCTATTCCGGCTCGCTGCATCCGCTGGCGCAACTCGCGGTAGAGTTCGGCGTCCTCGGGGAAGACCTCTTCCAGCCAATCCAGCCTCTGCTCCTGGGTTTCCCGCAGCAACTGCCAAGCTCCCTCGAAATCGTCCCGGTACCCGTTGTTGGCGTCGACCAGCAGCCTCGGCTGGAAACCGATCGCCGAGCGCACGGAGCGAATGACCTCTATGTCGCGCCGCAACCCCTCGCTCCGCCGCATCCACTTGCTGCCTCTGCCGATCTTGAGCTTGATCCCCCGGTAGCCGCTCTGAATGGCCTCGCGGGCCTCGTCCACAACCGCCTGCACGCCGCGGTCGCTATACCAGATATCGCTGAAGTAGAGCGTGCCGTCGTAGACCTCGACGCGATCCTTGGCGGATTCGCCGAAGAGCTTCCAGCAGGGCACTCCTCGCAACTTGCCGATGAGGTCGCACAGCGGCCCGTCGAGGTGCTTGTACTTGGTAAGCAGCGTGGAGAAGTCGGCCGCCCGCCCCCAGATCAGGCCGTTGCGGAATTCGTAGACGGCTTCAGGGTCTGCGCCGAGCAGCGAGCGGATGTCCTTGAGGAACTCGGCATCGGGCCTAGTGTAGCCCATCACCCCAACGCCTTCGATTCCCGCATCCGTCATGATGCGTACCAGCACGTTCTCGTAACTGGTGCCCTTGGGCTGGTTGTCGTAGGCATTCATCGCGACGAACTTGTGGAAGTCGCCTCGGATCGTTGACAGTGTGATAGAACTGATCCGAACCGGAGCGGCAACAGCCTTGGCTGCGCCCAGCGCAACGCTGGCGGTGGAGAGGAACATTCGGCGAGTGCTGGTCATGACAATTCGGCGGCGGCGCTCGAGCGGGGAGAGCGCCGCCCTGCAGGTCGCGTCGCGTCTCGGAGTCCAGACTACCACTGACTGGAGCTCCACCCGGCCGCTTCCGGGCAGTTTGGGCCTGGACTGCTCCAACGCGACCCGGGCCGCTTCAGCGGCCCGCCAAGAGCGGCATCCGGACCGATCATCCGGTCTCGGATGCGCGGCGCTACTGGATGCGCCCCGCGGCGCGGGCCATGTCGGCGATGGCTTCCATGACGACGTCTTGAACGTTTGGGCGAAAGAGCCCGAAGTCCACGTATAGCCCCCGCGTCTCGTAACCGCCCTCGCGCAGGATTCTGGCCGTCGGGAGGTATCCGAACACGTCGTTGTTGTAGCCGCTGACCCAGAGCTTGAGCGGGCCGAGTCGTTCTTGGGCGAGCCGGACGTAGTCGACAACGGTCTCTCCGCTGTAGGCGACCAGTGTCAGATCCTGCCCGAACTGCCACAGAGCGAGTGGCGCAGCGTAGGTTTGGAGCAGCGATTCCCCCCTGTCCAGCTTCGCGAGGGCACCCTCCGTGAAGAATCTCCGATACGAACGCGCACCGGCTTGCATTGTCTCAATCTGTCTTCGCGTGTGAGATTCGAGCGGAAGTTCCACCGTGCGAAACTCCGTGCGCAGCGGCCCGCGCACCGGAGCGAGTTCGCCATCGAGTACTTGCCTGACTGCCGCGGCCAGTGTGGCGCCGTGTCGCCGAGCCAGGTCCAAGGTGCCGCGAGGGTACGGGTTAGCGTCGCCGGCGCAACCGGTCATGAACATGGCCTGCACGCCAGGCAGGCTGTCTTGCAGCAGTCCCTGCGCGACGCCCGCATAGTCGCCGCTGATCTTCAGATTGCCGCCCGTCAAGGTCGTGCAGTGAGAACCTGCGCCGAAGACTATCGCCCGGAGCTTGCCATCCGGCGCCTCCACGCGCAGCACCGGCACGGTGCGGTCCGCGGGGCCAGTGGCATTGGTGCCCAGAAACACGCCGCGCTCGGTGAACTCCCGCCGGTTCATGACGAAGCCCGCGACGCCGCGGCCCCACGACAGGCGCGCCGGGCGCAGCTCGCTCAAGGCCTTTTCGCCCGCAGCGGCGATCTTTGACTCCATCGTTTGGATATAGGCTTCGATCTTGCGGCGCGTTGCGGGTGTAGCCCGGGTCAGCAGCGAACCCGCCACCAGCGGTCCCGCGTGCGTGTGTGACGCGTTCAGAATGACCTGCTCTCGCCGAATTCCGGTGGCTTCTTGCAGCCGCGCGCAAATGGCCTCGGAGCGTTCGCGGGTGAAGCCGAGCAGGTCCGCCGTGATCAGCAGCGCCCGCGTCCCATCGCCGTCCTGAATCGCCAGCGCCTTGGCGAACAGCGGGTCGGCGACAGATTCGAACGGGGCCTCGCGGGCCGCATATCCCGCCATCGGCAAGGGCTCGGCCGGCGTGATATCCGTAGCGGCCAGGCCCACCTGCCAGTCACTGGATTGGGCCGCCAGCAGCGCGGGAAATGCTAGGGCGAGGGCTAGCGAGGGGCGCATCGCGCCAAGTATACTCTCGCCGGCCGACGTTCAGGGCTGAATTCGGATCGTGCGGCCGCTCTGGGCCGACTCCAACGCCGCGTCCGCCAGCATCAATGCCCGCCGGCCATCCTCAAAGCTCGGCGACGGAGCGCGTCCGCCTTCGATGGCGTCGATGAAGGCGTCGATCTCTCGAATGTAGGATTCGGCATAGCGCTCGATGAAGAAGTGGTGCAGCCGTTCGCCAGCCCCGGTGGAACTGGCGGTGTATCGCTGGAGGTTCGTTATGGCCGGGTTGGCGGAAATGAGCATGCCCTTTTCGCCGAACATCTCGATGCGCTGGTCGTAGCCATACGCGCAGCGTCGCGAGCAGTTGATCTGGCACATAGCGCCAGAGGACATGCGCATGGTCACCGTGGCCGAGTCCACGTCGCCGATCTCGCCAATTGCGGGGTCGACCAGCACGCCGCCCATCGCGCTGACCTCGACGGGTTCC
>JAJDZN010000057.1 GCA_022824585.1 Bryobacterales bacterium | reverse complement strand
AAGCACTACGGCATCGCGGGCGTGTACGGCACGCGTTTCCGGCGCGTTGCCCTGGATGCCGCGAGCAAGCGCGGAGGCTTGTTGCGCCATGGCAGCGTGCTGACCGTGACTTCCTACCCGACACGGACTTCTCCGGTGCTGCGGGGCACTTGGGTGCTGGAGAATGTCTTCGGCGCTCCCCCGCCCCCGCCCCCGCCCAACGTGCCGGCATTGGACAACGCCGTGTCGGCGTCGCTGCCGATGCGCGAGCGCCTGAGCGCCCATCGTGACAATCCGGCCTGCGCGAGCTGCCACCGGACCATCGATCCGGTCGGCTTCGCGCTGGAGAACTTCGACGCCCTGGGCCGCTGGCGGGACTACGAAGACGGCGTCGAGGTGGATGCGGCGGGCGGGCTGCCGGGCGCGGGCGAGTCCGCTCGCGGCGTGGCCGACCTGGAGCAGGCCCTGCTGGCCAGGCCGGAGCTGTTTGTCGGGACACTGACGCGGAAGCTGCTGACTTTCGCTCTGGGACGCGGGGTGGAGTACTACGACGCCCCGGCGGTGCGCCAGATCCTGCGCGATGCGAAACCGGGAGGCTACCGCTTCTCGGACCTTGTGCTCGGGATCGTCAAGAGCGTACCTTTTGGTATGAGGAGTTCGACGTGATCATTACGAAGAAAGCCCTCCCGCGGCGCACATTCCTGCGCGGCATGCAGGTTTCCCTGGCGCTGCCGCTGTTGGATGCCATGGTGCCGGCCGCCACTGCTTGGGACAAGACGCCGGCCAAGCCGGTTCCGCGGCTGAATTTCGTGTTCATCCCCATGGGCTGCGACCACTCGCGCTGGACGCCGCCGGACTCGCCGAAGCTCGAGGAGCTGTCTCCGATTCTCAGCCCGCTGGAGCCGCTCAGGGACGACCTGATCGTCTTCACCAATTTCGACCTCAAGAACGCGTACCCGGGAACGCATTCGACTTCGAACGCGGCGTTTCTCAGCGCGGCCTTCGCCAAGCACACCGAGAGCTCGGACTACTACCTCGGCACCACGGTCGACCAGCACGCCGCGCGCCAGCTGGGCAAGGACACCCAGCTGCCCTCGCTGGAGCTGTCGATGGACCTGTTGCAAACGGTCGGGCAGTGCAACAACGGCTATGCGTGTGTCTACCAGAACAACTTGTCCTGGTCGTCGCCGACCGACCCGCTGCCTTCGGAGGCTCACCCGCGCATGGTCTTCGAGCGGCTGTTCGGCGCGGGCGGCAGTGTCGAAGACCGCCAGGCCGCGCTGCGCGAGCGGGCGAGCCTGCTGGACTGGGTGCGCGAAGACGTGGCGCGCCTCAAGGCCAAGCTGGGGCAGGGCGACCGGGCCAGGGTGGACGGCTACCTCAACAGCATCCGGGAGGTGGAACGCGAGATCCAGCGGGCCGAAGCGACGGCGGCCGACAACCCGCTGCCGGACCTGGACCGCCCGCAGGGCGTGCCGGCGGCTTACGCCGATCACGCCAGGGTGATGTTCGACCTTCAGAGGCTGGCCTTGCAGGGGGACATCACGCGAGTGATCACCTTCCAGCTTGCCCGCGAGCTGAGCGGGCGCACCTACCCCGAAGTCGGCGTGCCGGATCCGCACCACCCGCTGAGCCATCACGGCAACGATCCCGAGAAGGTCGAGAAGATCTCGCGGATCAACAAGTTCCACGTGTCGCTGTTCGCCGAGCACCTACAAAAGCTCCGCGACACGCCCGACGGCGACGGCTCGCTGCTGGATCACTCGGTCCTGCTGTACGGCAGCGGGATGGGCAACCCGAGCACGCACGATCACGACAACTTGCCGATTCTGGTCGCGGGGGGATCCTCCTGCGGCGTGCGCGGAGGGCGGCATGTCAAGTTCGACCAGGGCACTCCCCTGGCCAACCTGCACCTGACGCTGCTGGATCGCGTGGGCGTCTACATGGATGCCTTCGGCGACAGCAGCGGGAAGATCGATGACCTTTTCGAGGCCGCGCCGGTCTAGGCCCGAGGGCCGGACCGAGCGATTGGAGGCTTGACGCATGCGCTGGAAAACAATGGGAGCGTTGGCGGTGCTGCTAGCGCTAGCTGGGACGACGGCGGCTGGCGCGGACCTGGTCAGCGCCGCCGAAGCAGGCGACGCCGCTGCGGTGCGGGCGCAACTTGGCAGCGGCGCGAACGTCAACGCGTCTGATTCCGAGGGCACGACGGCGCTGCATTGGGCGGCCTACCTGGGGAATCTCGACATGGCGCAGGCGCTGGTCACCGCAGGAGCGGACGCCAGCGCACAGAACGCTTACCGCGTCCAGCCGATTTCCCTTGCCTGCGGCAGCGGCAACGGAGAGCTGGTGAAGCTGCTGCTCGAAGCCGGCGCAGATGCAAACGCGGTCCGCGACGGCGGAGAGACCGCGCTGATGACCGCGGCGCGGACCGGCAACCTGGAAGCAGTTGAGGCCTTGCTGGCCCGCGGGGCCGATCCAAACGCAACCGAGCGAAACGCGCAGACGGCCCTGATGTGGGCCTCGGCCGAGGGCCACGAGCGGGTCGTTAAGGCTCTCATTGCCGGGGGCGCAGAACTGGGGGCCACGCTGGACTCGGGATTTAACCCGTTCTTCTTCGCGGTGCGCGAGGGGCACGCCGACGTGGCGCGGGCGCTATTGGCGGCCGGCTACGACGTCAACGAGGTGCTGCATCGCACGGCGCGGCCGCAGTACCAGCACGCCGACAGCGGCATGAGCCCGCTGATCTTGGCGATCGAGAACGGCCACTTCGAGCTCGCGGTGGCGTTGCTGGAGGCCGGCGCCGACCCGAATGACGAGCGCACGGGCTACACCCCGCTGCACACCATCACCTGGGTGCGCAAGCCCAAGAATAGCGACTACGGCAGCGATCCGGCACCGGAGGGCTCCGGAAACCTGTCGAGCCTGCAATTCGTGCGGACCTTGGTCGCCATGGGAGCGGATGTCAATCGCGGGCTGGCGAACGGCAAGCCCATAGCGCCAAAGATCAACATCCAGGGAGCGACGCCGTTCCTGTTCGCGGCCGACAAGGCGGACGTGCCGTTGATGAAGACCCTGCTGGAGCTCGGCGCCGACCCGCTGCTGCCGAACGTGGAGGGCACCACGCCCCTGATGGCGGCGGCGGGCCTTGGCACGACGGCGCCGCTGGAGGAGGCGGGCACCGAGCAGGAGGCCTACGAGGCGACCAAGCTGCTGCTTTCGCTCGGTGCGGACATCAACGCGGTGGACAGCAACGGCGAGACCGTGATGCACGGCGCCGCCTACGGGAGTTTTCCGACAGTGATTCATCTGCTGGCGGAGAGCGGTGCCGATCCGGCGCTTTGGAAACAGCCCAACAAGCACGGCTGGACACCCCTGTTTATCGCCGAGGGCTACCGGCCGGGCAACTTCAAGCCCGCGCCGCTGGTGATCGCGACACTGGAGCAGCTCATGGCTGCCGAGGGGATTTCGACAGCGGGTGCGCGCCCGCGGCACATCGGAACCTACGAGAAGGCCCGCCTAGCAAGACGGCAGGTCAAGATCGACCCGCGTCAGCCCTGACCAAACGCGAGCCTCTCGCCGGTCACGACATTTCAAGCCGCGGAATCTACGCGGCAGAGCCCGGCCCGCGCCCTAGCAGCGCTGGGGTCGCGCGATCGACAGAACTCTGCGCCGGCGGCAATGCCCTCGCATGGGTTGCGAGCTACGGCGCCAGCGCGTCGGCAAAGAACGCCTTCATGGCCGGGTAGGTCAGCAGCCGCTGCCGTTGGAACACGCCGTGAGTCTCGTCGTCGAAGATCATGTAGCGCACTTGCTCGGCCCCGGCTGCGCGCAGAGCCTTGGCGAAGCGGTCGGACTGGCCGATCGGCACAGTCCGGTCGGCCGTTCCGTGGATGAGGAGGAACGGTGGTGCGTCGCCGCGCGCGTACGTGATCGGCGAGGCCTGCCGGGCGCGGTCGCGCAGAGTGTCGCCGGGACCGGCAAGAAACGTGCGCCCGAGTCGCTCCGGCACCGCTCCCGGCTCCCGCCAGTTGAGGAAGTCTGTTGGCGTCGCCGATGCGCAGACCGCTTGTACCATGCTCGACTGCGCTTGGTGCGGGCCGCTTCCCTCCAAGCCGTCGGATTGCTTGACCAAGCCCAGCAACGACACCAAGTGAGCCCCCGCAGAATTGCCATAGGCCCCGATCCGATCGACATCGACAGCGTGCCTCTCGGCATGCGCCCGCAGCCAGCGGACCGCCGCTTTCACGTCTTCGATCTGCGCCGGCCACGGTGCCTCGCCCGTCAAGCGGTAGTTGACCGATATCGCGACGTATCCGTCGCTGGCGTACTGTGCCGGTATGCGGGCCCACTGCCCCCGCTGCTTGTCTCCGCTGCGCCAGCCGCCCCCGTGAACGACCACGATCGCCGGCCGCGGCGCGTCGGCTGTCCCGGCCGGGAGGTAGAGATCCAGCTTCTGAGCGGGGCTGCCGCCGGCGTACGCGATGTCGAGTTCAGCCTGTACGCCTGCCGGCAGCCGGAAGGGCTCGGCAGCCCGGTCGGGAGCTTGGGCTTGGGCGATCGCTGGCAGGGTCGCCACCAAGCCGATTAGGATCGCTGTTCGCATCTTCATAACTGTCCTCCTGCCGTGCTTGACCGGGCCGCCGAAAGACCGAGGAACCAAGCGGCACTTTGTCGTCCCGGATGGCGCCGAATACGGCCCCTGTTCGAGTATCATGCTGGCATGCTCGGACGACGCCACGTCATCAAGGCAGGTCTAGCGACCGCCGCCGCTTCGCTGCTGCCCGACATTCCGCAGGTCCTGCGGGCGATGCCGGCTGCGGAGAGCCAGCTCGGCAAGGTCAAGATCACTGCTATCAAGACGGCCTCAGTGCACATCAAGTATCCCGCCCACTTGGTGCGGATCGAGACGGACTCCGGGCTCTACGGGATCGGCGAGTCGTACAACCGCGACGGCATCCTGAGCCATGTCCAGTCCTTCGAGGAGGTATTGCGCGGCGAAGATCCGCTGCAGGTCGATTACCTTGCGACCAAGATGGCCGAAGCGCAGCTTGGCCACGGCACTTGGACCGGTTCGCTCCCCAGCGCCATCAGCGGCATCGAGACTGCGCTCTGGGACCTAGCGGGGAAGATCCTCGGCGTCCCGGTGTATGTGCTGCTGGGCGGGCGCTTTCGCGACAAGATTCTGATCTACCACGACACCGGCTCGCCGCAGACGCCGGATCCCAGCGCTTGGGTCGCCGAAGCCGAGAAGTCGCTGGCATACGGCTTCAAGGCCACCAAGTTCGACATGGACTGGGAGAGCCGCAGCCGGGCCATCCGGGGCGAGCCCTTCCAATATCGGGGCGAGATCTGGAATCGCGGCATCGCATCGCTGGAGATGAAACAGTGGCGCGCCATCCTGGTGGCCGTGCGGGAACGCCTGGGCGAGCACTACCCGTTGGGCATCGACCTTCACTTCAACTACAACTACGCGGACGCGCTGTCGTTCAGCAGAATGGTGGAAGATCTGAACTTGTGGTTCATCGAGGACCCGATCCCGCCGCAGAACGCGGACGCGATGGCGAGGTTCACCAGTGAGTGCCGCGTTCCGACTTGCACTGGCGAGAATCTCTACACCCGCCATACGTTTCGCCCGTTCATCGAGAAGCAGGCCGCGGATATCCTGCAGCCGGACCCCCAGAAGGCAGGGGGCTTGCTCGAGACCAAGCGCATTGCCGACTGGGCCGACCAGTACTACATCACGTTTGCGTGCCACAACATGTGCACGCCTGTCGGGACCGTGGCCAACGCGCATGCCTGCGCGGCGATTCGCTCGTTCGTCGCTCTGGAGTCGGACTCGGTGGAGCTGGAGCACTGGGACGATCTGATCGAGCGCGACGCGCCGTTCTACCAAGACGGCTACTACGTGCTTTCGGACAGGCCGGGCCTCGGCATCGAGCTGAACGAGGAGGTCTGCAGGCGGCACTTGACCGGTGGCTCGTCGTATTTCGGCACGTGACCAATGAGTCCGTCCGCATGGAGCGCGAAACGGGGGAAATCGCGCCGTGCCTGGATTCTGGCCGCCTCCGGCCCTCGCACTCTGGAAGGCAGGGTGTGAAGCACCGCACGAGAACGAACCCGGAGCGCAGCCGGTCAAGGCGGCGAGCGTGGGATCATTCAGAGCGGATGCCAATGCTCGAGTGCGAAGTCGCTGACACGGGCCGAGCCTTGCAGGGTACCGACGATAGACTCGCTTGGGGGAGTTCATGGAAGTCAAGAACCAGCCGGTTGCAAAGGCGGAGTTGCTGATTAGGCGGCCAGCCACAGAGGTGTTCGAGGCATTCGCCGCTCCCGATGTAATCACGAAATTCTGGTTTGACAGAAGCACGGGGCGGCTTGAACAGGGCAAGACGGTGAGATGGCACTGGGAATCGTGCAACCTTGTCGTTCTGGTCCGGGTGCGGGCGATCGAAAAGGATCGGAGAATTCTCATCGAATGGGGCCAGGACGCCGAGAACACCACGACCGTGGAATGGATCTTCACGCCTCGATCAAAGGACACTACCTATGTGAGTGTCGCCAACAAGGGCTTCGTCGGTAGCGGCGATGAGATCGTGCATCAAGCACTTGACTCGACGGGCGGTTTCGGGTTGGTGCTCGCGGCGGCCAAGGCGTACCTCGAACACGGCATCTCGCTGAACATTGTCGCGGACCGGTTCTAGTGGCCGCCGATCACCCGCACATGTACCGCCTGACCTTCGGACAATCGATCGATCTCGCTCCGGGCACGGCTGATCGCCGGCCGGAAGGCCGATCGTGAGGGGGTGTTTGGTTGGGGCTCCTGGCCATTTCATTGCCAGGCGCTGCGCTAGACTGGGTTCACTGAGGCGTTTCCATCATGATGCACCGTCCGCACAGCCTTCGACTCGGCATGCTGGCACTCTTCGTGCTAGTTCCGGCCCTGCTTGTCGGCGCGGAAGCCGGCGGCGTTCAGTTCGATGACCCGTCCGGGTGGATATCGGCTCCCAAGCCGATGCGAACCGCGAACTACACGATCCCGGCCGCTGCCGGCGATGCGCAGGACGGAGAGATGGCCGTGTACTACTTCGGACCCGGCCAAGGGGGCGGTGTCGAGGCCAACGTGCGACGCTGGCTGGGCCAGTTCGTCAAGGCCGATGGCAGCCCTATGGCTGCGGGCGATGCCGAGCGCCAGGAGCAGCAAGTAGGCGGTATGGCGGTCACGCTGCTCGACGTGACCGGCACCTATCTCTTCAAGCCGTTCCCCATGGCTCCCAGGGCCACTCCGATGCCGGGCTACCGCATGCTGGCGGCCATAGTTCAAGGCCCCGATGCGCCTGTCTTCTTCAAGCTGACGGCGCCTGCCAAGACCGCGGCTGCGGCGGAAGCGGAGTTCCGCAAGATCATCGCCTCGCTGAGACGCTAAGCGCCGCCCGGCGGGGCAATGTCACGAACCGGCCTGGCGGATTACGAGCGTATCGCCCTGCCTGATGCGCGAGGTGCGCAGCCCGTTCCAGCGCATCAGCTCGTTGACGCTGACCCCGAACCGCTTGGCGATGACCGTCAGCGAGTCGCCGCTCCGTATGCGGTAGGTCGTCTGTGAGAGCGAGGCCTGCGAACCCACCACAAGCTTTTGGCCCGGATAGATGCGCGAGGAGTTGAGGTTGTTCCAGCGGCGCAGATCGGCGATTGTCGTTCCGTGCCGCTTGGCGATTTTGTCCAGCGAGTCTCCGCGAACGACGCTGTAGGTTCCCGATCCGCTCGGGGCGGCCCCGCCGCTCGCCGCTGCCGGCCGGCTGGTTGTTGCAGATTGGCTGACGATGAGTTCTTGGCCGATCCGGATCGTGCTGCCTCGCATGCCGTTCCAGGCCCGGAGCCTGGCCGCGCTGGTCCCGTAGCGCTCGGCGATGCCCCCGAGGGTGTCGCCCCGCCGCACGGTGTAGCGGCCCGAGCCGGTCGTGCTGCCTGACCCTCCCGAACTGGAAGTGGCGGTCTGTGGCCGCGCGCTTGCCACCGTGCCTGACTGCGGGCGCACCAGCAGGAAGTTGCCGGCACGGATGCGGCTGCTGCGCAGGTTGTTCCACTTGCGCAGGTCGCTGACCGACACTCCGAACTGCTCGGCGATGGTCGAGAGGGAGTCGCCGGACCGAATGCGGTAGTGGTTGGGGCTGGGTGCCGGGGTGCGGCGCTCGGGGATGCCCGCCGAGGCCGATGCCCGCTGTGACGCGGGCGCTGTCGGCGCGGGCCCGGGCACCTTGAGGGTCTGGCCGACTCGGATCGTGTCGCCCCGGATCCCGTTCCATGCCTTCAGCTGGGCTACTGATGCGCCTACCCGGGCTCCGATCCTGGACAGCGAGTCCCCCCCTCGCACGGTGTAGCGCCCTGTGGGGGCCGAACCGGACGAACCGGATGCCGCCGCCGTCGCCGTGGTGGAGCCGCTGGCGGCGTTGGGATCCACGATGAGATACCGCCCGGCGCGGATCCGCGTGTTGGGGAGGCCGTTCCATTGCTGCAGGTTCGCGACGGTGGTCCGGAAGCGCCGGGCGATGCCCCCCAGGGTGTCGCCGGAAGCGATCCGATAGCGCCCGGTGCCGGGCTCCAGCAATCCTCCCGCCCCGCCGTAATAGCGGTAGATGGCCATCCTCGTCGTCGTCGGGACAGTGAGCCGCTGCCCGCCCTGGAGCGGCGATTCCGGCGGTAGCGAGTTCAGCTCCAGCAGCGTCTCGGGCTTGACCTTGTAGCGGTTGGCGACGGCGGCTAGGGTCTCGCCCGGGCGCACTTCGTAGCGCCGCCAGTTCAAGCGCTTGTCGGCCGGCACCAGGGCGATCTCTTGTTCGAACTGCTCGGTCGAGCCCTTGGGCAGCCTTAGGTCATAGGCGTACGGCGGCGTCGCCGAGCGCAGCAGGCCTTGGTTGAGGTCCTTGATCGCGTCCAGCGAATAGCCGGTCGCGTCGGCGATCAGCGCGAAGCTGGTCTCGCCCGCCGTGCGCACGGTGTCGTACTCCAGCGGCGGTGCGTAATCGATCTCCCCCAGGTCGAACAGGCTGAGGTTCTGGCCGACCAAGGTCATCGCCAGGATGATCGGGACATAGTTGCGGGTCTCCCTGGGCAGGGCCCGGCGCCTGATCAAGGTCCAGTAGTCGCGGCTGCCGGTGCGCCGGATCGCGCTCTTGACCCTGTTCGGCCCCGAGTTGTACGCAGCCATCGCCAAGTACCAGTCACCGAACTCGATATGCAGGTCCTTGAGGTGCTTGGCTGCCGCCCGCGTCGCGGTCTCGGCGTCGTAACGCAGGTCGACATAGCGGTCTTGGCGCAACCCGTACTGCTTGCCGCGCGACGACATGAACTGCCACATGCCCGTAGCCCGGACACGCGAGTGCGCCTTGGGCCGGTAGCCTGACTCTGCCATGGCCAGGTAGTAGAGCTCGCGCGGCACGCCCTCTTCCTCGAGAATGCGCTCGATCATGGGGCGATACGCGGAACCGCGCCCCAGGGAGGCGCGAATCGTCGCGATGCCGCGCCTGCTCTTGGTGAAGTAGTTGAGCAGGCGCTTGACGTCCGCGGTAAGGACCAGCGGCAGCTCCGACCGGGTATGCAGCAGAGCCTCTTCGTGGGACAGCTTTCTGGGGGCTTCGTCGGGCAGCGCGAGATCGAGAAGCTCGTCGAGCAGGGCGATCTCGTCCTCGCTGGCAGCCAGCTCTTCGGAATCTAGCGCGGGAGGGTTCTCGAGCAGCGCTTGCGCGGCCTCGGCTTCTGCCGCTGCCTGGGCCGCCTCAAGGCTGTCCTCGACGGATGGATCAGCAGACGCTTCTGCCTCCGGAGATGCTGTCCGGGCGGAAGCTGCCGGAGTCGCCGCCGCTTGGGCGGAGGCGCTCGCCTGGGGCGGGCTGGCCGGAGGGTCTGGAGCTTGGCTTCTCAGGCCCGCCGGCTTGCGGGAGCACGAAGCCAGGCAGAACAGGCAGGCCAGGGCCGCCACCAGACAGAGTCGCGGACTCCGACGAAGTCCGCTGGCTCGTGGGAAACCTAAATGGATGCAGGGCCGAGCAAGACTTACCCGGAACAAAATGTCCATGGACGGGGACTCCCTCTCCGAGCAGCATTATTGCATGCGGAGTGCTACCATTGTCAATCTTTCGACCGGGCGGCATAGCGCCCTAGGGATGGAACTGTATGGCTGAATCTTCTCCACTCGTCGCCGTGATCATGGGCAGCACCTCGGACTGGGGCGCGATGAAGGCTTGCTCGGAAACACTCGAGCAGTTCGGGGTGCCGCACGAGTGCAAAGTCAGCTCGGCTCACCGCACGCCCGAGATGACGGCCGACTATATCGGCTCTGCCGAAGAACGCGGCATCCGCGTGATTATCGCCGCGGCCGGCGGCGCGGCGCATCTCGCCGGGGTGTGCGCGGCGCACACGGTGCTGCCGGTGTTGGGCGTGCCGATGCCCAGCGTCTTGGACGGGCTGGACTCGCTGCTCTCCACCGTGCAGATGCCCGGAGGCATTCCGGTCGGAACGCTGGCAATCGGCAAGGCGGGGGCCAAGAACGCGGCGCTGCTGGCGATCGCGATCCTCGCAACGAGCGACGAGTCCCTGCGGGATGCCCTGAAGGACTTCCGCCGCGCGCAGGCCGAGAAGGTGCGCAACGCGACGCTGGAGTAGTCGGCATACGCGGCCAGAGTTTTGGTACGCTCGATGGCCGCAATGACACTTCCTCCCCTTGTCATACTCGCGATCGCCATTGCGGTCGTGTTCGTGCTGATCCTGCGCCTGCGGATCAACGCCTTCATCGCGCTGATCACGGCTGCGACCACGGTGGGCATTCTTTCGCCCAACGTCGGGCTGGCGGATGTGATGCCGTCGGTGGCGGGCGAATTCGGCGGGGTCTGCGCCAGCATTGCGATTGTGATCGCGCTGGCTGCCCTGATCGGCCAGTGCCTGATGGAAAGCGGAGCCGCGGACAAGATCGTCCGTGTGTTCGTGCGGGCGCTCGGCGAGAAGCACGCCTCGCTGTCCCTGCTGTCGAGTGGCTACGTGCTGTCGGTGCCGGTATTTTTCGACACGGTCTTCTACTTGCTGGTGCCGCTGGCGCGTGCGATGCGGGTGCGCATGGGCAAGCACTACCTGCTGTTTCTGATGGCGATCTCGGCGGGAGGTGCGGTGACCCACTCGATGGTGCCGCCGACGCCGGGCCCGCTGGCGATGGCCGCAACGCTGGGAATCGACCTGGGCGTGATGATCCTGGTCGGCGCGATTATCGCGGTGCCGATGTCGGTGGGCGGCTGGCTGTTCGGCATCTTGCGCGACCGGCAGCTGGCAGTTCCGCTGCGCGAGACCCAGGGGCTGACTCTGGACGAGCTCGAGGAACTGGCCAAGAAGAGCGAGGAGCGGCTGCCGAGCTTCTTCATGGCGATGCTGCCCATCGTGCTGCCGGTGGTCCTGATCGCGTCCAACACCTTGGTCGGCGCGCTGGAAGTGGGGGGCGTGCTCAGCGATGTCACCTCGTTCTTGGGGAATCCGAACTTCGCACTGCTGGCGTCGGCCGCGATCTCGTTGGTGCTGCTGGCCAAGCAGAAGGGCTACACGCTCGCGCAGCTGGCCGGCCCGGTGGAGACATCGCTGGCGAGCGGAGGCCTGATCATCCTGATCACCGCGGCCGGCGGTTCGTTCGGCAAGATGCTGGTGAGGGCCGACGTGGGCAAGGTCATCGGCGACATGTCGCAGGAGTTCGGCGTGCCGCTGCTGTTGCTGAGCTTTCTGCTGGGAGCCCTGCTGAAGGTGGCCCAGGGCTCGGGGACGGTAGCCATGATCACGGTGTCGGCCATCATGGTCCCGCTGGTGGTCGATACGCCGATCGGGTTCCACGCCGTGTACGTGGCGTGCGCGATCGGCTCTGGATCGCTGGTTGGTTCCTGGATGAACGACTCGGGATTCTGGGTCTACAAGCAAATGTCCGGCCTGACTGAGACAGAGGCGCTGCAGACGTGGACGCCGCTGCTGGCCGTGATGGGCGTGATCGGATACGTCGTGACGCAGATCGCCGCGGTGGTTCTGCCGCTGGCGTAAGCGGGGCACACGCGGCAAGCTGCCAGCGTTTTCAGACGGACCCGTTTGTGCGGCAGGGGGCTGTTCGGGCACCGGAGCGGCTCGGCCAAGAACGAGCCAGCCATCGCTGTCTCGCCGCCAATCTCTTTCCAGTTCGACGCGACATTTCCCTGTTGCGAGTTGTCGATGCAGTGGACGAGCGTTCGATGGGGCACCGCTGCTGCGCTGTGCAGCTCGCAATGCAGAGACCGTCAGGCCCGTCGCGAGCCCGTCCCTTCCGAGATGGCGTGGGTTCGCACGGGACTATCCCTGAAACCGGAATCAGAACTCTCCCGTCTCAGCCAGTAGTTGCAGATCACAAGGAGAAGGACATGAAATACTCATTCACAAAACTCTTGATTCCGTTGATGCTGTTCGCCGCAATCGGCGCAGCGGTTGAGATCGACTCGGTGGGTCGGCAGGTCCGACACGAACTGGTCATGCTGCCGTACTACAGCGTCTTCGACAACTTCACGTACCAAGTCGACGGTTCGACCGTCGTGCTCGAGGGGCAAGTGACCAGGCCAACCCTGAAGTCTGGCGCAGAGCGTGTTGTAGAACGAATTGACGGTGTGCACAAAGTTGTCAACAAGATCGAGGTGTTGCCGCTTTCATCCAACGACGACCGGATTCGCTGGGATGTATTTCGCGCGATCTACTACAATCCCGTGCTCAGTCGCTATGGCTTGCAGGCTGTGCCGCCGATCCACATCGTGGTCCGGAACGGGGACGTGGTCCTGGAGGGCGTAGTGAGCGCTTCGATGGACAAGACCGTCGCGAACGCTCAGGCGAGCGCCGTCGCCGGGGTATTCTCGGTCGTCAACAACCTCAGGGTAGAGAACCGGGGCTAGCTCGCGTCCGCCAAGCGCGCCCCGAATGCTGGGCGGCGCGTGCGTAGGCTTGACGCGCAGGCAAGCCCTGCCGGGCTATCCCGCGAGAGTCCTACGCGCCGCTCAGCCAACAGCCGACGTCAAGACCTCCGCGGGTTTCTGATCAAGAGCGGGCATCGGCTCAAGGCATCAGGGAGCGCCACGCGCACGGCGTCCGACTAGGCTGCACGCCACCGCTTCATCTCGCCGGTGACACCAAGGCCGCCGCGCGCAGGTGGGAACTTCGTGCCCCGATTGGCGGCACGCTTCGGTACAATCGCACTAACTTGAGCGGAGGGAGCATCTTCCGAAGCCCCTCCGGCGGGGCTTGGCCCGCGAGCCTGGCTGGCTCGATTCGGCGGGCCCTCGAAGGCGCTGTCATGATGCAGGTCGTGTTTCGGCAATTTGCCTGGGGTGCTCGCTGGATCTGTCTCGTTGCAGCAGCGATTTTCGCGGTGCCATCTCTCGTGGCGGCCAAGGGTGACGTCCTGCAGAGCGTTCTCCAGCCGGTATTTCGCCAGAGTTGCGTCAAGTGCCACGGCGAAGGCGGCAATCTGTTCGGGAACGTCGACCTGTCGAGACTTCACAGCGCCTCAGACCTCACCAACGATCCCGAGCTGCTGCGGAACTTGGTCGAAGCCCTCGACTCGGGGATCATGCCCCCGGAGAGCGAGCCCCGCCTGGCGGCGGAGCAGCGCCAGCGACTCGTGGCAGAGTTGCGCAAGCTGCTGCACGGAACGCTGGACCCGCGGGCCGCGCTTCCTCACACGCCGATGCGGCGCATGAACCGGTTCCAGTACAACAACGCGGTCCAAGACCTGCTCGATCTGCGAATCGACGTCTTCGCGCTGCCCGAGCGCATGCTGCGATCCTATGGCCACTTCCGTCCGGAGTCGGGCCGCATGCCCGACGAGCTCAAGGTCGGCAGCCGTCCGCTCGGCAAGTCGCAGCTGATCGACAAGCGGCTGGCCGGCGTTGCCCCGTTTCCCCAAGACCTGCGGGCGGAGCACGGCTTCGACAACCGCGGCGACCATCTCACTCTGTCCCCGCTGCTGATGGCGTCGTTCCTCAATCTCGGCAGGTCCATTCTCGACAGCGCGGACTTCAACAGGTTGACCAGCGGCGCATGGGAGCGGCTGTTCGCGCCGCCGCCGGAATCGGAAACCACCGGCACTGTGGCCAGAGCGACCTTGCGCGACTTCCTCACGCGGGCGTTTCGACGGCCGGCTGACGACGCCCTCCTCGAGCGCTATGCCCGCCATGTCGCCGCGCGGATGGAATCCGGACAGTCCTACGCCGACAGCATGAAGGCGGCTGTCTCGGCCGCTTTGGCGTCGCCGCGCTTCCTCTACCTTTACGAGCGGGCCGGCTCCGGCGAGGCAGCCCGGCAACTTGACGATTTCGAGCTCGCGTCGCGCCTGTCGTTTTTCCTCTGGGGCAGCATTCCGGACCAAGCCCTGCTCGACCTGGCCGCCCAGGGCACCCTGGGCGACCCCGCCGTGCTGCGGGCGCAGGTGGAGCGCATGCTGAAGGACCCCCGCCTGAAGCGATTCTGCGACAGTTTTCCCACGCAATGGCTCCAGCTCGAACGCATCGTGGCCTCGGTGCCCGACCGCGAACGGCACCCGGACTTCTACTTCGCAAAGTTCCGGGCCAGCATGCACATGATGCTGGAGCCCCTGCTGCTGTTCGAGACCATCCTGGTCGAGAACCGCTCGATCCTGGAATTGGTCGACTCGGACTATAGCTACCGCAGCGAGCTGCTGGACTCGTGGTACCGCGACGGCACCCGTCCGGCGAAGGTGCCGCCGACAGCGGTCCCGTTTCGCCGGGTCCCCATCACCGACCGCCGCCAGGGCGGCGTGATCACCACCGCGGCGGTCATGACAATGACGTCGAACCCGCTGCGAACGCAGCCCATCACGCGCGGAGCCTGGCTCGCGGGTGTCATCTTCAACGACCCGCCCGACCCCACGCCGGCCGGCGTGCCGCCCCTCCCCGACGAGGCGGCAGGCGGCCGGGCGGCGAACCTGACCCTGCGAGAGATCTTCGAGCAACACCGGTCCAACCCGGACTGCGCGGCCTGCCATGCCAAGCTCGATCCGCTGGGCTTCGCCTTGGAGAACTACGGACCGACCGGAGTATGGCGGGACACGTATGACAACGGCCGCGAGGTGGACTCGGCCGGCCTGCTCTTCGGACGCCACCAGTTCGACAACATCGTGGAATTCAAGGACGCGATCTTGGCCGAGAAGGACCGCTTCGCGCGCGCTTTCGCCGCGCACCTGCTGGCTTTCGCCCTCGGCCGGGCAGTGGATGCGTCGGACCAGCCGGCACTTGACCGGATCGTGCGGGAAACGGCGCCGGCGGGATTCCGGCTCCAGCACATGATCATGCAGATCGTGCTCAGCGAGCCGTTCCAGCGCAAGCACAGCCCGGCTAAGCTAGAGAGGGCGGCCCTCTAGGCCGAGCGGCCTCATGCGCATCACGTCGAGACGGTCATTTCTGCGCGGCGCAGGCGGCGCCGTGCTCGGGCTGCCCTGGCTGGAGAGCATTGCGCCGGCAGCGACGCGGCGGTCAAAGCAGCAGTCCCAGCCGCCCCAACGCTTGGGATTCTTCTACGTGCCGATTGGAGTCGTGCGCCGCGCCTTCTTCCCGGGCGAGGGCCATGCAGGCCTGCCGGCATTCAACGGCGACTTCAGCGCCATCATCGAGACCACGACACAGGTCGGCTCCCACCCGATCAAGCTCACGCCGACGCTCGAGCCACTGGCGACCGTCCAACACAAGGTCGCTCTGGTCACGGGGCTGGACCGCCAGTTCCAGATCGGCACCGACGTTCACGCGCAGTGCGCCTCGTGCTTCCTGAGCAGCGCCGCGCCGTTCACGGTGACCTCGTCTGCCTGGCCGTTGGAGCGCACGCTCGATCACGTCGTGGCAGATCAGATCGGGCAGACGACTCCCTTCAGCACGCTGGAGTTCAGTTGCAACAGCCATCAGGACAACCAAGAATCGATCTATTTCGACAACATCTCTTGGTATGGGACGGGACATGTCGCGCCGTCGATCCGTGACCCGCGCAAGGCCTACCGCAGGCTGTTCGGCACGCAAGAGGTGGACCAGGTCCGCAACATAACCGATCTGGTGCTGGAGGACGCCCGGTCGCTGCAGCGGGAACTCGGCCATGCCGACCGTGAAAAGTTCGCGGAGTACTTCGAGTCGATTCGCACGATCGAGAATCAGATGGACCGGTTCGAGCGCCTCAAGGGCGAGTTGCTGGAGGTATCGATTCCCGAGCCGCCCGAGGCCTACTTGCCGCGGGGAGCGTACATCCGCCTCATGTGCGACCTGATCGTGGTTGCGTTCCAGACGGGGTTGACGCGTGTCGCCTCGCTGATGGTGGGCCCCGAGCGCTGGAACACCCCGTTTATGTTCGAGGGGCTCTTCGACAAGCCCATCAGCCATCACCTGATCTCCCACCAGCAGCAGGAATACGGGGACGAGCTGGAGAGCATAGACCGCTTCCACGTGGCACAGTTCGCCTATCTCCTCGAGAGGCTCGACAGCATCCAAGAGGCTGACGGCTCGACGTTGCTCGACAACACGGTCTTCACTTATGGATCGGGCTTGGGCGACGGCGCCACGCATCAGTACAACGATCTGCCGATCATCATCGCCGGCGCGGGCTCCGGCAAGTTCAAGCTCGGCCAGCACCTGCACTGCGCGGAGGGCACTCCGCTGGCCAATCTGTGGCTGTCGCAGGCCAAGGCCATGGGGCTTGGGCTTGATCGCTTCGCCGACAGCAGCGGGCTCATTCCCCAGCTGCTTGTCTGAACGCTGTTCCCGGCCCGCCTGAGCAAGGGCCCGGCCAACGTCTCGGGCCGCGCTGGCTCACAACCCGGACTTGCTTTGGAAAGCGGCTATGGTATGAATGGACCGGCGGGCTTCGCGACAGGCCCGTGCTGACCTGTCCGCGACGAGGAGCAAGTCAACAAGTGGCCTTTTTCGAACTGAGGCAATACAAGGTACGCCAGGGCAAGATGGACGAATGGGTCCGGATGATGGACGAAGAGATCATCCCCTTCCAGATTTCCAAGGGAATGGTGATCGCTGGAAACTTCAGGGGGGAGTCGGACGATTCTGTCTATTTCTGGATACGCCGCTTCGAGACCGAGGCGGAACGCGAACGGCTCTACAAGGCTGTCTACGAGAGCGAATTCTGGACCACCCAGATCGGGCCGCGCATACCGGAGTTCCTAGACCGCGAGCAGTCCGTCATCACCAGGGTCGTCCCCACATCCCGCTCTCCGATGCAGTAGGCGAGAAGTTCTCGACGGTTCGGCCGGCCTCCGACAGCGCCCCGGCATCCGCGCCCCTTCTCCGCACGTCGAACGGCCGAGGCCGGACCGGGCGACACTCGCGGTGGCGCCAGCTGTGCCCGCAAACCGCGATCCGCCGGACCCAGACCCGAGAGCGTCGCGAGGCCAGGCAGAGGGTCGGCAGTCTTGATCGGGATGCGCGTCAGTCCGAAACCGCGTTGATCCCGGAACCGATGATCACGGGCACCCCCTGTGCCATAACTAGCCTGGTAAATCCGAGTTTCGGCTCGACCGTCCCAGAAGCGGGGTTATTGAAGTTGTAATACCAGGTGGTAGAGCCAAACTTGGCCGTGGCCGCGAGCATGTCCCGACCTCCGAACAGCAGTTCTGGAATGCGCCGGGACACCGCAGAGCTCGCTGGGTTGCCACTGAAGACGATCTCACCAGTATTCGCGTCGAAGGCGAACACATAGATCGAACCGTGCTTCCAGCGAGGATCGGTAGTCAGCACGGGGCCTGCGAAGTAGCCGGATGACTGGACCTGATAGGCCGCGCAGTTGACGAACTCGCGGAGTCTGGCTTCGGTCTGATCCGACTCAAGCAGGGCCGCGCTGACCTCGGTCGGATCGCAGGTGCCGGGAAGACTGCGCTCGTAGACGCCCGCTCCGATAAAGGCCGGGGTGCCATTCCAATTGATATTGACCATGTAGGAAGCCTTCGGCTCATGTAGCCCAGTCGCCGGGTTGGTGAAGGCGTAGTGGATCCATCCGGAATCCACAAGAGACAATACTCGGTCAATCTCAAAAAAGAAGTCGTTCCCGAACCCATCAATGATCGCTCCAAAGGTCGAGCCCTCCCGCGTAGTATCCGGCGGGAACACGAAAGGGGTCGAGTCAAAGCCTGAGTCTGCCTTGTCAAACGCGAACAGATACGTCGGACCGTGCCTCCAGCGCTCGTCTTGGGTGAATGCCCTGTGCGCTTCCTCCTCTCCATGCTGGGCCACGTACTCCACTGCGCAGCGCACGAACGCTTCAATGTCGTCCCGGCTGCGCACCGCCGGGGCAGTCGCGTAGTCGTCCGAACAAGTTGCGCCCTGTTCAGCCTGTTGGGTGTCGGGAAAATAGCCCGCGCCGACGAGCAGGGACACTCCCTGCGCTACCACACGCTTCATGAAGCCGACTTTCGGCTGATAGGCCCATGTCTCGGGGTGGTACGACCGGTAGTAGACAAACGCTTCTCCGAACACCTCCCCGACGCCAGTCAAGTCGCGCTCGCCAAACTGGACCGCCCCGGACTCCAGCCCCCATTCGTGGGGGGCAATGCCGTTGATCCTCAGGCGGTTGCTGGACATGACTTGGTTGCCCATCATGTCGAGCACGAAGACGTTAGTTCCCCCGCTGGACCACCTCGGGTTGGTTTCCAGCTCCTGTTTCGCAAAATAGCCTCGGCTCTCCACCATCATCGCGGCGCAGCGCACGAACTCCTGCAGGCGCAGGTCATTCATGCTGGCGCTGACGATCGAGGCGCTGACGTCCGAGGCATGGCAGGTGCCGGGCAAGTCGCGGGCGTAGAGACCGGCCCCTATGACGGCACGCGTTCCGTTCCAGTCGATTTCAATCACGTACGACAGCTTGAACTCCTTGTTTCCGGTCTGGGGATTAGGGGTCGAGTAGTAGAACCACCCTTCGTCGACCACGTCCATCGCGCGATAGATTTCGGCGTACAGGTCCGTTCCGAAATCAACCAGAGGCGCCCCTCGCGGCTTGCCTTCCGCGGAAGGGATCGGCGGGAAGACAAACCGCCTAGACGTTACACCAGACGTGCCGACCTCGACAACGAACACGTAGGTCGCGCCGTGCTTCCAGCGGACATCCTCGTTGAACGCGCGGCGTGCCTCGGCCGGGCCGACTTCAGCGAGAAACTCTGCCGCGCACTCCACGAAAAGCTTGACGTCACGCTCTGTGGTGACCTCACTGGCGCTGATCCTCGCGTCGTGACACCGTGGCGTAAAGTGAGCGGTAGCAGACGATATCGCTAGCGACGACAGAACGATCAGATACTGAGCTAAGCGACGCATAGTAACGACAGTCTAGTCAATCCTCCCGCGAACTGTCAATAATCGTAAAGCGAGCGCGCTGTGGACGGCGCACGCTGTTGGCGGAAACTCGCGGGAGCGAGACGGCGCGAGGCCGGGCCGCGTTAGGATTGCGGCACGAGCGCAGCGATCCGGCACGGTGCGCCGGATCCGCGCCCGATCTTCATGGGGAACGCCAGCAGGAACGCTCCGGTTTCCGGCAGTTCTTCAAGCCGGGCGATATTCTCGAGAATCGACACAGAGTGAGCGGCCAGGACCTGGTGGGCGGGAAACGTTTTTGACGAGCCGGGATCGATGCTTGCAGTGTCGATACCAACGGCGGAAACTCCCCTGTCTGCCAGCCACTGCGCGGCATCGGTTGCGATCCCGGGGAATCGCAGGGCGTCCGCTTTGCCCGGCGTGTCGTCGCCGAGGTAGCCCAGGGTGTCGGGCCAGCGCTTGCTCCATCCGGTCCGGAAGAGCACGATCGAGCCTTCCTTTACCGAGCCGTGCTCGACTTCAAAGGCTACCAAGTCAGCAGCTGATGCGGCGTAGTCTCGATCGGCAAGGCATTGTTGCTCGATATCGACGACCGCGACTGGCCCGGCGAGCTCGTCGAGGGAAATGTCGCCGACTGGCTTGCCCCCTTCGGCAAAGTGAATCGGGGCGTCCAGATGCGTGCCGCAGTGCTCGCTCATGGCGATGTCGTAGGCACTGTAGAAATAGCCGTCCGGCTGCTGCCCCCCGGCGGTCTGGCTGTGACGAAACGGCTGGCCGGTGGGCCAGAACACGGTGTCTTGGTCAAACGCATGAGTCAGGTCGACGAGCCTGTAGCCTGCGAACGGACTGGCGGGCCGGGAGGATTCGCTGCCGCAGGCGGATAGAGCGACCGCCACGGCTGCCACGAGACACAGCGCCCAATGCTTCACAGGTCGAGTGTACAGCCTGGCGCGGGCCGGCGGGCGGCTCGCTCGGCGCTCGGTCTAGCGGCGCGTGATCCACATCGGGCTTACCCAGACGATCTCCCCATCGACCTGCTCGCCGCGCACGTAGTAGTACGAGGTCTCGTCGCTGCGCGCGGTGGTGTCGGTCCAGGCCAGCTTGACCTCCCGCGACCCCGGATTCGCCGAATGGACATACCGGCCGTCCTTGATGATCGCGACCCGCTCGAAGTCGGCAGTGCCGTGGAGGGAGATTTCGATTCTCGGCGCCTCGCTGGTCTCGAACTCCTCGCCCATGAAATGCCCGCGGCTGCGCACGTCCGCGAGGATGTTGTCCGTTGCCCCGTAGACCCTGCGCTTCCCAATTCCTTCGAGCATCGCTTCGCGGGTCGCTTCTGTCACCCAGACGTTTGCGTATGACATATGCGTGGAGAGGTGGTCGCTGGAGGCCTGGAAGCCCAGCCGATAGCCCTTCGCCAGCGCCTGGGAGACGAATCCGAGCGCGCGCCATCCGCCGATGGAGTCGTCAGCGGTGTTCGTGCGCGGCCCGTCCGGGATCTCGTAGTTCTGCCGATCGCCCTGATAGATCTCGACCCACGGCTCGAGCTCCGGATCGTTGTCCCGCCAGTCCGTGCCCATGCCCGTGCCGGACGTGTGAACCGCGGCGAGTCCCTTATAGCGTCGCAGGTACCGGTACAGCATCTGGGTGTCGGGCGCAGGTTCGGCGGGCGAGTCTTCCGCCATCTTGGGCAGCCTCGGCAAGGGACGCACGCCCCGCTGCGCGAACAGGAGGTTGCGGTGCCCCTCGGGGTATCGCACGCTGCGCTCGTAGCTGAACAGCGTGACGAACTTGCCGGTCAGGTGGAAGGCGTCGGAGAGTTTCTGGGTGCGCCACCACGGGTATTCGCGATAGCCGTTGTCATGGTCGCAGCAACCCGCCCAGTCCATGTAGGACGCGTCGATGAAGTAGCGCCAGGCGTCGATCAAGCCGCCGTCGCGAGCTCCGTCGCCGCTGATCTCGGTGTGGCGATGGAACTCGCCCCGCATCAGGCGGAGCGACTCGCCCCCGATCCGCGCCCGGTAGTCGCGCATCCGGGCGACTTGCATCAGCTCGGCTTCGATCTCGTCGGTTCGAGCTTGCGGGCTTTGCTCTTCCACGGCCTCCAAGGCGTGCTCTTCGGTTCCGGGCTCGCTCTCGTACGTGTGAGCGACCAAGTCATAGTCGAAGTCATTGCGGTTCGCGTTCCGCAGGCCGGCCTCGCTGAAGCGATGGTCCGAGGTGCCGACAACCAGCAATTTTCCCGGACCGATCGCCGCCAAGGCCGGCCGCTGGTCGAGCAGCCCGTCCGAGCGTCCGAGATACGTCGGACCCACCCAAGCCCTGCCGTCGAATCGCGCCATATGCCCGAACCAGGTCGTCCCTAGCGGGCCCCAGATATCGCCGCCTGAGGTCCGAAATGCCAGGAAGACGTTCCCGGAGTCGTCGGCCGCCAGTCGCGGATACCCTTCGCGAGCGATCTTGCTCCGCGGGTACGGCGTAGCGTGCGCTGGCCGGGTTGCCGCCAGGCTGGGGTCCGGTTGCGGGCGGTGCAGTATCTCTCGACCGCGGCGCCTGCGGTTGTTCGGGCTGGACGGGGGCAGAGCCTCGAACACCGCCGCTCCCGGTGCGGCCGGCCGGTACAGGCGCTTGCCCTGCACCACCGTTACCTGCACTTTCGTGTCCTGGTAGAGTCCCGCGCCGGTGGTCTCGTACGCTCCAAAGTCCTTGCCCCAGCCCGGGAACGAGTCCTCGTAGGCGACCCAGAGCCTGTCTTGGCTGTCGAACGCGACGCTAGAGCGAGCCTCGAAACGCGGGCTGGCGGCAACAGCTAACGCGGCTTCCATCTCGATTCCTTGCCCGTACGACAGCCGCCGCACGTAGACGTCGTAGTTGCCGCTGTCGTAGGTGTCCCAAGAGATAGCCACGCCCTTGCTCCGCGCCGCCGCGATCTGCGGGGCCCAATCGCTCTCCGCGGAACTCGAAACCGCTTGTTCGGCGGAGAACCCGTCCCCGTCTTGGCGCGCGACGAGCACGTCAAGGCTGTCTCGGTACCCCTGCCAGGTGATCCACACGGCGCCGTCCGCGGCTGTCGCGGCGGCCGGACTGATGTCCGGGCCTGGATGGCTGGTGACCCGCAGCTCGTCCGACCAGCGGCCCTCGTGACGATAGCTGGCATAGATGTCGAAGTTTCCGTCCACCTGCTTGGAGCGTATGACCCACACGCGCCCCTGGCCGTCCGCGGCAACCGCCGCGGAGTAGATATCCTGGCCGCCGGCTCCGACCGCTTGAGGCTCTCCCCATTGCCCGCTGGGCACCGAGTATTCGCGCAGCCAGATGCGGTCGCCTCCCGCCGGTCGCGACAAGGGGTCGAACGAATCGGGCTCGGACCGCAGTTGACGGCGCCACCTCAGTTCGCGAGCGCCGTGCGTGAACTCGACATATGCCATGTACACGGTGTCGCCGAACCTTGCGATGGCGGGCAGGTCCTGCTCTTCGACCGAGTCGGTAAGGATCGTCGTGACGGGTATTCGCTCGACAGATACCCGGCCGTCCAGCAGAAGCGCAGGATTTCCGAACCCGACCTCCGAAGCATGGAATATTGCGGTACCCTGCGAGGTGCGAATTCGGAACACCGGGTCAGCTCCGATCGTCTCTACCAGCGCGTAGATGCCTGCTTCCAGTGCGGGATAGAGGTCGAGATCGTTCATTGAGCGCGTCAGGGCAATGCGGCGAGTCGCGAGTCGCCAGCTGGATCCGGACACCGAGTCCCCTCGGCCGAGCCGCCAGCCGGACAGGCCCAGAATCCGAGCGCCCGAGGCTTCCAGCGAACCGTCCCAGCGTGTCGGCTCTTCGTCGCCAACCCCGAACAGGATGCAGTACTGCACACGTTCTGCCTGTAGCGCGGTAGCGAGTAGCAGGGTCAGCGGCACCAGCCTGAGGAATGTCATAACTAGCAGTTCTCCGGCAGACACATTCTAAGCCCGGCACTCAACCTGTATAATCTGCGTAGGGCGTCGGGGCGCTCTACTCGCAATGCAACGAACCGCGCTGTTTCTGGCCATCGTCGCGATGGTCTTCGCCCTTGCGTGCGGCATCGGCCCCATGCCAGACGAGGACGGCAATCCTGCCGCGGCCGCGGCAGACTCCGCCAACCCATCAATCCCCGAGTTCAGCCTGCGGGACTTGGACGGCAAGACGCACACCAACGCCGATATCGAAGGCAAGGTCGTCCTGATCAACTTCTGGGCCACTTGGTGCGGCCCCTGCAAGATCGAGATGCCGTGGTTCGTCGACTTCCAGCGCCAGTACAAGGATCGCGGCTTTACCGTCTTGGCGGTCTCTCTCGACGAGGATGGCTGGGACCCGGTGCGCGAGTTCGCCGAGAAGATGGAATTCAACTTTCCGGTCTTGCTGGGCGATGACGCTGTCTCGGACACCTTTGGCGGCATCATGGTGCTGCCCACCACACTGATCGTGAACCAGGCGGGCAAGATCGTTTTCACCCACCAAGGCTTGGTGGCCAAGGCGACGTACGAGGAAGAGATCGAGGTTCTGCTGGACATGAATGCCACGGCATCGCTCTAGCGCGACCCCGCTCAAGGCTGTTGCCGCGCTCTTCGCGCTGCTTGGCGCTCAGCTGTCGGCCCAGCAGCTGGGGTTCTCGGCCGCCACGATCGAGCCCGGCCCGGGCATTCGGATCACCGGACCCGGACCGCTGCGAGTCCCGGTCACGGTTCGCATCCGCCGCGGTTACCACATCAATTCCGACAGGCCGAACGATCCATACCTAATCCCGACCCACCTGTCCTGGCCCGACGTTCTTCCGCTGCGCGTCGAGTCTGTCTCCTACCCGCCCGCCGAGGAGGTTAAGTACGACTTCTCGGACAAGCCGCTATCGGTGTACTCGTCGCGCGTCGAGATCGTGACAACCTTCCATGTGGAGTCCGTGCCCGCGGATATGGGCGAGCTGCGAGGCTCGCTCCGCTTCCAGGCGTGTAACGACAAAGCCTGCCTGCCGCCCAAGACACTGCCCGTCACGGTTCCGGTTCGTCGCTGAGCCGACGGGATTCCGCTATCATTCTTGGCGATGCCGACCCCTCGGGTGCGCGTTGAGCGGAGCGCGTGCGTGGCCACCCTGGTGCTTGACCGCCCGGAAGTCCGCAATGCGCTCGACAATGACACGGTCGAGGAGCTTTCGGACAAGCTGCGGTCGCTGGCGGCGGATTCCGGCGTGCGGGTGGTCCAGCTGGCCGGTGCCGGAAGCTGCTTCAGCGCCGGCGCCGATTTGCGTGCCATGCGCCGCATGGGTGCCGCAGACCCGGCCCAGAACCTGGCCGACACCCGCCGCTTCGTCGAGATGCTTCGGCTGCTGCACGCGATGGCCAAGCCGACCGTAGCCCGCGTTCAGGGCGCAGCGGTGGGCGGTGGCGTCGGCTTGGTCGCTTGCTGCGATGTCGCGGTCGCTTCAGAGGATGCCTTCTTCCGCCTGAGCGAGGTGCAGCTCGGACTCGTGCCGGCGATGGTGGGCCCGTATCTGGTCGAAGTGCTTGGCACCAAGGTGGCGCGGCGCCTGATGCTGACTGCCGAGCGGGTCGATGCGCGCCGCGCGCAAGCGTGGGGACTCGTTGACGAGGTGGTTCCGGCGACGGCCTTGGATGCAGCGACCCAGAAGATGACTGAGCGCATGCTCAGGGGCGCTCCGGGCGCATTGGCTACCTGCAAGGAGCTTGTCCGCGAGATTGCAGACAATCCGCTGGACGACGATATCCGCGACCGGACCGCGCAGGTCCTGGCGGAGCGGAGGTCCACGGACGAGGGGCGTGCCGGGGTGCGCGCCTTCTTGGACAAGGGGCGCGCGCCTTGGCTGGCCGCCAAGGGCGGAGGAACGGAGACATGCAAGACCTAATCTCTAGATCAGCTCTCACCCGCAGGCGGGCGTTGCAGTCGTTTGCGGGCGGTGCGGCCGCGTTTCTAACGCGGTGCGGGGGCTCGACCGCGCCGCGCCCCAACATCTTGCTGGTGATGACCGACGACCAGCAGCACTCGCAGATGAGCTGCGCGGGCCATCCGCTGCTGCAGACGCCCAGCATGGACCGCCTGGCCAGCGAAGGGGCGCGCTTCGCGAATGCCTACTGCACGAACTCCCTGTGCGCGCCGGGCCGGGCCACCGTCTTGACGGGCTGCTATTCGCATGTCCACGGAATCCGCGGCAATTCCGAGAAAGCCGATGCCGTGGAAGAGCTGGACCCGAGCCTGCCGACGTTTCCGCAATTGCTCCAGCAGGCCGGCTATCGCACCGGCCTGGTCGGCAAGTGGCACCTGCGCCAGCAGCCCCGCGGCTTCGACGAATGGAAGGTGCTGCCCGGACAGGGCGTCTACTTCGATCCCGACTTCGTCGTGAACGGGCAGCCGAGCAAAGAGTCCGGCTATGCCACTGACATCACGACCGACTTCGCCCTCGACTTTCTGCGCCGCGGCGGCGCGGGGCCGTTCTGCCTGCTGTACCAGCACAAGGCCCCGCATCGACCGTTCACGCCAGCTCCCCGGCATGCGGATATGTTCGCCGACATCGACTGGCCCAAGCCGTCGACCTATGACGACGACTACGCCACTCGACGAGTGGCGGCCGAGGCGCGCGACATGCGTTTCGAGATCAGCCTAGAGGGCGACTACGCTGACCTGCCGCCCGGCTTGAGTCCGGGCCAGAAGCGCGAATGGATCTACCAGCGCTTTGCCAAGGACCACCATCGGGCTGTCTACGGCGTTGACGAAGGACTCGGCCGCGTTCTCGACTACTTGGACACGTCTGGCTTGGCCGAGGACACTCTCGTGCTTTACACGACAGACAACGGCTATTTCATCGGCGAGCACGGCTGGTACGACAAGCGCTTCATGTACGAGCCGGCGCTGCGCGTCCCGCTGCTCGTGCGCTACCCGCGCCTGGTGGCGGCCGCCCAGGTGGAAGCCCGCCCGGCCGTCAACATCGACATCGCGCCGACGCTGCTCGATTTCGCCGGCGTCGGCGTGCCCGGCCAGATGCAGGGCCGCAGCTTGCGGCCCCTGCTGGAGGGCAGCCCGCCAGACGACTGGCGGGACTCGATCTTGTACAGCTACTACGAGAACTCGTGGGCGTTTCGCGAAATGGCCCGCGAGCAAATGACGGACCCGAGCTTCCAGTACTGGACTCCGCACCGAGTGGGCCCGCATCGCGGAGTCCGCACCGACCGCTACAAGTTGATCGAATACTACGGGGAGGGCGACTATTGGGAACTCTTCGACCTGCAGGAGGATCCTGACGAGCTGCGCAACCTTTCCGCCGAGCCCGGCCACGCCGGTTTGGTCCAGGAGCTGCAGTCGGAACTCGCGCGCCTGAGGGACCAATACGGAGAGCGCGGCTGAGGCGCGCCGCGGGAGGTGTCCGCCTTCCGCGCCTGTCGTCGCGGCCTGATCTTCCATGTCTGAATCCGGCGCACGCCAGTGGGCTGGCTGGTTGGCGGAACTCGAGGCGCGCCCCAAGGCGGAACTGCACCTGCACCTGCGGGGTGCCATCCCTCGCGATTACCTGAGGGATAGGGTTCGCAAGTGCCCTCCTGCCCGGGCCCTTGCGTCGGCGCCGCCAAGCCAGCTCGCAATGCTCCGACGCCAGCCTGCCATTGCGCGCATTCTGGCCGCGAGCGATCCAGCCGAGGAACTGGACGGGCTGTTCCGGTTTGACAGCCTCGAGCAATTCTTGGCGGCCTACTTCTTCACGGTCTTCTTCGTGCGCGAGATCGACGATTTCCGCGGCTTAGTCGTTGGCGTGCGGGAGCATCTCTGCGCCCAGAACATCACCTACGCCGAAGTCACCGTCTCGATCCCGGAGTATCTGCAGCAGGGATTGCCCCTGGAGGGAATCCTGGACGCACTGGGAGAGGATCCGCCAGCCCGTCCCAAGGTGCGCTGGATCGTGGATCTGGTGCGGAACTACGGACCGGACGCGGCGGAGAAGCTGCTTGAGAGGTTGCTGCCGCTGCTGCCGCCCACCGTGGTCGGGCTGACGCTCGGCGGCGCCGAGCACCTGTATCCGGCCAGACAGTTCGGGCGCGTTTACGCGCTTGCCCGCGAGGGCGGGCTCAGGGCGACGGTCCACGCCGGCGAGGCACTGGGTCCGGAGAGCGTCTGGCATGCTCTAGACACGCTCCGAGTCGAGCGGATCGGGCACGGCGTCCGCGCGATTGAAGATCCCAGGCTGGTCAGTCACCTTGCCGAACGCAAGATACCGCTCGAGATTTGCCCGACGAGCAACGTCCGGACGGGTGTATACCCCTCGATGGAAGCACATCCGGTGCGGGAGCTGTACGAGGCTGGCGTGCCGATGTCGATCAACACCGACGATCCGACGTTTTTCGACATCTCGCTGGCCGAGGAGCTGGCCGGGCTCCGAAGCCTCGGGTTCACTACGGGCGAGATTGACGGGCTGGCGAGCGGTGCTTTCGCGTTCGCCTTCGACGCCGAGGCAGCCGCTTAGGCCGCTCCCGCTGGCGGCCGCAGCCCGCCCGTGAGTTCGGCCGCCTTGGCGGTGCCGTCCGCATCGAGGTAGGAATCAAGCTCCGCGGGCAGGTCCGCCACCCGCGCCGGATCCCAGAAACTCGCGGTTCCCACTTGTACCGCCGTAGCGCCGCACAAGAGGAATTCGACGATATCTTCGGCCGTGGCGATCCCGCCGATACCGATGATCGGCACATCCACTGACTGCGAAACCTGATGCACCATGTGCAGGGCGACGGGCTTGATGGCCGGCCCGGACAAGCCTCCCGAACCGGTGCTGAGCACCGGAGTGCGGCTGTGCGCGTCGACTGCCAAGCCCCTCAGGGTGTTGATCAGACTCAAGCCGTCGGCGCCGCCTTCGACGGCTGCCCTCGCCATCTCGCTGATGTCGGTAACGTTCGGCGAGAGCTTCACCAACAGGGGGCGCCGCTTGGCAACGGCGCGCGCCGCCTCGACAGCTCTCGACAACTCGTCGGCGTGCGCGCCGAATTCCAGCCCCCCCCGCTTGGTATTGGGGCAGGAGACGTTCAGTTCATAGGCCGCCACGCCCTCGGCGTCCTCAAGGACGCTCAGGACTTCGACGTAGTCGGCGAGGCCATAGCCGAAGACGTTGGCGAAGACCGGCACACCGAACTGCCCGAGGAGCGGGAGCTTCTCGGCAACGAACGCCTTCACGCCGACGTTTTGCAGGCCGATCGCGTTGAGCATGCCCGCCGCGGTCTCGGTCACGCGAGGCGAGGCGTTGCCCCGGATCGGTTCCCGGGACAAGCCCTTGACCACGATCGCGCCGATGCGGTCGAGCGCCGCTTGGCTGGCGAATTCGCCGCCGTAGCCGAACGTACCGCTCGCGGCGATGACCGGGTTCTTCAGTTCGACACCGCAGAGCGTGGTGCGCAGATCAGCCACGAGTCAGCTCACTCCGTTGTCGACGCTCTCACTGTCCAAGCCGGCTCTGCGGGTGCCGCGCCGAATGCTGGTAGATTGATCATTGGGCACCAGCAGCCATTATGACTTGGTCGTAGTCGGTGGCGGAATCAACGGTTGCGCCTTGGCCCGCGAGGCGGCTCAGGCGGGCTTGCGCGTGGCCTTGCTGGAAGCGCGCGACTTCGGGGCCGGCGTCACCAGCCGCTCGACCCGCCTGATCCACGGCGGGCTCCGCTACTTGGAGAGCTTTCGATTCCCGCTCGTGCGCGAGTCATTGAGGGATCGCGCGACGCTGTTGCGCGAGTTTCCCGGCATTGTCCAGCCCCAGCCGTTTCTCCTGCCCGTGTATCGCAGCGATTCTCGCGCACGGTGGTACATCGCCTGCGGGTTGGCCCTGTATGGCCTGCTTTCCGCAGGCGGCAGCCTGCCGGCGCCCAGACGGATCAGTGCCCGCGAGCTGCTGGCACTGCTTCCCGGCCTCGACCCCGATGGGCTGGTCGGCGGCTTCGAGTATTTCGACTGCCAAGCCGTTTTTCCGGAGAGGCTTGCGCTCGAGATGGCCCTGCAGGCACAGGCAGCTGGCGCTGACATCCGCAATCATGCGCGCGTCACCGGCCTGCTGTTGCGCGATTCCCGGGTCGATGGCGTCCGGTTCGAAGGGCTGGGGGGATCGGGGGAGCTTCGCGGCCGCGTAGTCGTAAACGCCACTGGCGCATGGGCGGACCAACTGCTGAAGCTTGCCACGAAGAACGCCTCCGAGCCGCTGCTGTCATTGGTGAACGGCGCACACATCGTGGTGCGCGAGCTGCCCGGCGCTCCCCGGCATGCGGTCTATCGCGAGGCCCGGGCTGACCGGCGCCCGTTCTTCATCATTCCGTGGCGGGGCTTGCGATTGATCGGCACTACGGAGACCTTGTTCCGCGGAGATCCCTCCCTCGCGCTGCCGGAGGAATCCGAGATTCGCTACTTGCTCCGGGAGGCCAATGCGCTGTTTCCGGCCTTGGGCCTTGCTCGCCAGGACGTCTTGTATGCCTATTCCGGTTCGCGCCCAATCCTGAAAGTCCCTCAGGCTGACCTCAACCGGGCGTCGCGCGACCACGCGATCGTAGAGCACGAGAAGACAGACGGCGTATCGGGCCTGCTCACGATGGCCGGGGGCAAGCTGACCACGGCACCGTCGTTCGCCAAGGCCGTGCTGCGCCGCGTCGCTCGTATTTCGGGCATCAGCACGGCTGCGGTCGAACGGTCCCGGCCCAGTGCGCTGACCGGAGCACCGCCGGAGTTTGCGGCACTCTACGGCCCGCGTTGGCGCGACGTGCTGGATGCCATCGCAGCGGATCCAAGCATGATGCGCCCTCTGGCCGACGGCTGTTCGACCAAGCGCGGCCAGGTGCTCCATGCAATAGAGCAAGAGGGCGCCATGACGTTGGCAGACGTGATGTTGCGGCGCACCGGCGCGGCCTTCGACCAGCACTACGAGCGCTCATGGGCCGAGGCAGCCGCTGACGTGGCCGCCGGAAGGCTTGGATGGGATCGGGCAGAGCGCGACAGGGCTCTGGACGAGTACGATACCGAGCTTGCCCAAACCCTCTTGAGGGAATAGCCCGGCTCCCCGGGCCGGGTGGGAGGTGCGGCGCCCAGCCGGGCGGTCGCGGCGATGGCGCCGGGAACGGACCGCGCGGCAGAGGCCCTTGCCCAAGCGTGCCGGTCGGTTACGATGGCGGAGATGCGTGACGCGAGCACAGCCGAGGAGACCCCTGAGGAGCGCAAGCGGCGATCCCGCAAGATTCTTCGGCGCTTGGATCGCGAATACCCTGCCGCCGAATGCGCCCTCCGCCACAGGAGCGCTTGGGAACTTCTGGTCGCCACGATTCTCTCGGCGCAGTGCACCGACGCGAGAGTCAACAAGGTCACCCCGGACTTGTTCGCGGCCTACCCCACTGTCCAGGACATGGCGCTCGCGCCACTGGAGAGCATCGAGGATCTGGTCCGCACCACCGGTTTCTTTCGCAACAAGTCCAAGTCCCTCAAAGGCGCGGCAGAGCGCATTGTCAGCGAGTACGGCGGCGAGGTGCCGTCGCGCATGGAGCAGTTGCTGACCCTGCCCGGCGTTGCCCGCAAGACAGCCAATGTCGTGACCGGCACCTGGTTCGGCAAGGCCACGGGGGTGGTCGTTGACACGCATGTCCAGCGCATCTCGGAACGCTTGGGCCTGAGCGCGGGAAAGGATCCGAAGAAGATCGAGAGAGTACTGATGGACCTGTTGCCTAGGTCAAGGTGGGTCATGTACTCGCACCAGATCATCCATCACGGCCGTGCGGTGTGCAAGGCGCGCCAGCCCCGCTGCCAAGCCTGCACGCTGGCAAGGCTTTGCCCGTCCGCCGAGGTCTAGGCTTGGCTCATTGCCGCAACGTCGGTGGTGCGCGTCGCGGATCGGTAGGCTTCAGCGTGGGGCGGAGCTCGAGCCGCACCCTTCGCCTCAGATCGATGCGGTTGCGTTTGTCCGCGTTTGGATCGCTCTGCAAGACGATGATGCCCCCCTTGCTTGCCTGGACCAGACGGGCCTCGCGCCCGCCAATCTTGAGGCCGTAGGTCTCTCCTGCTTGGAGTCCGATCAGGTAGATGTAGGCGTTTTCCGGCGCCTGCTCGCGCGACGGCTCCCAGGACAGCGAGATCTTGGCAGGTGGTGCGATCGGCACCACGACCGCTTTCGGGAAATAGATCGGGGCCAGTCCGCCGAAGCTGGACGTCGTCGAGATCTCACCGTTTGCAAGCACTTCCAACCGTCTGTCGGTGTACCGCAGCCAGGTCGCGGCCGGATCCCAGCCCGAACGGCCGAAAATCCGGCCGCGGATTGGATCGAGGGCGAGAAGAGGAGACGATTGGGCGGTCAGCCCCGGCAGGTAGGGATTCACCCAGAGGAATTCATAGGGCGCGACCAGTTGCGATGTCTGCAGGTAGCGCTCATCGCGGATCCAGCCCTGCAAGAACTGGAACTCCGGCAGGTTGGATTCATAGGCGACCAGCAGCATCTCCGCGATCCGGTCGAGGGGCGCCTGCACCTGCGCCAGTTGCTCGTTTGCGCCGAAGCGCGACGGCCAGCGCAATCTGCCGCTGTCAGTCTCGATGTCCAGCGGGTAATAGCTCAGCAGCCGGCAGCGCGCCAGCGACCGCAACGCATCGATTCCGGGCTGCAGCGGATCCGAGTCCAGATTGTGTCGCACCACCAGCCCAGTCTCGAGCGCGGCGATCAAGTCTTGGCCGTCGTCAGCGATCGAGCCGTCCCTCAGGCTCGGCACCACTTCGGCCTTCCAGTGCGCGCCGAGGAGGGTCGCAAGAGCGGCTTCGGATTCATCCCAGTCGCCGGCCGACGCGATCGACGCCAGGATCGCGGCTCGTATCAGTCCGACGCCGAGGGCCGCCCGGGGCAGCAACGTTGAGACGGCCGCTGCCATGGCGTCACGCAGCTCGGCCCGCTCGGATGCGTCGAACAGGTCGTAGCACCAGTCGTAGACGAGCGCGGCTTGGCGCAAGTCGCCGGCATTGCCGATGCCATTCTCGGCCAACCGCTTGCTCCATGCGACAGCGGACCGCCCCGCTGTCTCGGCGCCCTCGACTTGGAACCGGAGCGCGTCGACTAGGGGCCGCTCTGCAAATGCGGTCTCTGTTGCGACGAGATCGCTTAGCGATCGCCAGCGCAGCGACTGGCGGCCGACATCATTGCGCAACCGCTGCAGGCGGTTCGGCTCTAGGAACAGCCGCGGGTGATCCTCGTACACCCGGAATTCAGCCTGCCCGAACGCCGTGTCGCCGAGGCACAGCAGCACACACCCGAGCGTTGCGGCACGTAACGCGCGCATCGCGTCCTCATTGTACGGATGCGGCCATTGGACGAGACCCAGTTCAGAAACGGCTTGGCGCGGAGACTCGTCCTACGAGTGCAGCTTGGGAGAGTCATGATGCGGCAAGCAGGCTCCACGCTTCGGACGGCTTTTGCACTGACAGTCTGCCTGCTTGCCGGTTGGAATTCGGTGGCGGCGGAGGACGGCCGCGTCGCTCGCTACACCGTGGTCTTGGACGCGCCCGCGACCGGGAAGCGCTTGTCCATGGCACGCACGAAAGCGGACCGGCGCGGGCCGGGCCGGGTTTCGGCGGCCAGTTTCGCGGTTATGGCCCGGGCCGTGGCAGCCACGCAAGAACCGGTCGCAGCGACGCTGGAGGCGGGCGGTGCCACGATCCTCGGCAGCGTCCAGAACGTGCTCAATGCGGTTTTTGTCCTCGCCACGGCGGAGCAAGCCGAGGCATTTGAGTCCATTGCCGGCGTGAAGAGCGTGATCCCGAGTCGCGACTTCGAAGTCAAGCTCGATAGCGTGGCCGATGTAACCGGCTTGAAAGCTGTAAGGCTGCGGCCGTCGGGCCTCGCCGCCTCCGGCGAGGGCGTCAAGATCGCAATCATCGATTCCGGCCTCGATTTCCTCCATCCGGCATTTCAAGACGACTCCCTGCCGGAGCTGACCGGCTATCCCAAGGGCAGGCCGGAAGACTTGGTGCTCGCCAACCGCAAGATCGTGGCAATCCGCAGCTACATGCAGTTGCAGAACTCGGGGGATCCCGCGACCTCGACGCCGGATGACAATTCGCCGGTAGACTTCAGCGGACACGGCACGGCTGTCGCGATGGTGGCCGCGGGCAGGCGCGTCGAGTCTCCGGCCGGGCCTCTCGAAGGGATCGCTCCGAGGGCCTATCTCGGCGTATACAAGGTGACCGGCACGCCCGGGATCAAGTCCTCGGCGAGTTCCCAAGCGCTGATTGCGGCGATCGACGACGCCGTCGTGGACGGCATGGACGTTATCAATCTGAGCATCGGCCAGATCGCGACCCATCCTTGGAACTCTCACGGTTCGGACTGCGGCGACCTGCTCGGAAATAACTGCGATCCCTTGGCCGTCGCTGCCCAGAGCGCCGTGTTTGACTTCGGGCGCGTCGTTGTCGCCGCCGCCGGGAACTCGGGCCAGATCGGGGGCCGAGACGGAGCGTCGCGCAACACGATTTCCTCGCCCGCCGTCGCGCCCGATGTGATTGCCGTCGCTGCCACTGGCAATTCGAGGCGGCTGGAACAGAGCGTGCAGTTCGGAGGCTTTTCCTACGCCGCATTGACGGGCACGGGCCCCGTATTGGCTGAGTCGCTGACGGCCCCGGCGGCGCTCGCGGAGAGGTTCGAGAACCCAGACGCCTGCCAGGCGTTTCCTGCCGGCGCTCTCAGCGGAAGCATCGTCGTCGCAGAGCGCGGTGGAGACTGCTGGTTCGTCGACAAGGTCGAGCACGCCGCAAGCGCTGGCGCGGTCGGCGTGGTCGTCCTCGACAATGGACCGTCCGATGCGCTGATCGAGATGGGGGCATTGCAGGACACGGACGTTCCCGCCTACTTCGTCTCGGCTTCGGACGGCGCCGCGCTTGTGCAGCGCTTGGGCGGGCTGCCGGCGGGGACGGCGGCGCAATTGACGCTCGATCCCGCACCCACTGCGCGCTTGGAAGATCCGACACAAGTAGCCGGCTTCAGCTCTCGCGGACCCACTCCGGGCCTGAATCTGAAGCCTGACGTGGCGGCACCGGGAGTCAGCGTCTACACCGCGGACACTTGGCTCGATGCCAGGCCGAACGGCTTCAATCCCAGCGGGTACCGCCAAGTGCAGGGAACCAGCTTGGCCGCGCCGGTGATCGCTGGCGGGGCTGCCTTGGTCTGGCAGGGAAATCCGACTTGGACAGCGCGCGAAGTGGCGTCCGCCCTCATCAACACCGCGGCTAGGTCTGTGATCGAGGACGGCGCGACAGCGCGCGTGGGCTCCGTCGGCTCCGGCTTGGTGGACCTTGAAGCGGCTCTCGACCCGATCGCAACGGTGGAGCCTCCGACGATCGGCTTCGGGGAGTTTAGCGCCACGTCACTGCCGGTTTGGCAAGAGATCTTCATTACCAACCGCTCGCGCCAGGCCCAGACATACCGAGTCGCGGTCGTGGCCAGAGACCGCGATGCGCGGGCCGCGGTCAATCTCGACGGGTTCAGCGATATCGAGTTTCGCCTCCTGCCGGACCAGTACGCCGCGGTGAGGGCGTCGCTGGAAGGCCTCATGCCGGTGCCCGGATCGTACGAGGGACACCTGCTGATCACGCGCCACGGCCGTCCCGACGCGCTTCGCGTGCCCTTCCTGTATGTGGTGGGCGACAGCGTGCCGCAAGGTGCCTACGCGGTTGCTCCGGCTGAGCGGAGGGGATTCGCCGGCGAGAGCAGGACAGAGCACCTGGTCGGCAAGTTCGTGGATCGCAACGGCGCTCCCGTAGCCGGTCAACCGGTCGAGTTCGCAGTCGTGGAGGGCGACGCTCGGATTCTCTCTGCGCAACCCGTGACCGACACGTACGGCTTGGCGGTTGCCGAAGTCGAGTTCGGTCCTTCCGCGACACCGCAGGTGGTGGAGGCCTACGTGGGGGGCGAGAGGGTTCGGTTCGAGTTCACTGCGGACCTGTTGCGCCCGCGCATCGACGAGATTGTCAACGACGCCAGCCACGCGGCGGGCCAGCCGGTGGCACCCGGCTCGCTGGCCACGATCTTCGGAAGCGCGCTTGCCGAATTCCCGGGCGAGGCGCTGTACTCCCCTCTCCCGGTTGCCCTCAAATCGGTGAGCGTCAGCTTCGACTACCCAGAACTGGGCGTGAGCGTGCCCGCCCGCGTGTTCCTTACCGGCGAGGATCGCTTGGGTATCCAAGTCCCTTGGGAGCTGGCGGGCCTCAATTTCGCCTACGCCAAGGTCCGTGTCCGCACGCGCGACGATCTGGAGCTGGCCGCCGATCCCTTCGTGGTCAATCTGGCGGACGTGGCGCCCGGGGTCTATGTCTATGCCACCGAGGGCGGGAGCCCGTCGGCTGCATTTCACCTTGACGGCCGGCCGGTGACCCCAGACGCTCCCGTGGCCGGGGGGGATCAGGTGGCCATCTACCTGACCGGTGCCGGTCCCTACGGGCAGCAGTTGCAGTCTGGCACCGCCGCGGCCGACCGGTCCGAGACCGTGCACGCTCCGGAAGTTACGGTCGGAGGAGTTCGAGCATCGGTGACCTACTCGGGCTCCCTTCCAGGCGTGGCAGGCATGTCCCAGATTGAATTCGTCGTGCCGGCCGGCCTGCCCAGCGGCAGCGCGGACTTGGCCGTGTCGATGCACGGCGCGCGCAGCAACACCGTGTCCCTGGCGGTGCAGTGACCGCCCAGCCCGATCACCTGTTCCCGCCCAGCTTCTCGCCTGGCCGCAGCAGGGACGGGCGCTTGCGCTTTCTCTCAGCCTGTTCGGCGGCTTCTTGCTCGCTGGCCTGCTCGACTTCCTTGCGCCGTTCCGGTGCCATGCGCTCCTTCTGGCGCCGCTTCTCGGACTCCTCTTGCAGGACCACCGTGCGCTTCCTTGCGCCTAGGTCTTCGGCGAGCAGGTCCAAGCTGTCGTCGGTGATGCCGATAGCGTCCTCCAGCACGAATTCGTAGCGCCACGCGTCGTCGGCGTCGGTCCCCGCGATCGCGGCCAAGCGCGCAGCGAACACCTGCTCGGCCTTGAACAGGACCTCCAGTGCTCCGTCGAGCTTCTTGTTCCGCAGCAGGGCGTCGTCGATGACGTCGTCGACGGCTTGAATGATCGACGAGTACTCCGTCAGGGAGCGATGGATCTTGGCGCCGCGCCCGGCCTCTTCCTCTGCAAGGGCCTGTTCGATCAGCTCGAGGCGCAGAGCCGCGAAGTTTGTGTACGCGCTCATGCGCTTGTCCAGCTCCTGACTGTCGCGCAGGACTTCGATCTCGTAGTCGGTCAAGAACTCTCGGTTGCGGGGCAGTTCCTGCCCGAAGGCCGGGACGAGAGCGCAGAGGATCGCAAGGATGAGTCGGGTCGGCATCGCGCTCCCCTAACTCTAATGGTTTGGCCTGCCGATGCCAACCCCCGATGTCGGGAAGCCGGCAGGTGGGCTGTGCCAGCTGCCCGGCTGAGCGCAGCCCGGACTTGGTGGCGCCTACTCCTTCGGCCCCATCAGGCCGCGCAGCAGCCGAGCGTTTGCCGCTTCGATCCGCTCGATGAGCCCGTCGAAGTCAGCTTGGTCTCCTAGGTACAGCTTGCGCTGCAGCTGCTGCAGCTGCGCTAGCAGCTTGCGCGTCCGGATTTCGGCGTGCTTGAAGTGTCGCGGGTGCCTGCGGGCGTACTTGCCGGTCGCCTCGAGCGAGCTCACGGCCAAGTCCACCGCTTCTCCGATATTCTCTAGCCCTTGGCGGCCGGCTGCGAGATTGTCGTCTTGGTAGGCCTTGCTGACTATGTCCAACTGATCCCATGCGAAAGCCAGCGCCCGGCGCGAGCGGGTCTCCCGATCCGCGATAGCCTCGACCTCCGCCAGGCTGCCGCGCGGTGCCCCGAAGCAGCACAGCACTGCCATGCACGCCAGCAGCGCAAGGCGGACGCCGAACCTCACCGCTTCTCCAACACCTTGGCGATCGTCTTGAGGCGCTGGGTCGCTTTCCAGGTCTCTACCTGCATGTCCGTACTCAGAGCCAAGAAGGCGCGATACGAGTCCTGCGCCTCCTCGTAGAGCTGCAAGCTGTCCTGGCAAAGCGCCCGCAGATACACGCTTGCTGCCAGCGGCGGGCCGAGCTTCTCCGCTTCCTTCAAGGCGCGCAGAGCCGCCGGGAAGTTACTAAGCCGGTACATGGCGAAGGCCAGCCCGTTCCACGCGTCCGAAGCGCCCGGATCGACCTCGAGCGAGGCCAGGTACTCGCGCGAGGCGAGTTCGTACTCCTGCTGTTGTAAGAGTGCGTTCGCGTAGCGCAAGCGGGCCTTCGCATCGCCCGGTGCAGACTTGGCCGCCAGACTGAGTTGTTCCCGGGCGGCTTCCACCTTGCCTGCCTGGCGATAGGCTTCGCCCAGAGCGGCGTGCCGACGGGATCGCGGCTCGAGTCGCACAGCTCGCTCTAGGGCCTGCGTGGCGGCTCGCAGGTTGCCGCTCGCGAGCAGCAGAACTCCGATCTCCTCTTGCACGGCGGCGTTGTCGGGCCGATTCCGCGCGTACCGCCTGTACAGTTCGAGCGCGTCCTGCTTGAAGCCTGATTCTTCCAACCGCTTAGCGATCTCCAGCAGGGCATCTTCGGCACTCGGGTCCATCTGGACGGCGCGCAAATAGTGCGGTACGGCTTCGTGCAGCCGGCCGAGTTCTGCCAGCGAACTCGCCAGGCCCAAGGTCGCCTCAAGCGACGTGCCGTCAATGTCCAAGAGGCGCTGGAAGGCGGCGCGGGCCTGCTCGGCCTGCCCGGCTTGGCTGTGGGCCGAGGCGGCCAACTGCAGGCCCTGCCGGTTCTCTGGCTGCGCCTGTGCGATGGCTTCGTAGTGCTGAGCGGCGTCTGCGAACCTGCCGGCCTGCATGAGCAGAGTGGCCAGATTCTGCCGCGCCGGCATCAGGTCCGGCTGTTGCTCGGCAATGACCTGGTAGTGTTGGATCGCGCTCGCCGCGTCGCCCGTTGCCTGGCGGGCGTAGGCGAGGTTGAAGCGGGCGTTGACGTTGGCGGGGTCGTCCTCGAGCGCGGCTTCTAGGTGCGGGATAGCGCCGGCAAAATCGTTGCTCTCCAGCGCCTGCGCCGCTTCGCGCAGGGCATCGGCTCCGAGCAGCGCCGCCACGCACAGAGCCAGGCCGAATCCAAGTCCTCTGTACACGCCTGAATCGAAGTTTAGCAGCGTGAACCGCTGCCGAGGCTGCGGCGTGCAGGTACTGGACGGGAATTCAGGCCCGGATGCGGTTCAGAAGGGCAATGGCCCTGCCGATGTCGGCGCGCTGCTCTTCGCCGACGATCTCGCGCTCGATGACCAAGGGGCCGGCGTAGCCGATCTCGCGCAGAGTGCGGACGTAGCGCTCCATGCCCACGTCTCCATCTCCAAGCGGCGTCTCCCGCCCCCACTCGCCCGGCGTCTCCGGCCACGTGCCGTCCTTGCAATGCACCGTCAAGACGTGCTCTCGGAGCGTGCGCAGGGCCTCCATCGGCTCGCCGGACCCGTACAGAATCATATTCGCGGGATCAAAATTGACCCCCAGGTTCGGTCGGTCCACCGCGTGCAGGAACTCCAGCAGCGCCGCCGCCGGCTCCTGTCCGGTTTCCAGTGCGAAGGTCTGGCCGTTGCGGGCGCAGTGGTCGCAGACGCGGCGCACAAGTTCGAGGACGGCCCGGTACTCGGCATCGCTCGGATCTTCGGGCAGGCAGCCGATGTGTGCCGCCACGCCGGGAATGCCGAGCGAGCGAGCGAAATCCGACACCGCGTAGCTCCGCTGCTCGCGCTCGCGGCGCGTCGCAGCGGGCACGTAGCCCACGGTCTGCGCGCAAATCGGGATGCTCGCGTAGCTCTCGCCCTCGAAGCTCTGGAAAGCTGTGACGATCTCAAGCTCGGAACCGTCCAGCGCGGCCCGCCAACGCTCGGCTGCGCCGGGAGCCAGGTCCGCCGCGCCATGCACGCCCAACTGTCCGCAGCTCACGCCGAACGCGGCTACGGACTCGACGATCTCGTCGGGGGCAGCGTCGACTCCGAGCACGCCGCCGGTCCAGAACATCAAGCCGACCTGCAGTGGTTCCATATCAGCCGCCTCCGGTAGTCTACAGCAGCGCGCGGGCCTCTACTCGGGCCGCTACGCGGCGTCGACCTCTACCCACCCGCCTTCGCCGTGGCTGCGCAGCACAGCCTCGACCAGCCGCAACTGCCGCAGTCCGGCATCGAAGCCCGGCACCTCCCGGGCCTTCGACTTGTCGCGGCAGGCCGCATAGAAGCGGCGGAAGAACTGCTTGAAGGTATCGGCGTAGCCCTCCGCGTGGCCGCCCGGCAGATCGGCGAAGGAGCGCGCCTGCTCTTCCAGCAATGACGGGTCCTTGACAAGCAGCTCGTTGTTTCCGTCGCGCCGCCCGATCCACAGCTCGTTCGGCCGCTCCCCATCCCACGAAAGGCCGCACCTGGTGCCGTAGATGTCCACCAGCAGCCGGTTCTTGCGGCCAGCGGCGACCTGGTTGATCGTCAGCGCTCCCCTCGCCCGGTCGCCGAAGCGCAGCAGAATCGCGCCGAAATCCTCGGTCGTGATCGGGCGGTCCTCGTAGTCCTCCGGTTCCAGCATCTTGCCCGCGTAGGTTTCGATCGGCTTCTTGGGCTTCTTGCGTACCGGATGAAACGTGGCCAGCTCTGCGCACACCGCTTGGATCTGCTTGCCGGTGACGTGTTCCAGCAGATCGCACCAGTGGGAGCCGATGTCGGCCATGGCGCGCGAATTGCCGCCCACTTCCGGCTCGAGCCGCCAGTTGTAGTCCGTGTCGAAGAACAGCCAGTCCTGTGAGTAGGTGCCCTGCACCGCCAACACGTCACCCACCTGCCCGGTGGCCACCATGCGCCGCATTTGCGCCACGTTCGGATAAAAACGCAGGTTATAGCTCGTGGCGTGCACGATGTCCCGCGAGCGTGCCAGTTCGACCAAGCCCTGCCCTTCCGCGGCCGTCATCGCCAGGGGCTTCTCGCAGATCACGTGCTTGCCGGCAGTGATCGCATCGCGCGCGATCGCGAAATGCGTGTGGTTCGGCGTGCAGATATGCACCGCGTCGATAGCCGGATCGTCCAGCAGCTCGCGGTAGTCGCCCGACGTGCGGGCGATTCCCAGCACTTGCCCGAACTGGGCTGCCAGGTCGGCGGTCTGGTCCGCTATCGCGACGACTTCGGCCTCGGCCTGCCGCCGGATGTTCTCGACGTGGACGCGGCCCACGAATCCGGTCCCGATCACCGCCACCTGCAACTTCTTCATAACTGTCAAGACCTCCGCTGAAGCTTGGGCGCGATGGCATCCCATCGGCCAGTAAACGAGTGTAGGCGTCCGGCGAGACCGAATTCAAGCGTCCCGCTGCGCCTGCCGGGCCAGCATCCGGCGGTCGCGCCCGGCTTCGGCCCCTCGCCTGGCCCTCTCGCCGTGGATGCCCGCCGTGGCTATCCTCGAGATTCCCTGACGCCGCACGACTAGGAAGGGTTAGGTCGATCCTCGCTTCGGGCCTCGCCAACCGGGCAGCCTATCGGATTCGCGGGCACCGATCTTCGGGATGTCGCTCGGCTCGGGAGCGGAGGCCCGCCGCGCGAGCTCTCAGCTTTTCGCCACCCGGGTAGGCCAGAGCGGTCTTTTTCCTGCCAGTAACGCAAAGAAGTGCTATTCTGTTTGCAGACCGGGGCTTACAAATGTCTGGCGTATGCAAGGAGGCTGGTGCAATGCCTCCGGGCAGTGAGCGCCGCGGTCACAGTGCGGCACTCTGTCCGCGCCCAAGCTGCGCTGGCGCCCCTCGCGGGTCGGCTTTCTCGGAGGCGATTGTATGAGGTTGCGCTCACTCCTGTCGCTCTTCTCCCACGACCTCGCGATCGACCTCGGCACGGCCAACACCTTGATATACATTGCCGATTCCGGCGTCGTGGTGGATGAGCCTTCGATGGTGGGTGTGAACAACTCCACCGGCGAGGTCGAGGCTGTCGGCATCGAGGCCAAGCGGATGCTCGGCCGCACGCCGGGCACGATCACGGCCGTCCGCCCGATGCGCGACGGGGTGATTGCCGACTTCAAGATCGCCGAGCGCATGCTCACCTACTTCATCAACAAGGCGCACAACCGCAACCTGTTCGTCCACCCCCGCATCGTGATCGGCGTGCCCGGCAGCATCACCCACGTCGAGCGCCGTGCCGTCGTCGACTCTGCCATGCGAGCCCGCGCCAGCGAAGTGCACCTGGTCGAGCAGGCGATGATGGCGGCTATTGGAGCCGGCCTGCCAGTCTCGGAGCCTGCGGGCAGCATGGTCGTGGACATCGGCGGAGGCACCACGGACGTTGCGGTGATCTCGATGTCCGGTGTCGTGTACTCGAAGTCGGTGAGCGTGGCTGGCAATGCGTTCGACGATGCGATCATCCACCATCTCCGGCGCAAGCACAACTTCCTGATCGGCGAGCGCACCGCAGAGCGAGTGAAGGTCGAACTGGGCGCGGCGAAGCCGCTCGAAACGCCCGCCACGATGGAGATCAAGGGGCGCAATCTCACCCGGGGCGTGCCGTCGGCTCGGGAAGTGACGGACAGCGAGATTCACGGCGCCATCGCGGAGTGCGTCGAGAAGATCATGTTGTGCGTGCGGGAGGCATTGGAACACGCCCCGCCCGAGATCAGCAGCGATATTTGCGACCGTGGCATCGTGCTCACGGGCGGAGGCGCATACCTCAGGAACCTTGACCAGCGCATCCGCGACGAGGTGGGCGTGCCGGTCTCGGTGGCCGAGAACCCCCTCCACAGCGTCGTCGTTGGGACGGGGATGGTCTTGGAGGACATTGACTTGCTCAATCGGGTCTCGATCCAGTAGCGCGGCGCGGGCGGAGCGAACGGAGGGCACACGTGCAAGAGTTGCTGGCCCGGCGAAGGAACGGCATCCTGCTAGGGGTGCTGGTCTTCCTGCAAGTGTTGATGGTCGGCCAGCAGATTCAGGATCGTCCCATCGACGCTCGCCTGAGGTATTGGAGCAGCGCACTGTTCATGCCGCTTCAGCGCGCGGGCCAATGGGGGCTCAGCGGTCTGTCGAGCGTCTGGTCGGGCTACTTCTGGCTCGTCGGTGCGGCCGCCGAGAACCGGCAGCTTGACGCAGAAGTCTCGCGCCTGCGGCTTGAGAACCATTACTTGCAGCAGCAGGTTGTCCATGTGAGCGCCCGCGCCGGGCTGGATGAGTTCCGCGCAAGCCTCGCGTCCCGCACGCTCCCCGCCAAAGTGATCGCTCGCGGGCCAAGCCGCAACGCGCGAGAGGTCTTCCTCGACCGGGGCCGCGAGCACGGCATCCAGCCCGGCATGGCGGTGGTCGTGCCTGCCGGTATCGTAGGCAAGGTCGCGGCTGCCTATGGGGCCGCCAGCATGGTGGTCTTGCTCAGCGATGCCGAGGCTGGCGCCGGAGTCGTGCTCGGAAGGAGCGGTGCCCCGGGTGTCCTTCGCGGGACGAATGGTGTGCTCTCTCGCCTCGACTACGTGCCCCCCTACGTGGGGGTTGCGGTGGGCGAACAGGTCTACACCTCGGGCTTGGACGGCGTCTTCCCGCCGGGCATGCCCGTCGGCGAGGTAGCCAGCGTCGAGACGACTCCTGAAATGCACACGATCGCGGTCAGCTTTCACGCGGACTTGGATCGCGTGCGGGAGGTAGCGGTCGTCTTGCAGACGGAGCATGAAGCACTTCCGGATTCGGTGAGACGGACCTTGGCTCGGCTGCCCGGGCCTCCCGAAACCGAAGCTGAGGGCGAGCTGCGCGCTGGCGGATCTCTCGACGGCCCGGCGGATCGCATCAAGCGGACCTACGAGAGCGTACTCCAGGCGCAGCGGAAGACAATCGGCCTCCTGAGCGGGCGCCCGCCCAACTTCAGCGCTGCCGCCGACTCGCTGCGCGGCGCCCGCGGAGAGATCTCGGGCGCCCCGGGAGAGGCTGAGTGAGCGCTTGGTCTAGAACGGTCCCGGAATTCGAAACCAAGCGCCGGCCGAGTGTTCCCTGGCCATGGTTCGTGGGCCTGCCGACCGCGGCATTGGGCCTGCAAACGCTGCTGCCCACGCTCTCGCCTGCTCTCGCCCTGCTTAACCTGCCGTTCCTCGCAACCCTCAATCTGATGCTGTGGTGCCGTTCCGCAGTGTCGGCCATGCTGCTGGGCATGCTGGTCGGCTGCCTGCATGACGGCCTGACCCACGGCCCGGTGGGGTTGCACGGGATCGTGTATACGATCTGCGGCTACTTGGTCGCGCGGCTGGGGCCATACGTGCGGCGCGACCACGCGCTGGAGCTCGGCCTGTTCTTTGCCGCGGCGTACGTGACCCACGAATTTGTCTTCGGCGTGACCCGCAGCTTTCTGGTTAGCGCGGGCGGGGAGACAGATCTGGCCCTCGGGCTCGTCTTGACGGCGCTCCACGCTGGCGCTGGCCTGTCTGTATTCACTATGCTGAGCAAGGCAGGTTGGAAGCCATGACCGCCTTCGGTGCGTCCAGATATCGGGCGTCACAGCGACGCCTGCGCCTGTTTCAGGTGTTCGCGACCGCCGTGATCGTCGGCTTGCTGGCCTCTTTCTGGCAGATCCAAGTAGTCGATCACGAGCGCTACCGGGAACAGGCGCGCCAGAACCGCATCAAGACGCTCCCCATCGCAGCGGCCCGCGGCAACGTCCTGGACCGCCACGGCCGCTCCATAGCTGACAGCGAGATCGCCCTGACGGCGATGATTGATGCTGCCAACACTTCCGCGGAGAACTTGGAGCGGATCGCGTCCGGGCTTGATCTGGACATCGACCGGGTCTGGCGGACCCTGCAGGATGCCTCCGATTACGGCCGGTTCGAGCACATCGTGCTCAAGGAGGGTCTCTCGCAGCGCGACCTCGCCTTCCTGCAGGCCCGCCGGCACACCTTTCCCGAGGTGGATCTCGTCGAGGGCATGCGCCGCAGATACCCGGCCCAGCAGGTCGCCGTGCACGCCACCGGATACATTGGCAAGGCCAGCCGACAGGAACTCGCGATGCGAGAGTTCCTGCTTCTCGACTTCGGCTCGGAGATTGGCAAGAGCGGCATCGAGCGGCAGTACAACCGCTGGCTGACCGGCACGGACGGCAGCCTGCAGTTCCTGGTCGACAGCGTCGGGCGGTCCATCGAGACGGTGGGCGAGGTGGATTCCGTTCCGGGCAACAACCTCCGCCTGACCATCGATCTAGACCTGCAGGCCGTTTCCGAGCTCGGCTTGGTTGGGCGCAAGGGCGCAGTGGTCGCGTTGGATCCCCGCAATGGCGAGATCCTGGCCATGGCGAGCGGACCCAGCTTCGACCCGAATCAATTCGTGGCCGGATTCCAGGACGCCGACTGGCGCGCGCTGAACTCTGATCCGGCTACCCCGCTGCTAAACCGCGCCACTCAGGGCACTTGGGCGATCGGGTCGGTGATCAAGCCGGTCATCGGCTTGGCGGGCCTGCAAGCTGGCGTGGCCGGGCCGGATTTTACGGCTCACTGCGCGGGGGGCTTGAACTACGGCGGCCACTACTTCCGGTGCCACAAGCGTGGCGGCCACGGCACGGTGGCTCTGGTCGAGGCGATCGCGCAATCGTGCGACGTCTATTTCTACCAGCTAGGTGACAGGCTGGGGATCGATGTGCTGGGGCGCTACGCCCGCTTGGCCGGCTTCGGGGAGCGGACCAAAGTAGACTTGCCGGACGAGGTGCCCGGGCTTGTCCCGTCCGTGCGCTGGAAGGTGCGCCGTTCCCTGCAGCCATGGCACCCGAGCGAAACAGTCATGGTTTCCATCGGTCAGGGCGCGATGTCCGTGACGCCACTCCAAGCCGCCCACGCCATCGGCGGCCTGGCCGCGGGTGGTGTATGGCATCAGCCCCGGATCGTGCCCGACGATCAGATGCGCCTGATCGATCCCGACTACGAGCCGCCGCGGCCACGCGTGGCGACGATCGACCGAGAGCATCTGGCGACGTTGCGCGAGGCCATGTGGCAGGTCGTCAATGGCTACGGCACCGGCCGCCAGGCGCGCCTCTCCGGCGTCGACGTGTGCGGCAAGACCGGCACGGCGCAGCGGGTTTCGAATGAACTGCGGCTGAGATCGGGCCGGGCGGACTTTGAGGACGACGCGTGGTTCGTCGGATTCGCGCCGTGCTCGAGTCCTGAGATCGTTGTGGCGGCGCTGCTGGAGAATGGAGCGCACAGCTACTATGCGGCGGCGGTCGTGCGAGACTTGCTGCAGGTCTGGCTGCTCAACCGGCCTCCCGCGTCCTTGACCGACAGCAGCAAGACACTGGCTGAGTCGTTTGCGGGGCTGCCATGAACGCCGCGTCCACGCTCGGCGGCGGTCGCTGGCGCCGGGATTTTGACTGGCTGATGGCCGGCGCCGCGCTGTTGGTCGGCATTCTGGGACTGTTCCAGGTATATAGCGCGACGTTCAACACGAAGTTTCAGTCGGCCTTCTGGCAGCACGTCGTCTGGCTGCTGCTCGGGGTGGTCGTCTTCGCGGCCGTCTCGCACATCAACTATCGCCACTTGGTGTCGCTCTCGCCGGTGATGTGGGCGGTTGGCGTGCTGCTGCTGGTGGCGACCCTGCTGCTGACCGACCCGGTGAACGGATCTCGGCGCTGGCTGCCTTTGCCCTTCGGCTTGAGCGTCCAGGTGTCCGAGTTCATGAAGGTGGTGCTACTCTTGGTAGTAGCGAAGTACTGCGCCGGGTCTGCGACCAAGATGTTGCGCCTTCAGGACTTCCTGCGTGCCGCCCTGCCATTCTCCGCGGTGTTCCTGCTGGTTGTGCTGCAACCAGACCTCAGCACATCGTTGAGCATGTTGCCGATTGCCGCCACCGTGCTGTTCCTATCGAAAATCGCCAAGAAGTACTGGCTGCTGGGAGCGCTTGCGCTTGTCCTGCTGGTGCCTCTGCTGTGGGCATCGCTGAAGCCCTACCAGCGGGGCAGGATCGTTGGCTTTCTGAGTCCGGACGATGCTCCGCTGGGCATCGGCTACCAGATCCGGCAGTCGAAGATCGCCGTGGGCACAGGTGGCATGTGGGGGCAGGGATTCGTACAGGGTTCGCAAACCCAATTGCGCTTCCTGCCGACGCCCCACACCGACTTTATCTTGGCCGCGTTCGCCGAGGAGAGGGGCTTTGCGGGTGTTGCGATCGTGCTGGGGCTGTATTACGTGCTGCTGCTGCGGATCGTTGACACGGCCAGATCGGCGCGAGATCCGGAGGGGACGCTGCTTGCGATGGGTGTCGCGAGCGTGCTGCTCTTCCACATCATGGTGAATGGCGGGATGGTGGTCAACAAGCTGCCTGTCACTGGCCTGCCGTTGCCTTTGATGAGTTACGGAGGGTCCAACCTGGTGACGGTTGCGATCATGCTTGGCATCGTCAACAGCGTGCGGATCCGCCGATTCGTGAATTGAATCTCGCTCGCCGGCTCGGGCAGCGATGCCGGCAGCGGAAGAAGGGTAACAGGGAAGGAATCAACCTGCGAGCGCAGAGCTGGCCGGACTTGGCCGGACAGAGCGTAAGAGCCCCGCTTGCGCGCGGCGCTCCGCTCGTCGCGAACGTTGCGGCTGGCCTCGGCTGGTCACAGCCCGCCGCAGCGCGGCCCGCGGGCCGAGTTCCGATAGAGAGGTAGGTGTATGAGCTTGAGGGTTCTGACAGTTACCGCGAAGGCTTGCAGCCACGAAGCCATACCTTCCCGGAGGATATTTCCATGTCTCAAGATTTGGTCATCTCATCGAACCCGATTGAGACGACAGTCGCGATCCGCGAGAATGATCGCCTAGCCGAAATCCATGTCGAGCGCCAAGGGAACAAGGCGATAGTCGGCAACATCTACAAGGGGCGGGTGACCCGGGTGCTTCCGGGCATGCAATCGGCATTCGTTGACATCGGTTTGGAGCGCGACGCGTTCCTGTACGTAACGGACGTTGCCCCGTCGGCTGCGCCTGAGATCGAAACGGCCGACGACGGCGCAACCCCGCCCGCTCCGCCGGAACCCGGAATGCCAGTGGACGAAGCGGGCGACACGGATCCCGATCTGTCCTCGTCGGCCGCGGCGCAAGCATCCGACGAGCAGGCCTCGGACGGCGCGGGCGCCCGCCCGCGCCGTGGCCGCCGTCGAAGCCGGCGGGCCCAGGCTGACAAGCCGACAGGCTCGGCCGGCGAGCCGAGCCCCGAAGTCCCGGCGGCCGAGACCGGGGAGGCGGATCCTTCTGGGGACCGTCCGCGGCGCGGCATGACTCTCTTGCCCGGCGAATCGCTGGCGAAGTACCACGGCGAATCCGGGACCGAGGCGCCGGAGGGAGCTGTTGCCGACTCCGCGATCGAGTCCGCTTCCGACGCGGACGCCGCGGCCGGGGGCGAGCCGCCGGCCAGCGCCGCTGACGATGGGGCAGCGCCCGTCGCCGATGCAGTCGACGAGGGTTCCGGCGATCAGGCCGACGATGGCGCGCTGGAACCCCCGGAGAATAGCGCCAAGTTGGATCCGCCCTCGATCTTGGCGCAGTTCTGGAACCCGCTGAAGTGGCTGAAGAAAGGGTCCGACGATGCGCCCAAGGCGACCCCTGCCGCGTCCCGCGGAGATGGTCGGCCCTCGCGGTCTAGGCGTCGGAGGCCTGCCAGGGCCGCTGGCGACCGCCGTGCCGCGGGTGCGCGCAGGGGCGAGGGCGGGCAGAGGGCCGCTGCCTCGGCAGCCGAGCCGCAGCGTCGGCGGTCCGCGCGCCGCCAGTCAGACGCCAAGCGGCCGCAGCGTTCCCAGGCCAAGCAGGGCGCGCGGGCGGACCGTCCCAGGGCGCGGGAATCCAAGCCGTCCCAGCCGCCCCAGCCGCCGCCCAACATCGCAGACCTGCTCGAGTCCGGGCAGGAAGTGATCGTCCAGGTGAGCAAGGAGCCGGTGGGGGCGAAGGGCGCCCGGATCACCTGCCACGTTTCGCTGCCGGGCCACTACACGGTTTACATGACCGGTGGCGCGCACAATGGCGTGACCAAGCAGATCCAGTCGGAGTCGGAGCGCCGCCGCCTGCGCAAGCTGGTGGACAAGCACTCCGAGGGCAAGGACGGCGGCTTTGTCGTGCGGACCTCCTGTAGCGGCGTCGGCGACGACGAGCTCGTGGCCGACATGGAACAGTTGCACGGCCTGTGGGGCGAGATTTGCGAGAAGGCGGGCAAGGCCAAGGCGCCCGCTCAGCTCCACAGCGACCTGGACATCGCCGAGCGGGTGCTGCGAGAGCGCCTCAGCGAGGACTTCAAGGCGGTGTGGGTGGACTCGAAGGACGACCACAAGCGGATTGTGAAGTTCGTGGAACGCTTCCAGCCGAACTTGGCGGAGCGCGTCAAGCTCTACACCAAGAAGCAGCCCATCCACGATGCCTTTGGCATCACCAAGGATCTGAAAAAGGCCCTGCGGCCGAAAGTCTGGCTCAAGTCCGGTGGCTACCTAGTGATCAACCAGACGGAAGCCTTGGTGGCGATCGACGTCAACACGGGGCGCTACGTCGGACAGTCCGATCGGCTGGAGGACACGGTGCTGAAGACGAACCTGGAAGCCGCGGAAGAAATCGTCCGGCAGCTGCGCCTGCGCGACCTCGGGGGAATTATCGTGGTCGACTTCATTGACATGGAGGATCGCAAGAGCCGGCAGCAAGTCCACCAAATGATCCAAGAGGCATTGCGGAAAATGCGCTCGCCGAGTCGCGTGCTGCCCTTCAACGATTTCGGACTGGTGGTCATCACGCGCAAGTCGGTGCGGCAGTCCTTGGAGCGCTCCCTGTGCATGCCTTGTCCGGCCTGTTCCGGGGCCGGGACGGTCAAGTCGTCGGAGACTGTGCTGTCGGAGATCTTCTCGGCCGCCAGCCGGCAAGCGAAGAACGGCGATTCCGACGGTGACGCGCCGGACAAGGGACTGACATTGCGGGTCCATCCGGAGGTTGCGAAGTCGCTCAAGAAAAAGGGCACCCACTTGGACACCCTGCAAACGGTTGTCGGGGCCACCGTGACGGTGCGCGGCGACGTCTCGATGCATCCGGAGAACTTCAGCCTGCGCTAGCCCGCGTTGGCGTTGCGGCGGCCGGGCTACTCCGCCGCCTTGAGGCCAAAGCAGTACAGCGTGGACGAGTAGTCCACCGCGTATACTTGCCCGTCTGCGACGGCGATCCCGGTGAAGTGGCTCCAAGTGTCGATCGCATCCGGGCCGGAGTCGAACAAGACCTTGCCGGTCTGGGCATCCAAGGCCTGCAAGCGGGCGCTATCGTCGTGCTCGATCCGTTGGGAATCCTTCAATAGCTCCTCGGAATTGAATTCTCCGAACGGCATAATGCCCGCGTTGATCGATTGCCGCGCGTTCTCGCCGTTGGACAGCACGAACACGACGTCGTTGGCAATTGCCACCGGCTCGGGCACGGCCGAGTCGCCGCTGACCCACTCGGGCTTGAGATACGGATCGCCACTGTCGGGATGGTCGGCTACGGTGAATGCCATCACCGCGCCGTTCGGATTGGGCCCGTTCGTGAGCGGGAACTTGGGTGCCTGCACCGAGACCGGGCCCCACGTGGGAGCGTAGACCCAGACCCGGCCTCGGGAGTCCACATAGCTTGAGAAGCCGCCCCACAGCCCCTTCGCTTCGAACCACTCGTCGTCGTTGGAAAGCAGCGGTGTCGTGTAGAGGTTGTCGTGGTGAGTCAAGCCGCCCATGTCCTCGGCGTCCATTAGGTAGAGCACGCCCTCTTTGCCTCCGATGACGACCAGTTCCCGCCCCTTGTAGTCAAGCACCACGGCCGAGGCGGTGATGTCGAAGTCCCGCTTCCAGACGTACTCCCAGTTGGTCGGCGTGTAGTAGTCCACCAGCTTGAGCGTATCGGGATCCAGGCGGAACATGGTGTTGCCGAAAATGCGCAAGCTTGGGTTGTACGGCGCGTCCCCGGTCCCGCCATAGATCCCGCCGTCCTTGCCAATGGCGACACCCGCTCGGCCCCACACGCCCGCGCCGTACTCGGGCGTGGAGCGCCAGACGCGGATCACGATATTTTCCGGGTCCGACACGTCGATCGACGTCACGCCCGACACGGCATCGCCGCAATTCTGCGAAATGGGCGTGTATAGCACGTCGCCGATGCGATTGAGGCTCCACGCCTTGGCAAACGCCGGCACCCACTGCTGGGACCGGTACTTCTCCTTCCCTGTGGCGAGGTCCAAGGCATACAGGCGGCCGTCGGTCGAGATCGCGTAGATCGTGTTCTTGGACCGGTCGACAGTGGGCGTGGCATTCAGCCCCTTCGGGCAGAGCCACATGCCGGGAACCTTGTTCACCACGTCCGTCCGGAATATCTTCTTCCAGACGATCTCGCCGCTGAGAGCGTCGATCGCGTAGAAGACGTCGCCGGTGCCGCCGATGTAGACAAGATCCTTGCGGGCGCGCCGCCCCTCCCCGACCCGCACGTCCGTAACCACGATGGGCGCGGTGAGCGCCGCTAGCGACTTCTCCTCGTTCTCGACCGTGGTCTTCCACTTCAACACCATGTCGCCGACGTTGTCGCGATTGAGCGTTACCTCGGAGCGCGCCCAGCCGCTGCGCCTAGCGTCGTACCCGAATGTGAGCCAATCCCCGGCCCAGCCAGGCGCGGCCGCGGACAGAAGAGCGATCAGCAGGATTCGACCGTGTCTCATGATTGATGCCTCTATTGTGAAGCAACTGTTGCTTTGTCCTTGCTTGGGCATTCGGCTGCGGCGAGCTGGGCAGGGTTCGCCGGTCGAGCCGCCGGCGCTCCTCATGCAGGGGGCGGCACTCGGCCAGCTGGGCCTCTTGAGCGGATATGTCCCGCGCCTCGCCCTGCTGGCGCGCCAGATCGTAGCGCGGGATGGCGTCCTTTGGATTCAACTCGAGCATCCGTTCCAACTCGCGAGCCGCCTCGGAAGTTCGACCCGCTTCAAGCAGCCGCGCCCCCAGCGCGACCCACACCTCGGCGAGTTCCGGTCTCAGGTTGACCATCCGCTGGTATTCAATCAGCGCTCTGTCTAGCTCTGACTTGGCTTAGCGGATCCTGCCGGCTGCAAGGCTGGGGTTGACGGAGCGTTCTGGCTCGAACTGTCCGAGTGCGTCGTCCACTCGGAGACCGGCGCATGCTGGCACGCCGCAGATAGTCTTGGCAGCAGTGTCGGTCGCCGTGGAGTCAGGCGGCTCGGAAGGCGGAATCGCAGAGGGACTTCAGGTAGGCGAAGTCTGATTCTATGGCGTGCATCTCCTTCTCGATGCGCTGTGCCTTGGTGGAGGCCTCGATCTTGTACTCGACGTGCAGGGAAATCGGCCCGCTGAATCCGCTGGCCGCCAACAGGTTGAAGAACTTCGGGTAATCGACCATCCCTTGGCCCAGCGGGCACATGTGGGAGCGCCACTTGCCGTCGCTCTTTTCCCAGTAGAAGTCCTTGCAGGCGACCATCTTGAGCCGATCCTGCAGCCGGTGGAAGCCGATTTCCCAGCCCGCCGAGCCGCCCTCGATCGTTGCGTGGCACGGATCAAAGTAAAAGCCGATCTGCCCGGGGTCCGTATCGCGCAACAGCCACCAGTGGTCCCACAGCGCGCTTCCGACATACGTGCCCGAGTGATTGTGGAAGCCGCCGGTGATGCCGGCATGGCCGGCGATCGCCGCAAGGCCTTCCACGTCCTTCTTGACGCTGGCGAGGTGGCCCTCGAAGTCTGCGTATTGATAGCGGTAGTAGCCGAGCTTGAAGAACGGGATGCCCAGCTTGGCGGCGGCGTACAGCGTAGGACGCGCCGCAGGGTCCCTGCTGGACAGCAGCCCGGTGGAGATCATCGGCAGCGCGATCCCTTCGGCAGCCAGCGCTTCGAATGCCCGCGGCAGGTCGCGCTCTACGTTTTCTGGCAGCACGTGGCCCAGCGGGCGTGTCGTCAGGTCGGCTCCCGCAAAGCCCAGCGAGCGCAGCGTGGCGGCAAGTTCCTTGTAGCCGAGATGGGGCAGGTGCTTGGTGAACAGGCAAAGGGTCGGCTTGTTCTCGGCCGCGCTGCTGGCTGCCGCGGCGGTCGCGGCGGAGGCAGCGAGCAGTTCGCGGCGGGTCAGGGCAGGCATGGGCGTTCCCTCACTGTGAGGCTTGCGGGTCGGATCTCTGGGCGCGGTATTCGTCTCTCCAGCGCACCGCTGCATCGAGGAGCTCGCTTGGAGCGTAGCGATCGCGCAGGCGCGGATACACCAGCTCCATCTCGCGCTTCCATTCGGCTTGCGTGGCCTGGTCGAGCTGGATCACGCGCAGTCCGTACTCTTGCATCGAGCGGATTGCAGACGCTTCCTGCGCTCGCGCGGCCTTTTCGATCTCAGCGGTCAAGTCAGCCGCGACTTCCCTCATCCGCTGCTGCTGGTCGGCCGGGATGGCGTCCCAGACGTGGTTGTTGATCAGCAGCGAGCCCAGGATCGCGACGAAGCGCATGTCGAGCATGTTCGGCGCAGAGCCAAACCACTGGTAGCCGGCCGCGATCAGCGGCGGCACCGCGAAGACATCGACCAATCCGGTCTCGAGGTTGGCCTGGAGCTCGGTCAGGTCCAGCGGGACCGCGCGGAAGCCGAACTCGCCGAACAACCGGATCATGTCATCGTCGCCCTTGGAAGTGTAGAGCTTCATCTCGCGCAGTTCCGTCGGCGTCTGGAATTCCTTGACTGCAAAGAAGCGCGCCCAGCCGGCGTCGCCCCAGCCTAGGGCAGTGAAGCCCTTGTCGCGCAGGCGCTTCTCCAGGGTCGGCGCCATCTTGTCGAGCACGTAGTCGAATTCCTCGAGGGACTCGAACATCAGGGGCACCTGCAGCGCGCTGACGCCCTCGTCGAGGAATCCCATGCCGGTTCCCGACAGCAGGGCCGCTTGCATCTGCCCGGCGCGCATCTTGCGCAGCATCGTGATCTCGTCGCCGGCCACGCCGCCGGGGTAGATCGCCAGATCGACCGCTCCGTTGGTGATCTCGCGCCACTCCAGCCGCATCTTGAGCAGCATCTCGTGAAAGACGCTGTTCTTGGGGGCGACCGTCCCGAGCCTTAGCTTGCTGGCGCGACGTCTCTGGCCGAACAACGATTCCAGGCCCGCGGTCGGCACCAAGCTGGTCAGGACGGCTATTGCCAGCAAGAAGCCAAGTCTTCTCATCGCGCCGTTTGAACCGGCCCAGGCACCTCAACCGCAAGCCCGGGACAAGGACATTCTTAGTATAGGTGCGGCTCTTTGCCGGCCCTGACGGCCGACCTTGGATTAGAAGAACAGGTCATCGACCCTGGAACGCAGCCAGAGTGCTCGGCGCTGCGCGAGGTAGTTGAGCAGCCGGTATCGCTCGTGCGCGTCCGGATCCACAGCGAGCGCCTTGTCCAGCATTTCGTCGAACAGCGCGCGGTCTTGGTTCGGTATCGCCCGCACCTCCGCATAGGTCACGAACAGGCCGGCGCGCTCCCCGGCGGACAACTCCAGCGCCCGCCGGTAGCTTGCTTCCATGACGCTCTCGGCGCCGCCCCCCGGCTTGGCCGACTCCAAGCTCAGCCGGAACTCGTGGAAGGCTCCGCGATCCCACGTTTCGTCCAGCTCCAGCGCCCGGTCCAGCATCGCGTCGACCTCGCGCAGGCGCACGACCAAGGCCGCGTCGGTCGGATCGGCCGAGATCGACAGGCCGAGCGCCGCCCCGGCCCAGTACAGCAGGTCGATGTGTTTCCTTGCCACGCGCCCGGCGGCCGAGCTGGGGCTGGCGCGAAACTCCTCGGAAATGCCCGGATATGCCGCCTCGAGCCCCCGCATGCTGAACGCCAGGGAGCGCAGGTAGAGCCTCTTGGCGCGCTCGCGCAGCCGCTTGCCCTCGAGGTAGTCCTCGTCGGCCAGCATCTCGCCCGGTGTGTCCACATAGGCCAGAGCGTACAGCGCGAACCCCTTGGCGGCGGTGACAAGGAGGCCCCGGTGGCGAGGGGTGATCTCAAGCAGGCTCTCGACGAACTTGAGGCTGAAGGGCAGGGCGTCGCCCACCAGATCGACATCCGGATCGGTCTCGAACGTGGATGGCCCCGACGCCAGCGCGTCGCCGACCTGGCGGACGGCGAACTTCTTCACCGAGCAAGCCGAGGCCAGGCAAAGGCAGGCAGCCAGGGTCAAGCTCCAGCCGCGCGCCCGCCCGGCCCTTGCCCGCGCCCTCGACGCATCGCCATCTGGGGTAGGTGGCGGATTCCGGCCCATGCGCCTACAGCTCCAGTAGCCCGCGCACGAACCGCACCGGCGGCGAGCCGAACGAGAGCACCTTGTCGTGGTACGCCTGCCAGTCCTGGATCGGGCCGTTGCGCTCGATCCAGGCAGCCCGCATGTCGTTGTGCTCGGTGATGCCGACGAAGTAGGTGGAGAGTTGGGCGGACGTGAGTTGTGCCCGGATCCACTTGCCCGCGGCCTCTCCGTCTTCTTGGAAGCCCTGGCCCATCATCATGTCCATCGCTTCCTGTTCGGTCATCGAGCCCGCGTGGATCTTCTGGTCGAGGACGGCATTGATCACGGCTCGGGTCAGCATCTTGAGCTGCTGCATCTTAAAGCGCGCACCACCGAATCCGCGCTCGACCATGACCTGCTCCGCATACACCGCCCAGCCTTCGATGAAGGTGCCCGAGGAGAAGATCGAGCGGACCATGGTCGGTGCCTGCAAGCTGTTGGAATGGGCGAGCTGCAAGTAGTGCCCCGGGATCGCCTCGTGGACGGTCAGATCTTGCAGCATGAAATCGTTGTATTCGCGGTAGAACGACAGCTTGCGCTCGGGCGTCCAGTCTTGCGGGGTCGGCGAGATGGCGTAAAAGGTCTCGCCGTTCTCTTCCAGAGGACCGGGCGAATCGCAATAGGCGGTGGAGACGCCCCGGCGGAATTCCGGCATCACAATGATCTGCAGTGGCTCGTCCGGGACCGAGACAATCCTGCTTTCCCGGGTGAACTCGGTGACTTCCGCCAGGTCCTGCTTGGCATCTTCAACGATGGACGAGTCCGTGGAATGGGAATCTGCCAGCATGTCGAGCACCGCCCGAATCACGGCGGGGCGGCCCGCAAGCGCGTCCTCTGCGGCGTCGGGACGGTGTTCTCGGTACAGCGGCAGGGCCGTGCTGTAGAGTTCTTCCTGCAGCTCGGCCAGCCTCTGCAGCGCGCGTTCGAGGATCTCCTCCATCGACAGATCGGAATGCAGCGTGTAGGCGAGCTTGGCGCGGTATTTCTCCTCGCCGATGCGGAACGAGCGGGTCGAGCGAGGCAGCAGTTCTTCCCGCATCCAGCGGCCGTGCTCTTGCAGCGCTTGGATCGCCGCTTCCCTAGCCTGGGCGAGTTCCTCTTCCTTGCCCGGGGCCATGGCGAGGAATTCGTCGAGGCTCTTCGACACAAGGGAGATTGCGCCGTCGTTTTGGCGAATCGCCGTCTCGGTGTGGATTTTCGGAGGGTCGGTCAGGTTCTCGCGAGCGGCGGACAGCACAGCGGGGATTTCCTCGAGCCGCTGGCGCAGGCTCTGCAGGCGCTCTTCGAGCGGCGCGAACTCCCGTGCCAGCAGCGAGTACAGCGCATCGCCCACGCCGTAGCGCATCGGATTCCATTCGTGCTCCCGCAAGACTTCGGAGGACCAGACGCTGAATTCGACGTGGTTGCGCAGGATCTCGTAGTCGATGGCGTTGGCGGCGCCCAGGCGGGCCGGATCGATCGCTGCCAGTTCCTCCAGATAGCGCTTGTTCCATTCCAGGCCCGCGGCCACGCCGGCAGCCGTGTAATCGTTGAGCCTGCCGTCGTAGCGATGGTCGCCCAAGGCCGTGGCGTATTCGGGATAGCGCTCGAGAAACTCCTCGATGTAGCTCCCCGCCAGGGCCACGAACCGGTCGTCGTGGGGCGGCGGCCCCGAGCAAGACAGCGTCAAGGCCACGGCCGAGACGAGCCAGCTGGCATGCGTCTTCATGCGCTCATTGTACGTTCGGCCCGCCGTCAGAGATCGAGCTCGGCGACGTGGCGCTCGACCTGTGCTGCGGTCAGCACCCACTCGCCGTCGCGCTGGATATGCTCGGACTCGTCGAGGATCGCAAAGAGCTGCATCTTGACGATCGCGTAGCGCTCGACAGCGTTCAAGTCGCGGCCCGTGCTCCGCTGCCAGGCTGCGAAGCTCTCGTCGGGAGCGAACACGGCGAGGCGAAAGCGCGCGGCCCTGTCGGACGAGCACTCAAACACGAACTCGCTGCCGGCGGAGTCCGCGCGCTTGGCGGCCAGGTACCCTTCGTAGGTGTACTGGTAGACATAGCCGCTATCGGCGGCGTACGCCTTTTCGCGCCGGATCGGCGGCCGGCCGAGGAGCTCCGGCGCGGGTTGCCGACGGCCGCTCCGCAGTCGTTCGATGAACTTGGCTAGCATCGCGCGTCGCTAGCGAAAGCGCTGCTCGCGGGCGGGATCGCCATACATGTGGTAGCCGCGCTGCTCCCAATACCCGGCCCGGTCCTCCGCCGTGAACTCTAGGCCGCGAATCCACTTCGAGCTCTTCCACGCGTACAGGTGCGGGACGATCATCCGCAGCGGTGCGCCGTGCTGCGGGGTGAGCGGTTCCGGGCTGTGGGTGTCGGCGAGCAGCACGTCCTCGCGCAACAGGTCCGCGAGGGGCGTGTTGGTTGTGTAGCCGCCCTCGCAGTGCTGGATGACAAAACGCGCCTCGGGTTTCGGCATCGCGCGCTCGGCGATGGTGCGCATGGCGACGCCTTCCCAGACGTTGTCGAACTTGCTCCAGGTTGTCACGCAATGAAAGTCCGCCTGCACGCGCTTGCGCGGCAGTTCCTGAAACTCCTGCCACGTCAGTTCGAACGCGCGGTCGACCAGCCCGAACACCGTGAAGTTCCAGGTGTCGGGATCGAATCTCGGGACCGCGCCCGCGTGCAGCACTGGCCATTTGAGTGTCAGGGATTGGCCGGGGGGTAGCCGGCCCTCGCCGCGGCGCTCTTGCTCCAAGCGCTTGCGTTCACTGCTGCCGAACATTGCCGAGTCCCAGAGTACACCAGCGGGGCCGGCCCACTCGTTGCGCCGCGCGGCACCGTTGCGCAGCAGTAGCGGGACTGTGCCGTTGTTCGATAGCGGTATTGAGCTGTTTCCCTCGTTGCGCCAGTCCCTAGTCGCCAGTCCCGGGGGCTGCATCCTCTTGCGCGAACACGCTCCCGGCTGCGTTGCTGAAGTTCTCAGAGTCCGTGCCTTGCTTGTCGAATGGCAGTAGCTCCAGGCTGCCGCTCCACCATGCCGAGACAGGCCGATCACGCGGTAAGGGCGCTGGTTCGCAAGGATCGAGTCCGGATCGCCGCGGTTGTCGAAGTCGCCGAGAGCGCAGCCGCGGTGGGCGCGCCCCGACCATGGGCACCGAACGCCTGCGATGAGGCTCCTGCTGGTAAGCTGTTGGCGCTATGAAGAAGATCCTACTGACGACCCTTGTGCTCTCGCTCGCCTGCGCCTACGGCCAGCCGACCGCGACCAAGGCGGACGTGGACGGCTGGATGGAATCGCTTTCTAACTGGGGGCGCTGGGGTGACGACGACCAGCGCGGGGCCGTTAACCTGATCACTCCCGAGACTCGCTTGGCCGCCGCCAAGCTCGTGACACAAGGAATATCGGTGTCGCTGGCGCGCGACGTCGAGAAAGACAGCGCGGTCGACAACCCGCGCCCCTTCTTGCACGAGATGCTGAACGTCGGGCTGAACAATCCGGGCCAGTTCGTTTCCGACAATTACCAGGTCAGCTATCACGGCTATGCGCACACGCACATGGACTCGCTCTGCCACATGGCCTTTAACGGCAAGATGTACAACGGCTTCCCGCAGGCCGAGGTCGTAGCCGAGGGCGCCCCGAAGCTGGCCGTGACGAACTTCAAGGAGGGCATCTTCGCGCGGGCCGTGCTGATGGACATTCCGCGCCTGAAGGGCGTGGACTGGCTCGAGCCCGGCACGCCGATCTACCCGGCGGATCTGGACGCGTGGGAGAAACAGTCCGGAGCGAAGGTGCAGAGCGGGGACATCGTGCTGATTCGGACCGGCCGCTGGGCCAAGCGGGATGCCGAGGGGCCGTGGGATGTTTCGAAGAAATCGGCCGGCCTGCACGCCTCGAGCGCGAAGTGGCTCAAGGACCGGGACGCCGCGATTCTCGGCAGCGATGCCGCTAGTGACGTAGCGCCGTCGCTAGTCGACGGCGTCAACCAGCCGATCCATCAGCTGGTCATCATCGCCATGGGCATGCCGATCTTCGACAACCTCGATCTTGAGGCCGTCGCCGCGGAGGCGGCTCGGCAGGACCGTTGGGAGTTCCTCGTGACCGCCGCGCCGATGGCGGTAGGAGGCGGCACGGGAAGTCCCTTCAATCCAATCGCGACCTTCTGAGCGCCACCCCGCCGATCGCGCGGCCGGACAGCCAGCCTTGCGTAAGCTAAAGGAGTGCTGAAGCGATTTCTGTCCGCCCCCGGCAGGCCTTGGACAGCTTGGCTTGCGGCTGCCGCTCTCGCAGCGCCGCTCTCGCTTGCGTCCGACTGGCCGCTGTTCCTCGGCAATAGCGCGCGCAACGCGATCGCGGAGTCGGCCTACGATCCGCCGCTTGAAGCGGCGTGGGTCTACGATGCCCCGGGCGGCGTCGACTCCACAGCCATCATCGTTGACGGCACCGTCTACTTCGGCGAGATGGACGGGCGCTTCCATTCGGTGGACCTAGAGAGCGGAAAAGCCAACTGGGTCTACCAGGCGAATCTGGGCGTGCCGGCCTCCGGCTGCGTCGCCAGGGGCATGGTCTTCTTCGGGGACGAGGAAGGCTATTTCCACGCGGTTAGCGTGGAGACCGGGGAATCGGTCTGGGTCTACCAGACGTTCGCCGAGATCCTGTCCTCGCCGCACTGCAGCGACGAAGCCGTGCTGGTGGCCTCCTATGACACGCACCTGTATGCGTTCGAGCCGCGGACGGGCGAGTTGCTCTGGAAGTACCAGACCGAGGATCGGGTCAATTCGAGCCCGGCAGTGGTGGACGGCAAGACGTTTATCACCGGTTGCGACGGCAAGTTCCGCATCATCGACATCCAGACCGGCGAAGAGGACGCATGGGTCGACATGCAAGACTACGTCGCGGCCTCTCCCGCGGTTGTGGGCGGATCGGCCTATGTCGGCACGTTCGGCTACCAGGTGCTGAAAATTGACTGGAGCGGAAGGCGGATCGCGTGGCGCTACGACCACCCCGACACCGATTACGAGTTCTTTGCGTCGCCGGTGGTCCGCGACGGCCTGGTAGTGATCGGCGGCCGGGACAAGCGCGTCCATGCGATCGACGAGGAAACCGGCGAGTTGCGCTGGGATTTCGAGACGCGTTCGCGGGTGGACTCCTCGCCGTTGCTCGCCGGCGACGTCATCTGGGTGGGCTCGATGGATGGCCACCTGTATGCGCTTGGCCACCAGGACGGGAAGCTGCTGTGGAAGTTCGCGATCGGAGGTCGCATCGTCGCCTCTCCGGCGATCGCCGACGGACGCCTGGTGATCGGATCCCGCAGCGGCGAGGTGTATTGCTTCAAGCGAGCCGGTTAGGGCGACGGTACGCCGGCCCGCTGCTATAGTGGGCTGCCGTGAAGAGGCGAGCTGTCATCCGCACCCTAGCCGCGGCCTCGACCGGGCCGTTCTTCGCGTTTCCCCAGACGCGGCGCGCGAACCTGCTGTTCTTGTGCTCGGACCAGCATCAGGCAGCCGCCTCTGGCTGCTACGGGCACGAGCAGGCCCAGACCCCGCATATCGATGAGATTGCGGCGGACGGCGTCCGCTTCGAGCGGGCCTATTGCCAGTCTCCGGTCTGCGTGCCGTCGCGCGGATCCATCATCACCGGGAACTACGCCAGCCGGCACGGCGCCAAGATTTTGCAGGACGCGCTCTCTTCGGACGCGCGCACCGCGGCCCACCTCTTCGGAGACCACGGATACTCGACGGCGGCTGTCGGCAAGATGCACTTTGTCGACGAGAGCCGCAAGCACGGGTTCGCGCACAGGGTCAACGCTGCTTCGCATCAGGCACGCCTGACCAAGCAGGAAGCCCAGGCGTTCCGCGCGGACCAGGGCGAAGGGGGAGCGACGAGCGGTCGGCCGTCGGCAATGCCCGAACGGCTCTTCCGCGACACCTTCTATGCGGAGGAGGCGGTGCGGTTCCTGCGGGAGCACAAGGACCGGCCCTTCTGCCTGTGGGCTTCGTTCTTCATGCCGCACACGCCGCTCGTGCCCCACCGCAACTACTGGGACCGCTACGAGGACACTGACATCGAGCTGCCCGAACGGGCGCCGAACGCGCTGGAGACAGGCTTCCACGGGCACTTGGTGCGGGCCAAGGAGCGGGGCTGGTACCAGCAGACAGACGAGGAGTTGCGCGATGCGATCCGCGGCTACTACGGCAATGTCTCGCAGATGGATGCCAACGTGGGCCGGGTCTTTGACACGCTGCGCGAACTTGGCCTGGACAAGAACACGGTGGTGATCTATACCTCGGATCACGGCGAGATGGCCGGCGCTCACCGCATGTGGACCAAGCACAACATGTACGAGCAGTCGGTACGAGTGCCGCTGATCGTTCGCACGCCCGACCGATTGGGCGCCGGTTCGGCGAGGGAGCACATCGTCGAACAGGTTGACCTGCTGCCGACCGTGGCGGAATTGTGCGGCTTGGACGCCCCCGCGGGAATCGACGGGCGCTCGTTCGCGGCATCGGTTCGCGGCGAGCGGCACGCAGGGCGCGAGTTCGCCTATTCGGAATACTACTTCTGCCGCCGGGTGTTCACGGCGGATGACCGCTTCGTGGGCAAGCCGCCGATCGTCATGGTCCGCACCGACCGCTGGAAGCTCAACCACCTCAGCTGGGAGCGCAGCGAGCTCTTCGATCTCGAGAACGATCCGGGGGAGTTTTGCAACGTGATCGACGATTCCGGCAATGCAGGCATCGTGAAGGAGCTGACCAAGATCGCTGAATCGACGGGTCGGCCTGCGTGAGACCACCGCCCCCGGGCTGCCATCTGTCGCCCCGGGATCGGATGCATCCGGCCGTCTCACGTCTTCGCGCTTCGAGCGGCCGGCTGGAAGTCTTGGATTCGCGAGAGGGCCCCTTCCAAGGAAACGGCCTCGACTTCCCTCGATAGCGGAAAACACTCGCCACCGGCATGCACGACAAGTCGCAGCGTGGGCTTGAGGTCCTCGCAAGCGCTGAAGAAGCCCCTTGAGACTGAGGGGGCTCGACTGCGTTTGACTTCGATCGCCACGAGCTTGCCCGCTCCGAAATCCACCACGAGATCAACCTCCGCCCCGCCGGATGTGCGGTAGTAGCCGAAGCGAGCGTGCCTTGGCAATGCGCCGATTATGGTCTCGATGACGAACCCTTCCCAGCTGCCGCCGACCACGGGATGCCCCAGCAAGTCGTTGAGTGACCCGATCCCCAGCAATGCATGGCAGATCCCACTGTCGCGCAAGTAGGTCTTGGGAGCACGCACGAGACGCTTGCCCAGATTGCTAGTCCACGGCTGAAGTCGGCGGACGAGCAAGAGATCAACCATGAAGTCGAGATAGCGGCTGATCGTCACGCTCCTCAGGCCCAGCCCTCGTCCGAGTGCCGAAGCGTTGAAGGCCTGCCCTTGGTTGTGGGCGAGCATCGTCCAGAAGCGCCGCAACGTCTCAGCGGGGATGCGGGGACCGAGTTGCGGCATGTGGCGTTCCAGATAGGTGCGGATGAAGTCGAGCCTCCAGTCAAGACTCCTTGCGTCGCTGTCCGCAACGAAACTCTCCGGGAAGCCCCCGCGATGCCATAGCTCGTGCAGGGCTCCATGCCCGACCTCTCTTATGTCGAACGGCCTCAGTTCGCAGTACGCGACACGACCGGCGAGCGTCTCGCTCGATTGGCGCAGCAGTTCGATGCTCGCGGACCCGAGGAAAAGGAACTGTGCCGAGCGATCTCCCGCGCGAATGCGAGCGTCGATGACTCCGCGAAGGGGAGCGAACAGGTTCGGGGCAAGCTGCACTTCGTCAAAGATCAACAGATTGGCTTCGTTCAGGTCGCAGAATGACTCGATGTCGGCAATCTTCGCCAGGTCGCTCGGCCGCTCGAGATCCAAGTAGACGCTGCTTCGCTCGCGCGCGATTTCCAAGGCCAAGGTTGTCTTACCCACTTGACGAGAGCCCATGAGGACGACGGCTGGGTTGTACCGCAACAGCGACAGCAGCTCCGATTGCAGAATGCGGCGAATCATCTATGTAAATTTAACACAAAATATTCAATTTGCAATGTATGTCTGCTCGCTGCGATGCGTTCCCATATGTCCCTGCTGTACCCTCTCGGCATTGCGCGATGTGCCCTATCGACCTGCAGTGGTGCCTAGGAGCCGGCGCCGCTATGGACGCGGGGTGCTCTCCTCCGCAAGCCGGCCAGCGTCAGAAACACTGCCAGCGACGAGCCCAGGGCAGGGATTCCCAGCGCAGGGGCCCGCTCCTTGCTGCCGCTGAAGGCGGCGTCAGGCGGGCATCGCGGCCACGCCCAGCGGGAACGGCATCTAGTACTTGCGCGTGAACTAGTCGAAGCGCGCCGCTGGGGCGGCTAGGTCATGCCGCTTTGCCGCGCGAGGATCGCTGCGAGTCACTGTCCGCGGATCCAGTCGGCGTCGAAACTCGCCACGGTCAAGTACTTCACGTGCGTTCCGCGATCAGTCGGAGTGCCGTCTTCGTACACCAGGTAGATCGTTCCATCGGGGCCGGCAGCCAGGTCGCTGTAACCGCTCACGCCCGGCTCGATGACCCGCTCGTACGGCCAAGTGGCACCCTCGTCCTCGCTGAGTCGCACGGTCAAGTTGTGCCGCTTCCAGTTGCCGTCGGGATTCTCCGGATCGCGCGGCTCTTTGCTGTCTGGATTCGCAAACACCAGCGCGTCGCCGACGCGCAACAGGCTTGCCATGCAGATTGGCTCGAAGAGAGCCTCGTCAAACCGCAGCTCGGACCATCCCGCCGCGCCGCCCGGGCTCACGGTCACGGCGCGCCGGTGATTCGGGGACTCGTGGCGGATGTTCAGCATGACGCTGCCGTCGGAGAGCTCGACGGCCAATGTCTCGGAAGGGTTCTTGAGGTCGGGGTGCCGCACGACCACGTCGCCGCGCTCCCAGGTGGCACCGCCGTCGTCGCTGAAAATCGTCGAGACGATCGATGGCCGGTGCGCATGCCCGGCCGTGCCGTCGGAGAGCCACACCGGCACGATCAGCCGCCCGCTGCTGTGGCGGATGCCGTGGCCCGGCCCGGTCGCGATGACCTTCCAGTCGTACTCGTCCCGGAAGCGCTCGAAAGTGTCCGTGATGTCCACCGGCTCCGAGAATGTCTCGCCATCGTCCGCGCTGCGCATGTAGTAGGCGCGCTTGTACGCGTTGCAGAACAGGAAGTGGACGACGTTCTCCTCCGCATCGACGATCGGCACGATGTTGTTGTACGTGGTGACGCCCGGTTCGGCTAGGCCCTGTGCCAGAGCCGCTTCGTTCTGTTCCGGTTCGCCCTCCAGAGCCACGATCTTGCGAGGCTCGTCCCAAGTCCGCCCGCCATCCCTGCTGCGGACCATCAGGATGTCTTGCAGCCCCCAGTCGCCTCGCTCGCTGGCGCGGGCTTCGGTCACGACCATGACTGTTCCAGCGGGAGAGACTACGATGGCGGGCACGCGGTAATGGGCGTAGCCGCCTTTCTCGGCCTCGAAGATCTGAACTGACGCGGCCACCGGCGTCGGCTCCTCTGGCTCGGGACCGGCTGTACAGGCTGCCAGCAAGAACGCGACCGAAAGAACAGGGAGGGCGTTTCGCACCCCGCAAGTCTATCAGCCCGCTCCGAAGCGCTGCGGCGATACAATCCAACGGATGCGGCGACGTACATTCATCGCTGCGGCGAGCGCGCTCGTCGGCTGCTCCAGGCCGCCGCGCCCAGAGTCCTCGGCACCGCGCTACTTGGAGGAATGGCAGGCGCTTTATGCGGGGAGCCCAGCGCGCGCCGCTGAGGAGTGGTTCCGATCCTGCGACCTCGGCCTCAGTCTTGAGTACGGCGTGTTCAGCCAGCTGGGTCGGGGGCCATCGGCGCAGTTCGACGAGCGAATCCCTATCGCGCAGTACACCCAGCTCCGATCCACGTTCGATCCCAGCGGCTTTGACGCCGAGCGTCTGGCGGACTTGGCGGTCGCGTGCGGGATGGGCTACATCGGGCTCACCGCCCGCGGCGCTGACGGCTTCTGCCTGTTTCGGACGGTCCAGACCGATTTCAATTGTTTGGAAGCCAGCGGACGCGACCTCTTGGATGAGCTCTGCCGGGCGTGCAGCGAGCGGGGGCTTGGCCTCGTCATCTCGTTCTCCTACGCGGCGGACTGGAGGCATGCATACTTCTATCCGGCCGAGACCGCGCAGACGGCTTGGACGGGCGCGCGTCCCGGTTACGAATCAACGCCGGCGGAGTACCGCTTCGAGAAGGACGAGGATTTCTTGCTGTACATTCGGCACGTTCACAACCAGCTGCAAGAAATCGCCTATCGCTACATCCCGCTTGCGGGGATCCGTTTGGAACCGCAACAGGGCTACTTGGCCCGCCCGGATCTGTTCCCGGTCGGTCAGACGTACTCGATCATCAGGGAGGCCCAGCCCGGGCTGCTCATCGCTTTCGGCTCGGGGGTGAACGGAGACGAGGACTTTGTCGCGGCGCAGGGGCTGGAGCTGCCAAGACCTGAGGCCGGACTAGCCGCGCAAGCTTGGGTGCGCAACCGGGACAAGCCGCTCGAATTGACGTGTCGGCTTGCTGGTGACAGCGCGTCCGGTGTCCGCGCTTTGCTGGACGGCCAGCGCGCGGCCGCCGAGCAGGGCGCGCGACTGCAGATTCGCATGCCGTTGCGAGCGGACGGATCCCTTGGCCGCTCGGCGGAGGGGGCCTTGCTGGAATTCGCGAAGCGGCGCCCCGCTCCGCCTGGCGTTGGCGTGGCGGCCTAGGCGACCAGAGCGTCCGGGCTCTCCGCGCCGTAGAAGGAATACCAAGGAGCGGCCGCTTCCAAGCGGTCGTTGATGTGGCCGATATTCTCGACGCCTCGCGTGCCCAGCCAGTCGTCCAGCGCGGCGACTCCCTGCTGGCAGTAGATCGGAATCGCCTCCTGCCAAGTCGCCCTGCCGCACAATACGCCGGAGAACTTCGTGCCCGATTCGGCTGCCCATTCCAGCGACTCGGTGAACACCTCGTTGCTCACGCCCGCGCTGAGGTAGATGAACGGGCGCGCAGCTGCTTCGGCCGCGGCGCGGAAGTGCTCCATCACCTCGGACTTCGAGTAAGCGCTCGGTCCGCCGCAGGCGCGCGCGCCCTGTGCGAACTTCATGTTGACCGGGATCTCGACCTTGAGCACGTCAATGCCGTACTTGTCCTTGGAGAATTCGCGCATGCTCTCTCGGACCACCTCCGGCTTGCGCCGGGCGAACTCGAGACCCTTCTCGTCGCCTCCCGCCGGATCATACCCGACGAACTCGAGAAAGAACGGGATGTCGTTCGCGGCGCACTCGTCGCCGATGCGCTCGATGAACGCGTGCTTGACGTCATTGACACGGCTATCTTCGAACGGCGTGTAGTACAGCAGGATCTTGACCGCGTTGGCGCCAAGCCTGCTGATGCGCCGCACGGACAGGTCGTTCACCAGGGTGGCCAGCCGTCCCGGCTGGGTGTTGTCGTAGCCGCTCTCCTCGTACGACAGCAGCAGCCCGGCGTTCGAGGCTCGCGCCTTCGCGCCCGGCATGCCCCAGATGGGATCGAGCAAGATGGCGCTTGCATGCGGGGTCAGAGCTCTGGAAACGCTGAGCTTGAACTCGCTCATCATCTCGTCGGTGACGTCGCCGGGCTCGATGCCCTTGCCTTTGGCGATCGCCTTCTTCAGCGATCCGCGCTGGTCCATCGCGGCGGCGCCGATGATTCCTCGCTCGGTGGCCAGAGCCTGCAGGTGCGCGCGCTTGGCGGCGGTGAGTTTGATGCTCATAGGTCTTCTCGTTTCTGGGGAGCGGGTGCGCTCCGCGTCTGTTCAGGAGTACGTCCGAGCTCCGTCTGACAGTGACCGCAGCCTGCGAAAGAAGCGCCGGGCTGCCTCGATATCAATGCCAATCTGATCCCGCAGCGACTCGGCGGACGGGAACGGGCGCTCGTCCCGCAGCTTCCGGACGAACCCCAATTCTAGCGCGATCGGGGCGGCCGCTCCCAGATCGTCCAAGACGTAGGTCTCGATCGTGCGACTCTGCCCGGCAAAGGTGGGTCGCATGCCGATGTTGGTAATTGAGTCGCGCCAGCGAACCTCGCCCGCGATGCGCGTCAGCGTCACGTAGACGCCGTCGGCAGGCAGGACATCGCTGTCCGGAACGAGGTTCAGGGTCGGCACCGTCTGCTTCGACCCGATGCCGGCTCCCTTCACGATCGGGCCGCTGAGGCAGAACACCCGTCCCAGCAAGCGCCGGGCCCGGCGCATGTCCCCGCCGCCGACCACTTCGCGCACGCGGGTGCTGCTGACCGGCGCTCCGCCGACCGTCACGATGCCGGCATTGCCCACCGCGAAACCGAATTCCGATCCGAGCGCCCGGAGCGTGTCCGTGGTGCCGGACTGCCCTTGGCCGAACCGAAAATTGGCGCCGACCGTTACGCGCGCCGCCCGCAGGCTTCGGACCAGAACTCTCTCGACGAAGCCTCGCGGCGACAGACCCGCGATTTCCGGGGTGAAGCGCATTACCACCACCTTGTCGATGCCCTGTTCCCGGATCAGCGCGGCCTTTTGCAGAATGCTGGTCAGGCTCTTCGGGGCCTTCGCGGGGGCCACGACTGCCAGCGGGTGGGGGTCGAATGTGAGCGCCACGGACGTCAGTCCGTCCTTGCGGGCCAGTTCCGCCACCGTGCGCAGGATCTTGCAGTGCCCTCGATGTACTCCGTCGAAATTCCCGATGGTTACCGATGACGGGCCGAAGCTGTCGCCCAAGTCGTCAAGACCTTCCCACCGGCTGTCCACGCGCTAGCCCTCGACCTCGATGCGGAGCCCGTCATAGGCAAGCGAGACGCCGCTGGGGAGCTGGCGGATGGTCTCCTTGTGCGAGAGTTCGTGGCACACATGCGTGAAGAACGCCCGATTGGGCCGCAGCATCTCCACCAGCTCGAGCGCCTGCTCGACTGTCGAGTGCATGGGATGCGGAAGGTGGCGCAGGGCGCCGAGGAAAAGCACGTCGAGGTCCTGGAGCTGCGCCAGAGATTCCGGCGGGAATCCGGTCTGGTCGGTGACGTAGGCGGCGCGGCCAAAGCGATAGCCGAGGATCTTCTTGGGCCCGTGGTCCACCTGCACCGGCTGGAAGACCATTCCGAACAGGTTGATCGGGTCGGCGTTAACCGGCCTGGCATCCAGTCGCGGCACGCCGCCGGGATGGCTGCCCTCGCCCGCGAACCCGTAGGGAAACACGCGGCGCAGGGATCGCAGCGTAATGGGAGATGCGTACACCGGAATGCGGTCCGGCCTGCCGTAGTTGAACGGCCGGATGTCGTCCAGTCCCATGATGTGATCTGCGTGATCGTGGGTGTAGATCACTGCGTCGACGCGCTCGAGCTTGGCGCGCAGCGCTTGCTGCCGGAAGTCTGGCGATGTGTCGATGACCACGGTCCGCCGGATGTCTTCGTCGTAGAAGCGAACCGCGACAGAGGGGCGGAGGCGCCGGTCCCGGGGGTCGTCCGAGGTGCAGACCTTGCAGTGGCAGCCGATCGTGGGCACTCCCACGCTCGTCCCCGAGCCGAGCACCTCGATTTCGCAGCCCGCGAATTCGGGCTCGGGGGTGACCGGCGGGCGCCTACGTCGCGTCGGCCGCATTGCAGTTCCAATCTTAAGCGAGCCGCTGTCCGGTCCCGTTCTGGGCCGGGGCTTCGCGGGATCGCGCGCAAGCGGGTCCGGACGCGCGACGCCTCTCTCGCTGCTTCCGCGTGGCGCGGGTTCCACCCGCGCGCGCCAACGGACCGATTGGGCGAACCGGGCCCCAAGCTATGCTGTTGAGAGCGCATGTATCTCAAGATCCTCAGCCACCCGGTCTTCATGAACCTGAACTTCCACATGCCGATGGTGGTGGACCTGTCCCATCCTCTGATCATGCTGGAGGGCGAGAACGGCTCGGGCAAGTCCACTCTCCTGCATGCGATCTACTACGCCTTGCAGGGGGAGGAAGTGGATAACTACGCCTACCGCTTGGACAAGGGAGGCGCGGAAATCCCGAAGGTCCTGCTGTTCGATGCCGAGCAGCACAACCCGCGCAACACGCCGTCGCTGTATGACGACCAGCCGGCCATGAAGGAGTTCCTGCTTACCGCCAGCCACGGGCAGGTCATGCTCTCGCTGTTCAAAGACCTGTTCCCGCAATTGCCGAACGGCTCGCTGCTGCTACTGGACGAGCCCGAAATGGCGCTGTCGCAGTCAAACCAGCTGCGCATCCTGAAGATGCTCAAGGAACTTGTCGACACAAAGGACTTTCGCATCGTCGCGGCGACACACTCGGCGCACCTGCTGAACTCCCCCGAGACCTACATCATCAACCTGGACCGTCACGTCAACCGCAACGTCACGACGGGTCCGCTTGGCATGGAGGGCGCGTCCACCATCCACTGAGTCGTTTGCGCGGCCGGCGGATTCACCGGCTCATGGCCAGGGCCAGCTGCACCAGCGTCGGGACTCCGGCGCCGCTGGGTCCGACGGGCGCGTGCGGCAGCTTCTTCTCGTACCAGGCCGTGCCGGCGATGTCGAGGTGCGCCCAAGGCGTGTCCCCGGCGAAGTTCTCGAGAAAGGCGGCCGCCGTGCAGGCCCCTCCCCAGCGCGGCCCGATATTGGCCATGTCGGCAATCGGGCTCTCCAGCAGCTTGGTGTATTCTTCGCCGAGCGGCATGGGCCACATTCGCTCGCCGGCCTTGCCGGCCGCGCTGAGCACTTGCTCGCGCCACGAGTCGTTGTTGCTGAACACACCCGTGTGGTCGGTGCCCAGCGCCACGACAATGGCTCCCGTCAGGGTGGCGGCATCCACGAGGTGGGTGCAGCCCTGCTCCTTGGCGTACGTCAACGCATCTGCCAGGATCAGGCGGCCCTCCGCATCCGTGTTGAGCACTTCGACCGTCTTCCCGCTGCGGGAGGTCACGACATCCCCGGGCCGTTGGGCGGCCCCTCCGGGCATGTTCTCAACCGATGGGATCACGGCGGTGACGGGCAGGCTGGGTCGAATCGAGGCCAGGGCCAGCATCGTGCCGATCATGGCCGCGCCGCCCGCCATGTCATGCTTCATCAGGTGCATGTCGGCTGGGGGCTTGAGCGAGATTCCGCCCGTGTCGAACGTGACCGCCTTGCCGACCAGCCCAAGGTGTGCCCCAGGGTCGGAAATCCCGGCCTCGGGCTTGTATCGCAGCACGATCATCACCGGCGGTTGGACGCTGGCGCGGGCCACGCCTAGCAGGGCGCCCATGCGGAGCTCCTCGAGTTGGGTCTTGTCGAGCACCTCGCACTCCAAGCCCGCCTCGGCGGCCAGTGCCATGGTCCGGGCGGCCAGCTCCTGCGGCGGCAGCAAGTTGCCGGGCTCGTTGACCAGCTCGCGCGCGCGAAGCTGGCCTTGAGCCACGGCAGTCGCGCGGTCTAGCGCGGCTTGCGCGTCATCGGGGCAGGCGATGACGACGCGTTCCAGCGCGGAAGCCTGCTTGTCCTCGGTCTTGTGGGCATCCGGTTCGTAGTCGGCTGCCACGATGCCCTCGACGATGGCCATGAGGGCGTCGTCGCGGGCCATCCCGTCTGGCAGCGCGGTGGCCAGGCTGCGCACTCCGGCCGTGCGCAAGCGCCGCCAGCCCGCGCTGGCCGCTTCGCGCAAGCGCACCGTGCTGGCCTTGGCGTGGGTGCCGCAGCCGACCAGCAGCAGGCGTCCGGCGCGCATGCCCGCCGGGCGGTGCACGAGCGATGTGGACTGCTGCTTCGCGCGGAATTCGCCGCTCTCCGCCAGTTCGCGGGCCAAGCCTGCAGTGAGTTCGTTCCAGTCGGTGGCGGCGGTGCAGTCGTTGCCGCTGTCGTAGACGAATCCAATCGCGGCATCCGCTTCAATCTGTTCCAAGGCCGTGTCGGTAAGCGTGAATTGCATGGGTCTTTGGTCAATCATGGCATAGGCGCGAAGCGATCCCGGGGAGGGGTCAGTCTGCGCTCGAGCCGGAGGGTGTCTCGGCCAGGCCGCGGTAGGCGACGGCCGCCAGCGCCAGGAACGCTGCGAGCACCTCGCTGTCTCCCAGGGTGACGTCGAAACAGCTCAGGACGGCCATGACCAGCGTCCCGGCTGCGCCGGCCTGGAGCAGGAAGCGGCGGTCGTCGTATGCTTCCGGCAGCCGTTTCAAGCCGCGCCGCATGTCGAACAGGATCTGCCCGAACAGCCACAGGACCATGAGCGCGGCCGGAACGCCGCGCTCGGCCGCGTAGTGGATGTACAGGTTGTGCAGGTGCCCGTAGAATCCGGGCGGGAGCTCTTCGACATCTTCCGGTTGGAATTCTGCGAACCGCGGTCCTACACGTTCGGGTCCGACTCCCAGCAAGGGGTGGGCCGCGACCATGTTCAGACCGGTGCGCCACATCACGATGCGTGATTGATTGGCCTCGGGACGGATGGACCGGATGCGTTCCTGCAGGCCGACCGGCCCCCAGAAGTACAGCGCGGCGGCGGCAACCGGCACGAGCGCGAGCGCCCTTGGCTTGGCGCTGGCCAAAAGATACAGCCCGCCGACCAGCAGGGCCAGCCAGGCGCTGCGCGTGAAGCTGAGCACGAGCGCGACTGCCATCACGACGCCGCAGGCGAACCAGATCCCGGATCCGGGGCGCCGGCGCCCGTACAGCAGGTAGCAGGCCAGGGTCAGAGCGCCCAGGGTCGCGACTTGGCTGAACGTCATCCAGTGGCTGTAGAAGCCTCGGATGCGGTCGGCGATCAGCAGGCCGTGGAAATCTCCGCCCCGCCCCAACTCGCTGGCGGCCGATGCGCCGAATTCGGCAATGGCCAGCCCGCAGGCGGCTACGAGCACGACAAACCAAGCTTCCGTCGCCCTTCTGCACATGTCCGCCGTGCGCAGCGCGGTGTACGCCAGGGGCAGGATCGCGAACACGTAGAGCTTCTTGATCTGGGGCAGAGCCGCCGCCGGGTCAGCCGAGGCAGCGGCGGACACCAGGGTCCACGCCAGCAGAGCAATCAGCGGCCAGGCGACAGGCGGCAGCCGCACTGCCCGCGGCCGCAGCAGCAACAGTCCCAGCCCGGCGCCCAGAATGCTATGGGATGCGGCGATCGACGCGAAGTTCGCGGCAGTGGCGCCGAGGGCGGACCAAGCGGTCCACTCCCGCCACTTGCGTTCGTCCAGGGTCACGGCCTCACGACTCCCGCTGCGGCCCGGCGGCTATTGCAGGGCTTGCCAAGCCGCTTCGTAAGGTGCCAGATCGGGCCATGCGCCGTTGAGGGTTTCGAAGAATGCCTTGATGTCGGAGTGATCCTGCTCGCTCAGGTCCAGCGGGTCGAGTTCAGTCTGTCCCAAGGCGTCCGTCTTGGGCTCGTTGTAGAACGCGAGCACGTCGTCCAGCGTCTCGAACCGGCCGTCGTGCATGAACGGCTCGCGGCCCCTCCAGTTGCGCAGCGCCGGGGTCTTGAACGCGCCGATATCGTAGTCGTCGTCGCTGATCTCGGAACGGCCGGGGTCGTCCGCCGTGCCCGTGCCGATATTGTGGAACGCTCCGTCCGTGAAGTTCGGGCCGAAATGGCAGGTGGCGCACTGGCCCCGCGTGAAGAAGATCATGCGCCCTCGTTCCTGCGCTTCGTTAAAGACCGAGCGATCTCCCGCGAGCCACTTGTCGAACAGTGTCGGACCGGTCGCGAGCCCGCGCTCGAAGGCGGCAATCGCCTGGGCGATCGCCTCGATCGTGATGTCGTCGATCCCAGCCTGCCCGAAGGCCCTGGCATAGGCCGCTTCGTCGCGTACGCGCCGGGCCGCTTCGTCGAGAGCGAGGTCCATCTCGATCGGGTTCTCGATCGGACCCTTGGCTTGTTCTTCGAGAGATCCGGCCCGGCCGTCCCAGAAGAAAAACTCGGCGTCGGCCAGGTTGACCACGGTCGGAGCGTTGCGCGGCAGCGTGTCGCCATAGGCGCCTTCGCCGAGAGCGACGCCGGATTCAAAACCATTCTCAGGAATGTGGCAGCTCGCGCAGGAAGTATTGCGGGGCTTCGACAGCAGCGGGTCGAAAAAGAGCTTCCAGCCGATCGCCTCCAGCGCGCTGACTTCGCGGCCGGAGGATTGCGCCGGCAGCGCGAAGGCGGCCAAGGCTAGCGCGGCCAGTGTCCGGCGGCAGCTAGTCATCCAGGGCAACGCCCCACGGCATCTCGCCGGTCGGGATCGTCTTGATCTCGGACATCGTGGTTGTATCGACCACCGAAACCGTGGCATCCGGACCATTGGCTGCGTAGAGTCGCTTGCCATCTCTCGACAGCGCGATGCCCCAGGTCCGGACCCCGGTCTCGGCGGTGTCGAGCACTTCGAGAGTCTCCGGGTCCAGCGCCGCCACGGCGTTGCCCCGGCCCATGGACACGTACAGCCGTTGGCCATCGGGGCTCAGCAGAACGCCCTTCGGCTTGACGCGCGGGCTGATCTGGCGGCGCAGCTGCCTGTTGGCGACCGCGATACGGTTGGTCGCGCGGTCGACCTTGGAGACGTGGCCGGCAACCTCCGAGGTGACCCAGAAGTACTTGCCGTCGGGGCTGAACGCGACCTCGCGGGGCCGAGCGCCTACCAGGATGTTGGCAACCAGGCGCTTGTCCGCCACCGATATGACATGCACCATGTTCGAGGATTCGCTCGTCACGAGCACTTGCTTGCCGTCCGGGCTGACGCCCACGCCCTCGGGCTCAATCCCGACCTTGATCTCGGCGAGGATCTCGCCCGATACCGGATTCAGGGCAGTGGCCAGGCCCTCGTCTTCGTTCGACAGGTAGATCGTTCCATCGGGATGGACGGCGAACGCTTCCGGATCCGAACCGGCTGGGATCGTGCGCTCCAGCTCGAGGCTGGCGGAGTTGATCACGCCGATGGCGTTGTCGTCGCCAAGTGCAACGTAGACTAGCTTGCGGTCGGGGCTGAAACCGATCCCGCGCGGACGCCCGCCGACCGGGACCGTCGCCTCGACCGCACCGCTGCGGGTGTCGATCACGGTCACCGAGTCGCCGGCTTCGTTCGTGACGAAAAGCCTGTGCGTGGGCTCCGCCAGCGCTTGCGCCAGCGGCAGGAGTACGAGGGCTGTGAGGATTCGGAGCATGGTGTTATTGGCAGGGCGAGCTTCCCAGGCTGTCCAAGCCTCCCTGTGCACCGCGCACGGGGGCCTCGCCCAGCAATTCACCCGTTGCGCCCACAAAGACCAAAGGCTGCCGCAGCTGGCCGCTGGCCCGGAAGCTGTGAGGATCGCCCTTCTGACCGTCCAAGCCGTCAGCTTGTTTAAGGGCTTCCAGCAGAGCCGCGGCATCGGAGTCCGGCTCGCGCATTAACGTGTCGCCCACGGCGCGCGCGGCGAACCAGCCGGCCCAGGCAAGCTCGTCCATCGGGCTGCCGTAGCGATCCAGGTAACGCCGGTTGAGGTCGCGCGCGGCGAACTTGACCGCCGCGCTGTGCCAGGCAGCGGCGGATACCTTGCTGCCGGGATTGGCGGCTTGCCATTGCGCCACGGCGTCGGCCCTCATCTTGGCACTGGGGATGATGTGCAGGGCGTTGGCCAGGCAGGCCGAGCGCAGTTCGTCGGAGTCGTCGCTGAGGTTAAACACGGCCCTGCCGCCTGCGTCCGCGGCGATGTCTGCGATTGAGCCGGGCCTGTCGGCGAACACGGCGAGAGCGGCGTCTGGCACCGCCTTGCCCGAAAGTTCTGCCAAGGTTAGCTTGACATCGAGGAACTCGCCTTGGAGGTTGGACTCGTCGATGCCCAGTTTCAGGCCGCGCAGCGATGAGCTGTCGGCCGAGCCGATGTAGGCTAGTTCGAATTCCGCTGCAGGTGCCGCTGCGATCAGGACTGTAGCGGCCGCGATCGAGTAGAGATAACTCCGCATGAGGTGACAGCGTGGAGGCGCGCTGAACGTGCCCGCTAACTTAGATCGATTCTATAGCAGTTCGGCCGCGCCACGCCTTCGCCAGGCGCACGAAACGGCCCTCAGGGCGCGATTGTGCCGAATCGCGGGTCGCCAGCGTTCAGCCAATTGGCAAGTTGCGCCACCGGCAGGCGGATGGAGATATAGAACGGGCCGAAATCCGCGTAGACGGCGCTGGCTTCGTCAAAGCGCATCTCGTAGATCAGCTCCTTGAACACCAGCGGATCGTCGGCGAACAAGTCCACGCCCCACTCCCAGTCGTCGAACCCGATCGAGCCCGAGATGATCTGCTTGACCCTGCCGGCGTAGCGCCGGCCGATCATGCCGTGCTCGCGCATCATCTGCAAGCGTTCCCGAATCGGGCGGGTGTACCAATTGATTTGCTCGCCGCGCTTCTTGTCCATCGGATAGAAGCACAGGTACTTGTGCGCGGGCACCGACGGATCGAGGCGAGGCGCCATGGCAGCAGCCTGCTCATCCATGCGGGTGCGCACGCGCTGGGCCCATTCGTCGCTGTCCGGAGAAATCTCTTGCTCGGCCAGTTCCTGGTAGAGCTTGTAGGACGAGTCGTACAGGCCGAGCTCGACTATCGAGACATACGATGTGGTCGGCTCCAGAAACTCCGCCAGGCGCAGGTTCTCAACATCGAGTTCAGCCCGATGAACCTGCTCGAGGTCGGGTCGGAAATGCACTAGGAGCAGGTCGCCTTTGTGGCCCAGCAGCGAAAACACAGCCGAGCCGTTGGTGGCGTTGTCTTCCATGCCGTGCAAGACCGAGGAGGCCTCGCTCGCGATCTCGTCACGCTCGCCGCAGTCCAGCATGCGCCAGGCCGCCCGGTCAAACCGAAACATCTGGTGCAAGAGCGCTGCGCCATCCAGCGTCTGAGGATGAGGCGGGATTCCGGGGGGTCTCGCTGCCGCACTGGGGGGGCCGCCGCCGGTATGTGGAGGTCTTCCAGCCATCGAATTTCCACTCTATCAGAGCGTGCGGGCGCTCGACCTGCGCGGCGAAGCGACCCGTCACACCAGTGGAAGCGCCAAGCGATTAGAGGCCCGGCCTACCGCACCGAGCGCAATCCCGGTTGGGGACTGCGTAGCGTTCACGGGCCGAGCACCATCCCCTGCGGGTGCACCTGGGCCCGCCAGCTCATCGCAAGAAAACGGCTCCCGCTTGCTCGGCTGCTCACCATGCGAGCCAGCAACAGGACTCGGCTGCGGATGCCCTTCCCGGAGAGCTTGTCCGGTTCGGACGGCGGCGGCCGTCGCTACCAAGACCGGTTTGGCATCTCTGTCCGTCTTCCGAAAGGCAAGAATCCAGTGTCAATGTCACGCATTCTTGCAAAAATATTATCACACAGTAAATTGACGATTCATACAATTATCATATGAACCATCAAGAGGTATATTCCGTCAATCTGAAGATGCTCGCAGAACGGACGCGAATAGGCTATCAGCAACTTTACTTGGGGCTAGTCCAACGGAAGCGGGAACTGAAGTTCCGCGATGCTGCTGAGATTTCGGATGCGCTCGGCCTTTCGCTGGAGGAACTCCGCCGTTGCGTGGAGCAGGGGAGATTCGTCGCGGACAGCCGTCAGGACGGCTTGCTGGAGGGGAACCGCCGGAAGATCCCCGGAGGGAAGGAGGGGTTCGAGGAGCGCTTCGTTTCCCGCAAGGCCCCGCCGCCGATCGTGCCTCCAGAAGGGCGGCTGGGTGTTCTGCTGCCGGGACTGGGGGCTGTCGCCACCACCGTGATCGGTGGCGTCGCCCTGATCAACAAGGGCCTCGGCAAGCCGATCGGATCGCTGGCTCAGATGGGACGGATCCGCCTGAGCAGGCGTACTGACAGGCGCAATCCGCTGATTCGGGAACTGCTGGAGCTTCAGGACATCGGAAACCTGGCATTCGGGGGGTGGGATATCCGTGACATCGATTGCTTCGACTCCGCCAGCGGTGCCGGCGTGATCGAGCCATCACTGCTCGCGGAGGTCGAGGCGGACCTTCGCGCCGTCCGTCCCATGTCAGGGGTATTCGAGCATTGCTTCGTGCCCCGCTTGGAGGGCTCGCACGTCAAGCCCGGCACGAACAAGATGGCGCTCGCGGAGGCACTGATCCAGGACATCGAGGACTTCAAGCGCGCCAACGGACTGGATCGGGTCGTGATGGTGTGGTGCGGATCGACCGAAACGCACCAGCGGCCCGGAAACGTTCACGCATCCTTGGAGGCATTCGAAACCGGGTTGCTCAACAACGACCCGGAGATCGCTCCCTCCCAGATCTACGCCTATGCTGCGGTTTGCTCCGGGGTTCCGTTTGCCAACGGAGCCCCCAACCTGACGGTCGACACGGAGGCCCTTCAAGAGCTTGCGAAGCGGCGCTCGGTCCCGATCTGCGGGAAGGACTTCAAGACCGGCCAGACCTTCATGAAGACCCTCGTCGCTCCCGGGCTCAAGACTCGCTTGCTTGGTGTCGAGGGCTGGTTCTCGACGAACATCCTCGGAAACCGCGACGGCGTCGTGCTG